>NZ_JBEXFB010000014.1:0-250535 GCF_040606575.1 Streptomyces sp. NPDC005402
CCGCCCGCAGCGGCCGGCGTCCGTCACCGAGCCCCTCTGAAGCAGCCGAGCCGCCGGACCGAGGACGGACACCCCCCACCCCGGCCCCGACCCACCCACCGAACCCAACGCGCTGCACAAGCCCCCACCGAAGCCGAACCAGGCCGCCGCAGGCACCAGGGGCGCGGGGAACTGCGCAAATACGCCCGCCCCCACCCACCCCGCAGGCAATACGTGACTACTCGGCCGCGCCGTACAGGCGGTCCCCCGCGTCACCCAGACCCGGCACGATGTACCCGTGTTCGTTGAGGTGGTCGTCGACCGCCGCCGTGACCACCGTGACCGGTGTGCCCGCCAGCTCGCGCTCCATGATCTCCACGCCCTCCGGCGCGGCCAGCAGGACCACCGCCGTCACGTCGTCCGCGCCGCGCCTGATCAGCTCACGGATCGCCGCCACCAGGGTGCCGCCGGTCGCGAGCATCGGGTCGAGGACGTACACCTGCCGCCCGGAGAGGTCCTCCGGCATGCGCGCGGCGTACGTGGTGGCCTGCAGCGTCTCCTCGTCGCGGATCATGCCGAGGAACCCCACCTCGGCGGACGGCAGCAGCCGGACCATGCCGTCCAGCATGCCGAGCCCGGCACGGAGGATCGGCACCACCAGCGGGCGGGGATACGACAGCTTCACACCGGTCGTGGGGGCGACCGGGGTACGGATGTCGACCGCCTCGGTGCGCACGTCGCGCGTGGCTTCGTAGGCGAGCAGGGTGACCAGCTCGTCGGCGAGACGACGGAAGGTCGCGGAGTCGGTGCGCTGGTCGCGCAGCGTGGTGAGTTTGTGGGCGACCAGAGGGTGGTCGACGACGTGGAGACGCATGTCCACACAGTAGCCGGGTCCATCGAACCCCTCGCGCTGGCGTCAAACCGCCCGACCGGGGGAAAGTGGGAGGGACGGACTGGGGTGGTGAACCGATGCCTGACCTGCCTGAGCACGAACCGTCGTCACAGGAGACCGACGCCGAGCGCCGGCGCCGGCGCGCGCAGTTCCTGCGCGATCTCGCCGAAGCCCGGGAACTGCGCGACCGGGTGCAGCCACGCCGCGCGAAGGTGGCCCGTCTGCGGCACGCGATGCGCATGCGGACGTTCCGCTGGTAAGGAAGATCACGTGGCCCGGACGCCTGGCGGCGCACTGGAGGTGCGCCGAACAGGTGGCCGTGCGTGGGTCCTTGGGAAAGCCGCGTACGATCCCGCTCGTGGCGGCGACGAGTGCGCCGGTGAGTCTTCACCGACGTGCCGACGCACGTGCGATCAAAACCACCGGACACAGGGTGCCGAAGACGTCCCCTGAACGCCTTGTTTCTGCCACGATTCCGAGTGGGTGGGGCTCGGAGCCGAGCTTCCCCGCCCGAACCTCCGCCGGGGGGACCCCCAACCGGCACGCCTATGACCAGTGGGAGAGTCACGGTGTACTTCGCCGCACTGCTCGCGCGCACCGAAGACGGGTGGGAAGCGAGCGACACAGAGCTCCTCGACAATGTGGAGACGCTGTCGGATCTGGCCGACCTCGCCCGGGAAGCCGCGGCCGAGGACGACACGGTGCTCGTGCTGATCGAGCAGGAGGACGCCTGGTTCGGCGTCGTCCGCATCGACGGCGAGGAAGACCCTCGTATCTACGTCTCGGACGCCGCCGCCGCCGCCCGCAGCTCGTACGGCGAGATCCTGCTCACCGCCGAACTGCTCGGAAGGGAGCCTGACGACGACCCCGACCTCGACGCCCTCGACCTCGACGGCACCGAGGACGGTGAGGACGAGGAGGCGGACGACGACGGCACCGCCGAGGCGGGCGGCTCCGGAGAGGCCGTGCCGCACGGCCCGGTCGGCGACCCGCAGGTCCTCGACGACCTGGGCGTCAGCGAGAAGGAGCTGAAGGCCCTGTCGGAGGACGCCCTCACCGAGATCGCCGACGCCCTGGGCGCCTCGGAGGTACTGGAGACCGTCCGCTGACCGCAGGGACCGAGAACGAGGGCACCCCCGACCCGGTACGCGACCGCTGGCGGGCCGCGATGCGGCTCGCCCTGGAAGAGGCCGGCAGGGCGGGCGCCGACGTGCCGGTGGGCGCCGTCGTACTGTCCCCGGACGGTACGACCGTGCTCGCGGCCGGCCACAACGAACGCGAGGCGGGCGGCGACCCGACCGCGCACGCGGAGGTCCTCGCGATCAGGCGGGCGGCGGCGGAGCTCGGCGAGTGGCGGCTGACCGGCTGCACGCTCGTCGTCACACTGGAGCCCTGCACGATGTGCGCGGGCGCGATCGTCCAGTCCCGGGTGGACCGGGTCGTCTACGGCGCCCGGGACGAGAAGGCCGGCGCGGCCGGTTCGCTCTGGGACGTCGTCCGCGACCGGCGCCTCAACCACCGCCCCGAAGTGGTCGGCGGCGTCCTCGCGGAGGAGTGCGCCGGACTCCTCACGGAGTTCTTCCGGGACCGCTGAATACCGATTTCAAGGCACGCCCCACCTTGCTGTAAGGTCTCCCTCGGTAGCGTGTCCGAGCGGCCGAAGGAGCTCGCCTCGAAAGCGAGTGTGGCGCAAGTCACCGAGGGTTCAAATCCCTCCGCTACCGCTTGAGAAGGGCCTCGTCGAGAGACGGGGCCCTTCGTGCGTACTGGATCACCCGGTTACACTCGCGCCCCAGAAGGAACAGAGGCACCAGAAGCGGGGGAGGCCGCGGTGGCGGTGAACGGAAAGAAGATCGCCGTCTATTTGCTCGTGGTCTTCGTGCTGTACGTGATCATCACGGACCCGAAAACGGCCGCCGGCTACGTGGAGATAGGGTTCCAGGGCATATCGGACGCCGCCAAGGCCGTGGGCGACTTCTTCACCTGGCTGGCCGACGGGGCCCACTGACAGACCCGAGGGAGCGCCCATGATCCGCCATCTCGTCCTCTTCAAGCTCGACGAGGGTGTCCAGCGCGACGACCCGCGCGTCCTCGCGGGCGTCGAGGCCTTCCGCGCGCTGGACGGGAAGATCCCCGAGATCCGCTTCTGGGAGCTGGGCTGGAACCTCAGCGACCGCCCCATCGCCTACGACTTCGCCATCAACTCCGGATTCGAGGACGCGGCCGCGTTGCGGACGTACGTCGAGCACCCGGAGCACCAGGCGGGCGTGGCGCTGTGGAAGGAGTTCGCCACCTGGGTGATCGCGGACTACGCGTACTGAGCCCGAGCGCTCCGAAGCCTCCTGCCGGGAACGCCGGGAGGCTTTTCTGCGTCTTTCACCCCACATTGCCCCTCAACACGGCCTAACCCAACGTTATACGGTGCTTGCACACAGTGCACATGTCTTGTGATGCTATGACCGCTTTTGACGGAGAGTTGACCAACGAAGAGGTGGCGTTGACCGTGGCGGCCAGTACCGCGCCTCCCCAGGAGGTCCCCCAAGAGGCCGCCCCACGCAGTCGCGGCGCCGACACCCGGGCGCTCACCCAGGTGCTCTTCGGCCAGTTGAAGGAGCTCCAGCCGGGCACGCCGGAGCACAACCGGGTGCGGACGGCGCTCATCGAGGCCAACCTCCCGCTCGTGCGCTACGCGGCCGCCCGCTTCCGCTCCCGCAGCGAGCCGATGGAGGACGTGATCCAGGTCGGCACCATCGGGCTCATCAACGCCATCGACCGCTTCGACCCCGACCGGGGCGTGCAGTTCCCGACCTTCGCGATGCCGACCGTCGTCGGCGAGATCAAGCGGTACTTCCGCGACAACGTCCGCACCGTCCACGTACCGCGCCGGCTGCACGAGCTGTGGGTGCAGGTCAACGGTGCGACGGAGGACCTGACGACCGCCTTCGGACGCACCCCGACGACCGCCGAGATCGCCGAGCGGCTGCGCATCACCGAGGACGAGGTGCTGTCCTGCATCGAGGCCGGGCGGTCGTACCACGCCACCTCGCTCGAGGCGGCCCAGGAGGGTGACGGACTGCCCGGCCTGCTCGACCGGCTCGGCTACGAGGACCCGGCGCTGGACGGCGTGGAACACCGCGACCTGGTCCGCCATCTACTGGTCCAACTCCCCGAGCGGGAGCAAAGAATCCTTCTTCTGCGCTACTACAGCAATCTCACCCAGTCGCAAATCAGCGCGGAACTCGGCGTCTCACAGATGCACGTTTCGAGGCTACTCGCGCGTAGCTTCCAGCGGCTGCGATCCGCCAATCGGATCGACGCATAGCCTTCGGCGGATAGCGGATGCATAAGGGGCGCACGGTCGCACGTTCCGGAACACCGCAGTTCGCAAGCAGTATCGAGAGGTAACCGGCGCGAGCGAATCGCTCACCGGCGCCGTTCCCGGCACTTCTGGGCCGAAAGACCGTCAGACCCCCTTTATCCAGGGCGTATTCGGGTCTCACATGTCGACATGTCACTACAGCGTGTTGCCGACATGTGACATTCTGCCGGAAGCGCGTTTGCCGAGGCTTCGGCTCCGGTATTCAGGTGAAGGCTGACGTTCCACCACGGGGCGTTCGCCGCGACCGTCCCGCGACCCAAAGGGGGTGGCATGTCCGCAGATCAGGGCAGCTCGAAGGTGCTTATGCTCACCAAGAGCGAGGCTGAGCCCACACTCGACGACGTCACGGCCGTCGAGGCCGCGCCGGCCCCGGCGCTCCCGGCTCCCCCGACGGTGTCCGGAGCCATCGACACCCGCACCCTGTCCCGCTCCCTCTTCCTGCGGCTCGCCGCACTCGACGAGAACAGCCCCGAGCGCGCGTACGTCCGGGACACCCTCATCGAGCTCAACCTCCCGCTGGTGCGCTACGCGGCGGCCCGTTTCCGCTCGCGCAACGAGCCGATGGAGGACATCGTCCAGGTCGGCACCATCGGCCTGATCAAGGCGATCGACCGCTTCGACTGCGAACGCGGCGTGGAGTTCCCGACGTTCGCCATGCCGACCGTCGTCGGTGAGATCAAGCGGTTCTTCCGCGACACGTCGTGGTCGGTGCGCGTCCCGCGCCGCCTGCAGGAGTTGCGGCTGGCCCTCACCAAGGCCAGCGACGACCTCTCCCAGAAGCTGGACCGCTCTCCGACGGTCGCCGAACTCGCCTCCGTGCTGGGCGTGTCCGAGGAGGACGTCGTCGACGGCCTCGCGGTCGGCAACGCGTACACGGCCTCCTCGCTCGACTCCCCGGCCCCCGAGGACGACGGCGGCGAGGGCTCCCTCGCGGACCGCCTCGGCTACGAGGACACGGCTCTGGAGGGCGTCGAGTACCGGGAGTCCCTGAAGCCGCTGCTGGCCAAACTCCCGCCCCGTGAGCGCCAGATCATCATGCTGCGCTTCTTCGCCAACATGACCCAGTCACAGATCGGCGAGGAGGTCGGCATCTCCCAGATGCACGTCTCACGCCTGCTGACCCGCACGCTGGCACAGCTGCGGGAAGGGCTCATCTCGGACTGACCCCTGCGGGGCGCTGCGCTGTGCTTGAACCGGGCGCCTAACGGTCGTGCCGGGTCAGGTCACAGGGCGCGCACCGGTCCGTTGGGGCTGGGCGCGCAGTTCCCCGCGGGCAGCTTGCGCTGTGCCTGAACCGGGCGCCTACGGTCGTGCCGGGTTAGGTCACAGAGGGCGCGCACCGGCCCGTTGGGGCTGGGCGCGCAGTTCCCCGCGCCCCTAGGGGGTTGCAGGCGGCCTGCGCCATGACGGGCGGTCGCCACCCTGGGACGTCGTCTGGCGGCGGGTCCGTTGGGGCGGTCGCGCAGTTCCCCGCGCCCCTAGGGGGTTGCGGGCGGTCTGCGCCATCCTGCGACGCCGTCGGTCCGTTGGGGCTGGGCGGCGCGCAGGGCTACCGGAACGGCAGACCTGTACGGCGGCCAGGGGCCGGGCCGTCCCGGCCCCGGCCCCGACGCATCTGCGCTCACCGCACCCGCGGGCGTTACTTCAGCGCCAGCCAAGCCACCGCCGCGACGATCGCCACGGCGACCACCACGCCGATGATGAGGCCGATGCGCGGGCCGCCGGAGGTGGCGGCGGGCGCGGTCTGCTGTCGGCCCTGCGGGCCCTCGTCGACGAACGCGCGGAACATCTGGGTGCTGCCGGCGGGGTCGTGGTTACCCTGGGGGACCTGGTTCTCAGCCATGCCCAGAGACCCTAGCGAATCCGGCTGCCGGGCCCAAGTGCGGGGCTCACAGGGGTAGCACAGGCGCCCACATGCAGGTTTACGTTCGCAATACTTGCCTTTGCCAAGTTTTTATGACGCACCCACCCGTTTTTATTTGCCTGTAGCAACCAAGCACGCCTATGGTTGCCCTAAGCAACGAATACGGGAGGTGTGATGGCCGAGCAGACGCGATACGAGGAGCTGATCCGCCAGTTCAGCGCCTTCGGAGCCGTGAAGAGGGAGATAGGGCGGATGATGCCGTCCGAGTGCCCCTCCGGTTCCGCCGCCGTGCTGACCCTGCTCGGGCGCTACGGGGACATGCGCATGAGCAAGCTCTCCGAGCTGCTCGCCGTGGACATGTCGGTCACCAGCCGCCACGTCGCGCACGTCGCCGAGCGCGGCTGGATCGAGCGCTCCCCCGACCCGGCGGACAAGCGCTCCCGCATCCTGCGTCTGACCCCGGCCGGCCGGTCGCTCCTCGACCAGCTGTCCCGGCGGACCTGCCAGATGCTCGCCGAGCGGATGAGCGACTGGAGCGACGCCGAAGTGGCCCAGCTGACCGCGCTGATGGCCCGCCTGCGGGCGAGCTTCGACGACACCCGCGCCCACGGCCCCGAGCCCCGGCCGCCCGCACCCCTCGTACTCGAACAGACCACCCGTACACCCGCGATCACCCAGTAAGAGAAGGAAGCACATGGCTACGACCACACCGACCGGTGTGCGGGCTCACGCCAAGCACGGGGGAGGCTCCGCCGAGTACGCCCCGATGACGCACCGGCAGATCATGGAGGCCATCTCCGGCCTGCTGCTCGGCATGTTCGTGGCGATCCTGTCGTCCACGATCGTCACCAACGCGCTCCCGCACATCATCAGCGACCTCGGCGGCGGCCAGTCCGCCTACACCTGGGTCGTCACCGCCTCGCTGCTGGCGATGACGGCGACCACTCCCCTGTGGGGCAAGCTCGCGGACCTGTACAGCAAGAAGGCGCTCGTCCAGATAGCCCTGGTCATCTACGTCCTGGGCTCCGCGGCGGCAGGTCTGTCGCACAACTCCGGCATGCTCATCGCCTGCCGTGTCGTCCAGGGCGTCGGCGTCGGCGGTCTGTCCGCCCTCGCGCAGATCGTCATGGCGGCGATGATCTCCCCGCGTGAGCGCGGCCGTTACTCCGGCTACCTCGGCGCGACCTTCGCCGTGGCCACCGTCGGCGGCCCGCTGCTCGGCGGTGTCATCACCGACACCTCGTGGCTCGGCTGGCGCTGGTGCTTCTACGTCGGCGTCCCCTTCGCCGTCATCGCGCTGATCGTGCTGCAGAAGACCCTGCACCTGCCCACCGTGAAGCGGGACGTCAAGGTCGACTGGGCCGGCGCCACCTTCGTCGCCGCCGCCGTCTCGCTGCTGCTCGTCTGGGTCACCTTCGCCGGTGACAAGTACGACTGGGTGTCGTGGCAGACGTACACGATGGTCGGCGGTTCGATCGTGCTCGGTCTGCTGTTCGTGCTGATCGAGTCCAAGGCGACCGAGCCGATCATCCCGCTGCGCCTCTTCAGGAACCGCACCATCACGCTCGCGTCGCTGGCCTCGCTGTTCGTCGGTGTCGCGATGTTCACCGGCACGGTCTTCTTCAGCCAGTACTTCCAGCTGGCCCGCGACAAGTCCCCGACGATGTCGGGTGTGATGACCATCCCGATGATCGGCGGACTGTTCATCTCCTCGACCGTCTCGGGGCAGTTCATCACCCGCACCGGACGCTGGAAGGCGTGGCTGGTCAGCGGTGGCGTGCTGGTGACGGCGGGCCTCGGCCTGCTCGGGACCATCCGGTACGACACGGCGTACTGGAAGATGTCGATCTTCATGGCCCTGCTGGGTCTGGGCATCGGCATGATGATGCAGAACCTGGTGCTGTGCACGCAGAACCAGGTCGAACCGAGTGACCTCGGCGCCGCCAGCTCCACGGTGACCTTCTTCCGTTCCCTCGGTGGTGCGGTCGGCGTCTCCGCGCTCGGCGCGGTCATGGCTCACCGGATCACGCACTACGTCTCGGACGGCGTCGCCGCCCTCGACCCCAAGTACCAGGCCGCGCTGTCCGGTTCCGGCTCCTCCACCGACAGCATCCCGGACATGAACAAGCTGCCGGTCCCGGTGCGCACCCTCATGGAGAGCGCCTACGGCCACGGCATCGCCGACGTGTTCCTGATCGCCGGTGTCCTCGCGGCCGTCGCGTTCCTGATCACCCTGTTCATCAAGGAGGTCCCGCTGCGGACCAAGGGCGCGCTGGCACAGGCCGCGGCGGACGAGTCGCCGGCCGAGGCGCCCGCGGAAACGGCCGAGGCACCCGCGGAAACGTCTGAGGCTCCGGCTGCCGGGCACACCCCGAGCTGGGCCACGACCACCTCCGACACCGAGACCTCCCCCGACGGCACGCAGCGGTTGTCCGCCGTGGCCACGCTCGCCCGTCCGGAGGCGTCCGGGGAGGGCTCCGGCGGCATCCCGGTCCGCGGCTTCGTCCGCGGCAACGAGAGCGAGCCGGTCCCGCAGGCCGCGGTCACCCTGATCTCGCTCGCGGGACGGCAGCTGGGCCGGTCGGTCACCCAGGCCGACGGTTCCTACGCCGTCGAGGCGCCGAGCGTCGGGTCGTACGTCCTGATCGCCTCCGCGGACGGCTTCCAGCCGCAGGCCTCCACGGTGCTGGTGAACGGCGAGCCGGTCGCCTACGACGTCCTCCTCAGCGGCACCAGCGGGCTGAACGGGCTCGTGCGGGCCGCGCAGAACGGGGAGCCCGTCAAGGACGCCATGGTGATCGTCACCGATGTGCGGGGCGATCTGCTGGCCACCGGAACCACCGGTGAGCAGGGCGAGTTCGCCTTCGGCGAGCTGGTGCCGGGTGCGGTGACCGTCGCGGTCAACGCCGCCGGGTTCCGGCCGCGCGCCCTGCCCGTCGAGGTCGGCGGCACCGGCGTCACCCGGATCGAGGTCGACCTCGACTCGGGCGCCCGCCTCCAGGGTGTCGTCCGGGCGCCGCACGGTCCGCTGGCCGACGCGCGGGTCACCCTCGTGGACGCGGCCGGCAACGTGGTCGGCACCGCCACCACCGGGACGGATGGGGCGTACGCCTTCACCGACCTGGACGGCGGCGAGTACACGGTCATCGCGACGGGCTACCCGCCGCAGGCGACGGCCCTGACGGTGAACGGCCCCGGCGTCGACGGCCACGACATCGAACTCGCCCACCCCGGCGAGTAGTTCACCCGCTCCGGCCCGTGGCAGGGAGCGCGCTCCGAGCGGAGGTGCGCGCCCCGCCACGGGCCGGTCTTCTTCGAGGAGTTACGTGAAATGGGACTGAGCGCGAGGATCCGGACCCGGGACGGCTGGGCCGTGTCGCACGCGGTCGTCACGGTGACCGACATGACCGGCACGCAGGTGCTGCGCGCGGAGGCGGACGCGGAGGGCGCCGTACGGGACGCCGATCCGCTGGAGCCGGGACCGTACACCGTCATCGTCACGGCCGTCGGCTACGCGCCCGCCGCCTCCAGCGCGATCGTCACCGCCAGCGGCCGGGCCGAGGTCGGCACGGTCACGCTGGCCCGCATCGGCGGGGCGGAACTCCCGCCGCCGGGGCCCTGGACCGTCGACCCGGCGCACTCGAGTGTGGGCGCGGTCGCCCAGCACCTGGGCATCTCCAGCGTGCACGGCCGTTTCACCGACTTCACGGCGGCCATCGAGGTCGCCCCGGACGACGTGACCAAGTCCCGGGTGGAGGCGGTGATCCGGGCCGCCTCCATCGACACGGGGAACGCGATGCGGGACGAGCACCTGAGGTCGGCGGACTTCCTGGACGTGGAGCGGTACCCCGAGATCACCTACCGGTCGACGGGGCTGACGGTGGCCGGCACGGATCGCTGGACGGTCCGTGGGGAGCTGACGATGCGGGGTGTCGTACGGCCGGTGGACCTGGACCTCGCCTATCTGGGCACGGGCGCCGATCCCTGGGGTGGGACCCGCGCGGCCTTCCGGGCGACGACCCAGCTGCGGCGGGAGGACTTCGCCATGAACTACAACCAGGTCGTGCAGGCGGGGATCGCCGCGATCGGTACGACGCTGAAGGTCGAGCTCGACGTCCAGGCGGTGCAGGGGGATTCGCTGCCGCAGGCCTGAGGGCGTTGTCAGTGGCGGGTCGTACGGTTCGGGGTATGGAGCGGACCACGGGGGTGCAGGGCTACTACGCCGAGTCGGCGGAGCGGCTGGGGAGGATGTACGAGAGCGTCTCGTTCGAGGCCGTGCACGGGGCGCTGCTGGATCTGCTGCCGGAGGCGCCCGCGCGGGTGCTGGACGTCGGCGCCGGGACCGGGCGGGACGCGGCGGCGCTGGCCGCGCGCGGGTACACCGTCGACGCGGTGGAGCCGGTGGCGGAGTTGCGCCGAGTGGCCGAGCGGCTGCATCCCGGCAGTGGAGTGACCTGGCGGGCGGGCGCGTTGCCGGAGATACCGGGCGTGCGGGGGCCGTACGACGTCGTGCTGCTGTCCGCGGTGTGGATGCATCTGCGGCCGGAGGAGCGGTCCGTCGCGATGGGGCGCCTGGCCGAGCTGCTCGCGCCCGGCGGGCTCCTGCTGATCACCCTGCGGCGCGGGAAGCCGCCCGCGGACCGGCTCATGTTCGACATCCCTCCGGAAGAGGTCGTCCGGCATGGGGTGGAGGCGGGGCTGAGGTTGCTGCGGACCGTGGCCGAGGGTGCGGACCGGCTCGGCCGGGACACGGTTCACTGGCACGCCGTGGCGCTCCAACTAGGCTGATTCCATGGCACCGAACATTGCGACGAACAAGTCCGTCTCCCTGGCGGAGCTGCTGGACTTCGTACGGCCCCGGCACCGGGCGATCCTGCTGACGCGGCGGGCGGACGGGTCCCCGCAGGCCTCGCCGTTGACCTGCGGGGTGGACGACTCGGGGCGGATCGTCGTGTCGACGTACCCCGAGCGGGCGAAGACGCGGAACGCGAAGCGGGATGCGCGGGTCAGCGTGATCGTGCTGAGCGACGAGTGGGACGGGCCGTGGGTCCAGGTGGACGGGACCGCGGAGGTCATCGACTCGCCGGAGTCCGTGGAGCCGCTCGTGGAGTACTTCCGGAACATCTCCGGGGAGCATCCTGACTGGGACGAGTACCGTTCGGCGATGGAGCGGCAGGGGAAGTCGATCATCCGGGTCACTCCGGTGCGGTGGGGGCCGGTGGCGACCGGTGGTTTCCCGGCGAGGTTGGCTTCGCCGCCGGACGCCTAGAGGGTGGGGGCTGCCCGTTCGTCGCCGGCTGCCGGTTCGTCGGCGGCTGTCGGTTCGTCGGCGGCTGCCCGTTCGTCGGCGGCTGCCCGTTCGTTGTGGCTGGTCGCGCAGTTGCCCGCGCCCCTGGGGTGGCGTCCCTACGTGGGTTCGACCATCGCCTCGATTCCCTTGACCAGGAGCTCCAGGGCGAACGCGAAGTCCCTGTCCCGCATCTCCTCCACCGTGTCGCCGCCCCTCGCCGTCATGATCTCCTCGTTCTCCTTGAGCATCTCGGCGGCACCGGGGGCCCGGCCGGCGGTGGTCATGGCGTGGCGGAAGTAGGCCTCCTGGGTCATACCGGCCTGAGCGGAGCGGGTGATGAAGTGGCCCTCGATGGTGCCGAAGCCGTAGACGAACTGGAAGACGGCGGAGATCGCGCCGGTGATGCCGTGTGCGGGCAGGCCGGTCTTGCGGACGACCCGGTGCACGGTCCGGGACAGGGCCAGGGAGTTGGGGCCGATGTTGAGGAAGGTGCCGGCCAGCGGTGAGACCCAGGGGTGCCGGACCAGGAGTCTCCGGTACTCCCCGGCCACCGTGCGCAGTTGGTCCCGCCAGTCCTCGTCGGCGTCGGGGTCCGGCAGTTCCGGCTCGCCGAAGACCGCGTCCAGGGCGAGTTCGAGGAGGTCGTCCTTGGTGTCGACGTACCAGTAGACGGACATCGCGGTCACGTTCAGCTCAGCGGCCAGCCGCCGCATCGAGAACTTGGCCAGCCCCTCGGCGTCCAGGAGACGGACGGTGACCTCGGTGATCCGGTCCCGGTCCAGCCCCGAGGGCTGCCCACGCCCAGCCCGGCGCACCTTGCCTTCCAGCCAGACACTGGTCCGACCTGGGGCCTTCTGACCTGCGTCAGCCATTGCGCACCTTCCCGAAACATCCGTTCACTGACCAAAGATGCTAGGCCCCATAGGGGCGCGGGAACTGCGCGACCGGCCACGATGAACCCGCACCCGCCGTCGGGCGAGAAGCCCTCACCCCCTCAGGCGACTTTCCCCTCGCTCAGCCCGCCGCAACAACACCCCCGCAATCACCCCGCCCAGCAACACGGCCACCGCCCCCACCATCTGACTGCTCTCCAGGCCGGAGGCGAACGCGTCGGTGATCCGTCCCCTCTCCGACGCCGACCCCGCCTCCGCCAAGGCCCCCGGCAGGGACACCGCCGCCACGGAAATCCCCGCGGCGAACCGCGCGTTGAGCACCGCGCCCAGCACCGCGACCCCCAGCCCCTGCCCGAACTCCGCCACCGTGCCGTTGATCCCCGCGCCGACCCCGGCCTTCTCCGGCGGGATCGCGCTCATGATCGCGTGCGCCATCGCGGGACTGGCGACCGCCGCCCCCGCGCCGATCAGCACCAGCCCCAGCAGCGTGCCGGGATACCCGTGGTCGGTGAGTGTGGCGATGGAGAGGAGGCCCGCGGCCATCACCGCCATGCCCAGGCCGATGGAGAGCGGTGTCCCGAGCCTCGCCGACCACTTCGCCGCCACGCCGGTGAAGTTGAGGGCCACGATCATCAGCGCGAGCGGTGCCGTCCGCAGCCCCGCCTCCAGGGGGCCGTAGCCGAGGACGAACTGCATGTGCTGGGTGAGCAGGAAGAGCGATCCGCCCATGCCGAAGGTGATCAGGACCGCCCCCGCCACCGCTCCCGTGAACCGGCGGTCGCGGAAGAAGTGCATGTCGAGCATGGGATGGGGGATCCGGCTCTCCCAGAACGCGAACCCGGCGAGGACCACGACCGCCACGGCCGCCGGGGCCAGCACCCGGCCGGACGTCCATCCGTGCTCGGGGCCGGAGATGATCGCGAAGACCAGGGAGGCCATGCCGATCGTGGACAGCAGGGCGCCGAGCAGATCGGGGCGGTCGCCGCGCTCCGGAGGTCCGGGGGTGGTCCCCCGGAAAGCCACAGCCTTCGACTCGGGGACCAGGATGACCACCGCGACCAGCGCGAGCGCGGCGACCGGCAGGTTGATCAGGAAGATCGCGCCCCACCAGAAGTGGTTCAGCATGAAGCCGCCGAGGAGGGGCCCGGTCGCGAAGCCCAGGGAGTTCACCGCCGCCCAGATGCCGATCGCCTTCGGCTGCTCCTCGGGCGCGAAGATCTGCATGGCCACGGCGAGGGTGGTGGTCATCAGCAGCGCGCCGCCCACGCCCATCCCGGCCCGTGCCGCGATCAGCTGGGCGGTGGAGTCGGCGAGACCCGCGACCAGCGACCCGACCCCGAACAGCACCAGTCCCGCCGCCAGCATCTTCTTGCGGCCGTAGCGGTCGGCCGCGCTGCCCGCGGTGAGCAGGAGCCCCGACTGCACCAGCGAGTACGCGTTGATCATCCACTGGATGTCGGAGGTGGCGGCGCCCAGTTCGCGGGTGAGCGAGGGGATCGCCACGTTCAGGATCGTGTTGTCGAGCAGCACGGTGAGCTGCGCGAGACAGATGACGCCGAGTATCAGCCAGCGCTGGGGATGGCCCTGGGAGACGGTGACGGGGGCGGGAGCGGTCATGTTGTACACCGTAGAGCAACTCTTATACGGCGTACAACACACTTTCCCGCCGTACGACGAGAAGGGCGGCGACCGGAGTCACCGCCCTTCTCGTGGGAGAACCGTCAGCCGCTCGTCTTCTGGGTGAGGTCGTAGAAGGTGGCCGAACCGACCGTGACCTTCTTGAAGTTGGCCTCGACCCACGAGGTGATCTGCGAGGACGTACCACTGCTGCTGCCGCCCATGCCGCCGCCTGAGCCGCTGGAGATGAAGTAGTGGATCCTCCCGTCCGCCACGTACTCCTTGAACTGGGCCAGTGTCGGGGACGGGTCGGTGCCGTTGAAGCCGCCGATCGCCATCACCGGGTCGCCGGTGGAGAGCTGGTAACTCGCCGCGTTCTGGGCGCCGATGGCCGCCGCGGCCCAGGTGTACTTCGACGCGTCGGTCTCCAGCAGCTTCTTGGCCTCGGAGGTGACGCTCGCGCCGTTCAGCAGACCGCCGACGCCACCGCCGCCGCCCCCGGCCATGCCGCCGCCGTCAGCCGTCTGACCGCCGGGGCCGCCCTGCTGACCCTGGGTGCCGCCGTTGCCGTTCTGCTGGTTCTGGCCGGGCATGCCCCCGCCGGGGAAGCCGCCCGTGCCGCCGCCCTGCGGGGTGCCGTTGCCGTTCTGCTGGTTCTGGCCCTGCTGACCCTGCTGGCCGTTCTGGCCGTTCTGGCCGTTCCGGCCGGGCATGGCGCCGCCGAAGCCGCCCCGGCCACCGCCGCCACCGCCCGGACCGCCGCCGCCCATCATGGACGCGCCCGCCGGGCCCGCCGTCACGATGGAACCGCTGTGGCCCTCCTGGAGGGTGCTGATCGTGTACGCCGTCGGGCCCGCCAGGGAGGCCACCAGGCCCAGGGAGGCCGCCGCGAGGGCGAGTTGACGGGTGACGCGGCCCGCGAAGATCAGGCCGAGCGCGGCGACCAGGCCCCCGATCAGGACCAGGTACTTCAGCCAGGGCAGGTAGTCGGAGGTGCGGTTGAGCAGGACGTAGCTCCAGGCCGCCGCCGCCACGACCGAGGCCGCGAGGGTGATCGACGCCCACAGTTCGGCGCGCTTCTCCCACAGGATGCCCGCGCCCATGCCGATCACGGCCGCCAGGTAGGGGGCGAGGGCCACTGTGTAGTACTGGTGGAAGATGCCCGCCATGTAGCTGAAGACGACCATGGTCATCAGCAGTGAGCCGCCCCAGACCAGGAACGAACCGCGGGTCACCGACGTGCGGCTGAGCCTGCGGGTAGCCACCAGACCGGCGACCAGCAGGATCAGCGCGGCCGGCAGCAGCCAGGAGATCTGGCCACCGATCTCGGAGTTGAACATCCGGTCCCAGCCGGTCGCGCCCCACTGCCCGGTACCGCCTGCGCCACCCCCGCCGCCGACCGAGCCGGTCTCGTCGCCGCTGAGGCGGCCGAAGCCGTTGTAGCCGAAGGTCAGTTCAAGGAAGGAGTTGTTCTGGGAGCCGCCGATGTAGGGGCGCGAAGAGGCCGGCCACAGCTCGACGATCGCGACCCACCAGCCGCCGGAGATGACCAACGCGAGGGTGGCCACGGCCAGTTGACCGAGCCGCTTCCTGACGGAGACCGGCGCGCAGACGGCGTAGACGATCGCCAGCGGCGGCAGGATCAGGAAGGCCTGGAGGGTCTTGGCGAGGAACGCGAAGCCGATCGCGGCACCGGCCCACAGCAGCCACTTCGTCCGGCCGTCCTCCAGGGCGCGGACCACCAAGTAGCAGGCCACGGCCATCAGGAGGGCCAGCATGGCGTCGGGGTTGTTGAACCGGAACATCAGCGCCGCGACGGGGGTGAGCGCGAGCACGGCGCCCGCGATCAGACCGGCCGCGGGGCTGAACCGGCGGCGCACGGAGGCGTAGACGACGGCGACCGTGCCGACGCCCATGAGGACCTCGGGGGCGAGGATCGCCCAGGAGTTCAGGCCGAAGATCCGCACCGACAGCTCCATCGGCCACAGCGAGGCCGGGGGCTTGTCGACGGTGATGGCGTTGCCCGCGTCCAGCGAGCCGAAGAAGAACGCCTTCCAGGACTGGCTGCCGGCCTGGACCGCCGCCGAGTAGAAGGAGTTGGCGTAGCCGGAGGAGCTCAGGTCGTACAGGTAGAGCAGGAGGGTCGCGGCCAGCAGGCCGAGGAAGGCCGGGCGCGCCCAGCGGGGGTCCTCGGGGCGGCCGCGCCACAGTCTGCGCACGAAGGGCTGCTGGGGTTCACCGGATTCGGGGGCCGGGGGAGCGACCGGCGCCTCGGGGGCCGTCGCCGCCGGACCCCACCCGGAACCCTGCTGGGTCGGGTGGTCGGTCTGCGTGGTCATCAGGAGTTCCTCGGGTCGGTGTCGGTCGGGCGCACCGGCTGCAACTGCACGGTGGCGTCCTTCCAGGAGCGCTGCTCCGCGGCTTCACCGGCGCGGAACTCGGTCGTGTCGTACGGGGACGGCGGGCTGTACGGGGACGGCGGGGTGTACGGCGTCGTGGCGTACCGGTTCACCGTCGGGCGCTGGGGCAGCGGCGCGTAGGGCTGCTGCGGGAGTTGCTGCGGGATCTGCTGCTGCGGGACCTGCTGAGCGGCGTAGGCCGGCGAGGACGGGGCGTGGGTGGTGACCACCGTGGACCGGGGCTGGTCGTCACCGCGGTCGGGGAAGACCCAGGCCCGGAAGAGCAGGAAGCGCAGCACGGTCGCCGCGAGGTTGGCGGCGATCAGCACCGCCAGCTCGGTGGAGTGCGCGGGGTCGCTGCTGGCCGCGTTGAGCGCGGCGAGGGAGCCGCTGGTCAGCGCGAGACCGATACCGAAGACGACCAGGCCCTGCGCCTGGTGCCGGACGGCGCCGCCCCGCCCGCGCACCCCGAAGGTCAGGCGCCGGTTGGCGGCGGTGTTGGCGACCGCGGAGACCAGCAGGGCCAGCGCGTTGGCGATCTGGGAGCCGCCGAACTGGCGGAAGCCGCTGTAGAGCAGCAGGTAGAAGAGGGTCGACAGACCGCCGACGACACAGAACCCGACGAGCTGGCGGGCCAGCCCCTTCGGCACGTCCTGGATATCGCGGTCGCGCGGGTCGTCGCCGAACGGCCGGGTGATCCGGTCCAGCGGCAGCGATCCGCCCGCCAGGGCCTTGCCCACCCGCCACACCCCCTTCAGGTCCTCGGTCGCCGTCTTGACGATGTGGACGGTGGAGTCGGGGTCGTCGACCCAGTCGACGGGCACTTCGTGGATACGGAGTCCCGCGCGCTCGGCGATGACCAGCATCTCGGTGTCGAAGAACCAGCCGGTGTCCTCGACGAGCGGCAGCAGGACCTGCGCTACGTCACGCCGGATGGCCTTGAAGCCGCACTGCGCGTCGGAGAAGCGGGCCTGGAGCGAGCCGCGCAGGATGAGGTTGTAGGCGCGGCTGATGAACTCCCGCTTGGGGCCGCGCACGACCCGGGAGCTGCGGGTGAGCCGGGAGCCGATCGCCAGGTCGGAGTGGCCCGAGATCAGCGGGGCCACCAGCGGCAGCAGGGCGTTGAGGTCGGTGGACAGGTCCACGTCCATGTAGGCGAGGACCGGGGCGTCCGAGGCGGACCAGACGGTCCGCAGCGCCCGGCCGCGGCCCTTCTGGTCCAGCCGGAAGGCCCTGACCTCCGGTATCTCCGCCTCCAGCCCCCGCGACACCAGGGGAGTGGTGTCCGTCGACGCGTTGTCCGCGATGGTGATGCGGAACGCGTACGGGAACGTGCGCTTGAGGTGCTCGTGCAGTCTCAGCACACACGGCTGGAGGTCCTTCTCCTCGTTGTAGACGGGGATCACTACGTCCAGGACAGGCGTACCGGCGTCGCCGGCCGGGAGGTGCTCCCGCGCCGGCAGGGTGCCGGGAGAAGAGTCGGTTCGCATGGGAACGACTCTGGTCAAGCCCCCTGTTGCACCCATATGGCGGCGCTGTGCTGTGCCTGTGAGTGCGATTGCCAGTTCGTTCCGGGCGCCGGACGGGGGGCCACGGGGCCGACCGCGGGCAGGTGCACGGTGAACACCGTGCGCCCGGGCATGCTGTCGACGGTCACCGCGCCGCCGTGCGCGGTCGCGACGGCCTGCACGATGGCGAGGCCGAGCCCGGTCGAGCCGGAGGCACGGGAGCGCGAGGAGTCACCGCGCGCGAACCGTTCGAAGACGTGCGGGAGCAGCCCGGACGGGATGCCCTGGCCGTTGTCCTCCACGTCCACGCACATCCAGGGACCGCGCCGCTGCACCCGTGCGGTGACGGTGGTCCCCTCCGGGGTGTGTTTGCGGGCGTTGCCGAGCAGGTTGATGAGCACCTGCTGGAGGCGGGCCGCGTCGCCGGAGACCAGGGCGGGTTCGTCGGGCAGGTCGAGGCGCCAGTTGTGGTCCATGCCGGCCGCGCGGGCGTCACTGATGGTGTCCACGACGAGCGGGATGAGGTCGGTCTGCTCGAACTGGAGCGGCCGCCCGGCGTCCAGGCGCGCGAGCAGCAGGAGGTCCTCCACGAGCAGCGTCATCCGGCCCGCCTCGGACTCGATACGGCCCAGAGCGTGCCGGGTGTCGGGGCCGACCTGTTCTCTGCCGCGTCGGGTGAGCTCGGCGTACCCGCGGATGGAGGCGAGCGGTGTTCTGAGCTCGTGACTGGCGTCGGCCACGAACTGACGCACCCGCATCTCGCTCTGCTGCCGTGCGTGCAGGGCGCCATGGACGTGGTCCAGCATCCTGTTCAGCGCGGAGCCGACCTGGCCGACCTCGGTGTGCGGGTCGCACTCCGACTCGGGGACCCGCTCGCTCAGGTTGACCTCACCGGTGTGGAGAGGCAGTTCGGAGACCCGGGTGGCGGTGTTGGCGACCTTGCGCAGGGGGCGGGTGGCGAGACCGACGAGGACGTAACCGGCGATGACGGCCGCGCCGAGGCCGGCGGCGGTGACGCTGATCTCCACGAGGATCAGGGTGTTGATGGTGCTGTTGACGTCGTCGGTGGGGAGGGCGACGTAATAGGACTCCCCGCTGTCCCTGTTCGTGACGTACTGGACGCGGTACTCACCGAGGCCGGGGATGTCCACGGTGTGGGCGTTCTCGTCCTTGGACACTGCGGCGAGGGCCGCCTTCTGCGCCGCGTTGAGGTTGCCCGTGGTCATGCCTTTGAAGACGCCGTTGCTGTCCTTCTTCTGCTGGGCGACGGCGGCACTGACGATTTTGCCGTTCTGCACGTACGCGGCGATGGTGTCGGGCTGTGTCGGCGCCTGTCCGACCAGCTTCGCCGCCTTGGCACTCGCGGGGATCTCGGTGTTCGAGACGGGCGGGATCTTCGTGGCGTCTCCGGTGCCGGGAGGCGGTTGGTCCCTGCCCTTGCCGATGCCCACCGCGCGTCCGGCCGTCTCACGCAGCTTGCCGTCCAGCTGGTCGTACAGATGCGACCGGAGCGCCAGTGTCGTCACGGTGCCGATCACCGAGCAGACCACGGCGATCAGCACCACCGACGCGACGACGAGCCGCGTCCGCAGCGTGCGCGGCTTGCCTGCTCGCCCTGCTCGCTTCTGCGCCCGCGGCCGTCGTCGCCCACTCATCAGGCGGCGGGCTTGATCAGGTAGCCGGCGCCGCGCCGGGTGTGGATCATCGGTTCACGTCCCGCGTCGATCTTCCGCCGCAGGTAGGAGATGTAGAGCTCGACGACATTGGCCTGGCCGCCGAAGTCGTACGACCACACCCGGTCGAGGATCTGTGCCTTGCTGAGCACACGCCGCGGATTGCGCATCAGGAACCGCAGGAGTTCGAACTCGGTCGCGGTGAGGTGGATGTTCTCCCCGGCCCGGGACACCTCGTGGCTGTCCTCGTCGAGGGTCAGGTCACCGACGACCAGCACGGAGTCGGAACGGCGGTCGGCCGCGCCGGAGCGGCGGATGAGGCCGCGCAGCCGGGCCACGACCTCTTCGAGGCTGAACGGCTTGGTGACGTAGTCGTCGCCACCGGCGGTGAGCCCGGCGATACGGTCCTCGACCGCGTCCTTCGCGGTCAGGAACAGCACCGGCACGTCCGGCAGCTCACGCCGAAGCCGCCCGAGGACGGCCAGTCCGTCCATGTCGGGAAGCATCATGTCGAGAACGACGGCGTCGGGCCGGAACTCCCGCGCGGTCTGCACGGCACCCTGGCCGTCTCCCGCGCTGCGAATCTGCCATCCCTCATAGCGCAGGGCCATGGACAGCAGCTCGGTGATCGACAGCTCGTCGTCCACCACAAGCACTCGGACGGGGCTCCCGTCCGGCCTCAGCAGTTCGGTGCGCCCCTGGGGCGAGGTCGTGGTCATGGTGAACACCATGTCGGGGCCCCCTGAGAACACCCTTTCGGCTATCTGTGATTTCCCTGAGAAACGCACAGGCGGCTCTCAGGGAACCCCTGGGGAATCCCTTGTTCGACAGGACGGACGGGGGGATCGGAGAGGTGCCTGCCTCCCTGCCCCCGCGCTACCGGACCGGCCCCTGCTCGTCCACGTGAACCGTCGGCGCCCCGAGGAACATTTCGGCGTCGACCGGGCCGTAGGCGATGTTGAAGGTGTCCAGCCAGTACGACCAGTCCCGCACCCCGGCGGCACTGCTGAAGCGGTAGTTGAGCTGCCACCGCACCCACTGCCCGGGCTCCAGCCGCACGCCGGGGCGCCGACGCGGCCGGGGCGGCACGCCGAACATCGGACCCACCCTGGGCAGGACCCGCAAGCGCCCGTCCGCCTCACGGAGTTGGACGTCGACGCCTCTGAGGTGGTCGCCCTGGTGATCGTGCGGTGCGAAGTCGTCCTGCTCGTCCATCCGGACCGCGTGGACGAACGGCTCTCCGTCCCGCCCCACCGCGGACGACGGCAGCACGAAACCGACCGGAGCCGCGTTCCTCCTGGTCGCCGCCTCGCCGCCACGGGACCGCTTCGTCCACGACGTGCGTATCCACTGCACGGTGACATCCATCCCGGCCATCCCCCTCATCCACGTCCAGGTCCACGTCCACGTCCACGTCAGAACAACCCGTCCTGGACCCCCGACACCTCCTTGAACTCTCTCATCGGCACGGTGATGTGTGCCCCCTCGGCCGGGACCAGCCCCCACCCCGCCATCAGCCGGGTGTCCAGTACGACGACTCCCCCGCGCTCCGTCTCCAGGTGCAGGTCGGGCCCTGCGGCCGCGAGAAGGCGCCCACCCACCGACCCGCCCGCGACGAGCTCGCTCACCTCACCCACGGCGGCGGGCAGGCCGGCGAGCCCGAAGACCTCGACATGGTCGACCGGTTCGTACGGCGCGCGCTCCAGGGAGTCCGGCCAGCCACCCAGCGCCACCGCCCGCGCGTGCAGTCCGGCGAGCTCCGCGGCCCGCTCGCCGGCCGACACCGGCAGGGCGGACCGTACGGCCCGCTTGACGCCGTACGAAATGCGGTCCGGCACCGAGAGCGCCGCCCGCAGCAGTTCCTCGGTGCGCCGCGCGGCCATGAGCGGACCCGTGCCGAGCCAGCTGAAGCAGACGGCACCCTGCTCCAACAGGCGCGCGGAACCCCGCTCGTGCGCCGTGATGCCGACCTTGACCATGCCGGGCCCGAACCACGCCAGATACACCCGATACGGGCGGGGGTCATCCGCGAGGGTGTCGGCGGCCACGGAGTGCGCCCGATCCAGCCGCGCGCACTCCTCGCACCGCGCCCCCGTGCTCCGCCCCGACACCGCGGCCCGCGCCGGACACGCGTGCCCGCGCGCTCCCACACAGGTCCGCACACCCCCCTCCGCGACCCCGAAGGCCACCCGCTTTCCCCAGGTCAGCGCACTGCGCCGCCCGCCGTCCCACCGCAGCACGGGCCCGTCCACCGACCACGACAACCCCGAGCACTTCCATGCCTGTGCCATCCCTCACGAGGGTAGGGGGCGCCACTGACAACGGGGCGGGGGCCGTACGAGAACCAGCCGGGGGCCTACGACAGCTACGAGGCCGACCGGGGCCGTAGGGAGACGGCCGGGGACGCACGAAGACCGCCCCGGGGACGCACGAAGACCGCCCGCGGCCGTACGAGGACCGCACGAGGACCACCGGGAGATGTACGAAGACGATCGGGGACGCACACGAACGGCCGGTCAAAGCGCTGAGGCCGGTCAGCCCACCGGCTCCACCGGCTCCACCGGCTTTACCGACTCCACCGACTCCATGGGCACCGGTTCCGCCGTCTCCGCGGCCCTCGCCTCGACCACCCTGGTCCGCGGGCCTCCCCGTCCCGCCATCCGGCACCCGACACACCCCGGGTGCCCCTGCCGTGCGCCCGTGTCCCGCACCCGCATCCCCCACTGCTCGCGCGGCCGGCGTCCCGGCGGCTTGCCCCAGCCGGCCAGATGCAGGGTCCAGGTCACGAGGGCGCTCGCCACGGTGATCGCGAGACCCACGGCGATCAGCGCGCCGGACACCGCGCACACGCCCAGCCCCAGCACGGACGTCCCCACGGCGGCGACGGCGACTCCGGTCCACCCCGCGATCGTGTGCCCCTCGTCATACTGATGTGCACTCACAGATCCTCCTCAACCCGTTCTCTCACCTCCTAAGAAATTTAGCGTAGAAACCTCTCACACACTAAGGGAATAGGAATCCGATGCACACCGAGCCCCGCCCCTCCGCCACTCCGGCCCAGGCACTGGAGGCGATGGACTTCTTCATCGCCACTGCCCACCTCGGCCAGCAGGAGATGGCCCAGCGGCTGGGCCTGAACGTCACCGACCTGCTGTGCTTCGCCTGCGTCCTCAAGGCCGGCGAGGACCTCCTCACCGCGGGCGACCTCGCCGAGCACGCCCATGTGACGACCGGCGCGGTCACCGGCATCCTCAACCGCCTCGAACGCGGCGGTTACGTCACCCGCGTCCCCGACCCCACCGACCGCCGCCGCGTCCGGGTCGCCGCGCTCCCCGACGCCGTGGCCAAGGTCGTCGCCCTCTACCAGCCGTACTACGACCGCCTCGACACCGTCTTCGCGGGCTACTCCGCCGACGAGATCGCCGTACTCCACGACTGGTTCAGCCGTTCCACGAACCTCGCGCTCGCCTATATCGAGGAGCTGCGGGCGAAGGACGCGAAGGGCGAATAGCGGGCGGGCAGCGGGGCCGCCCCCACCCCGGGGGTGGAGCCAGCCCTACCTCCGGTTCGGGAGGGTGCTCCATCGTTTCGGCGGGCTCGCGACGGCATCGTTGATCTCGGCTGATCCACCCGGATCAAGCAGATCGAGCGCGACGAGCGCGAGCGCCGAACCGGAGGAAACCCCATGGAGCCGCAGACGGCCGACCTGACGAAGTCCCCGTCCACGCCCTCCCTGTCCTCCCTGCCCGCCCCGGCGGCCCCCGGCCCCTTCGCCTCCTTCGTGCGTTTCGTCGTATGCGGCGGTGGGATCGGGGTCCTCTCCAGCTTCGCCGTACCGCTGGTGGCGATGACGATGCCGTGGGCGATGGCGAACGCGGTGATCACCGTGGCCTCCACGCTGCTGTGCACCGAACTCCACGCCCTGTTCACCTTCGGCACCGGCCGCCGCCCCGGCTGGCGCCGGCACCTCCAGTCCTCCGGCTCGGCGGCCGCCGCCTACGCCGTCACCTGCGCCGCCGTGTTCCTCCTGCACACCGTCCAGTCCTCGCCGAGCATGCTCACGGAACAGGTCGTCTACCTCAGCGCCTCCGCCCTGGCCGGCATCGGACGCTTCCTGGTCCTGCGCCTGTTCGTCTTCGCCGGCAGCCACAAGGACCGGCGCCCGGCCCGAACCATTACCCTGCCCCGTCCGACGCTGCCGCGGACCGCGGTGGGCACGGCCTGCTGACCGCCCGGGGCCGCACGCCGGCACGGATCGGCGCCCCGAACGCGAGTTCACCCTGTCAGCACCCTGGAAGGGGCGTCGTGCACATGGACCGAGGGGCCTGCACCGGCGTACGGACGGACCCTTCGGAAACCATGATGGAACCGGACCGGGGATACGTTCGGGGAGCCACGACGACCGCCGAGGCCCGGCAGGGTCAGCGCATGGTGGCGGGTGCGCGGGTGAGCCGTGGCCGTCGCCGCCGGCTGGGGGACCAGAGCGCGCGACGGCACTACGCGCACCACCTGGACGCCGCGACGCGCAGCCGCAGCTCCCGCCGTTCAGGCCGCCCTATAACGCCGTAGGGCCTCCACCGCGTCGGACACGAACGCCCTCCGCCCGACCGCCTCCAGCAACTCGCCCTCCCCGAACCACCCGTACCAAGCGATCTCCGCCGGATCGGGCACGAGCGCAGTGGACACGACGACCTCGTGCACCCCGAGCCAATAGGGGCTGATCTCGCCGCGGCACAGGAACTTGAAGACAAAGCGCGGCGCCTCGAACACCCCCAGCTCCTCGCCGAGTTCACGGGCCGCCGCATCCTCGTACCACTCCCCGACCTCCGCGGCCCCGCCCACCAGCCAGTTGTACTGCCCGGGGAAGCGGGAGACGTTCTCCGGCCGCCGATGCACGAGAATCCGCCCGTCCGGATCACGGCAGACCGTGGTCGCGATCCGGTGCAGCCACCCCTTCTCGATGGCCTCCGCCCGGTCCACCACCCCGACGACCCGGTCCTCCACGTCCACCCGATCGACCAGTTCACCCATGCCGGTCACGATCGCAGAGGGGTACGACAACGCCGCGACGGAGGCTGACAGCCCTCCGGGGGTACAGCTGCCCCCACCTCGGATCGGGCGGACGGCTCCATGTCGCGGCCCCGGGATCGACGGCATCGTAGAGGCATCGGATCTCGGACCACCGGCCCCCGCCCCCGAGTTCACCGCCTCCTCCGGAAGGACCTCCCATGAGCCAGCCGCTGTCCGCCCCGCCGGTCAAGTCCTCCCCCGAGAGCGAACTGGCCCCGCTCCTCACCGCCTGGGACCTGGCCCACCCCACCCCGACGGACCCCGATTGGCGCCACCTGCTCGACGAACTCGCCCACCCCCGCACCACCCAGGCCTTCCACGGCCTGGCCATGAGCACCACGTGACCCGGTGCGACGCCCTCAGCCGGGGGAGCACAAGAACTGATGCCCGCAGCACGAAAAAGCCCCCTCCGGGATGATCCCGAGGGGGCTTTGACCTGTGTGCACTCGGCAGGATTCGAACCTGCAACCTTCTGATCCGTAGTCAGATGCTCTATCCGTTAAGCTACGAGTGCTTGTTCTGTTTTCTCGCCGTTCCTTGCCCTTCCGGGCCGCTCGCGGCGACAGGAAGAACATTACATGACTGCCGCTCGCATGTGAAATCCGTTGGCCATACCCCTTGTGACCTGCGGAAACGTACATATGAGCGAGTTGGGGAACGACGAAGCCCCGGTCACTCGGACCGGGGCTTCGGTGATCTTGCGCGGAGGCGGAGGGATTTGAACCCTCGATGGGATTTAAGTCCCAAACCGCATTAGCAGTGCGGCGCCATAGACCGGACTAGGCGACGCCTCCAGCACAGCCGCCCGCGCGAGCGCGAGTGGTGCGTGCAGATGATGACACAGCCGGAGGTCGTGCCACCAATCGACTCCCACGGTACTAGGCGGGCGGGGCGCAGGGCAAAGTGCTTCCGCGCAACGTACGGCGCCGTCCGCCGTTAGTCAGGGCATGTCATACGTCATCCGGCTCGGCCGGCTCGCACGGCTGGGTCCGCTCCCGCTCTTCCTCGCCGCCCTCGCCCCCACCCCCGCGGCGGCGTACGCCGAGAACGGCGACCACCTCATCGTCACCGTCCGGGACGCGGGCAGCGGTGCCGACGGGACCTTCGAGGTCGACTGTCACCCCGCGCGCGGTACCCATCCCGACCCCGTGGGGGCGTGCGCCGGCCTGGACGGGAACACCCAGTGGGGGCGCGACACCTTCGCCCCCGTCCCCGAGGGCAGCGTCTGCACGATGCTCTACGGCGGTCCCGCCACCGCCCATGTCACGGGGACCTGGGCCGGGCGCCCGGTGGACGCCCGGTTCGACCGGAGCAACGGGTGCGAGACCGCCCGCTGGGACCGGTTCGTGCCGCTCCTCCCCGGCACGGGCGCCTAGCCCCCCGGAGGCGGTCACACGTTCTACTTCACTTCGTCGTGCGACCTCCCTCTCATCCGGCACCCCCGCACAACCGCTGCGCTTAGACTCCCTCGCGTGACACGTCGCGGGCCCCTTGGCAAGATGGCCCGAACGGTCGGCAAGGTGCGGTAACAGGGAGGAAGCGTCTCGTGAGCAGCAGGCCATCCCGAGGCGCTGCTCGCCTCGCAGCCATACTCGACGCGCTTCCCGACGCGTTGGTGCTGGTCAACGCCAATGGGACCGTCGTCAACGCCAACACCATCGCGCTGGAGGCGTTCGAGGCGCCGGGCACCGCCCTCGTCGGACGGGGGCTGCTCGATCTGCTGCCCGAGTTCGACTCGCGGCTCATTCCCGGCTCCATGCGGCGGCCCGACCACATGGACCCGCGCGGGCGGACCAAGCCGACCCGGATGGTGGCGCGCAGGACCGACGGGACCGAGTTCCCCGTCGAGGTCACCAGCGCCAACCTGGAGAACGGCCAGCAGGCCTACGACGGTTACGGCTACAGCGGCGACGAGCTGCTCATGCTCGTCGTACGGGATCTGACGGGGACCGTCGACACCGAGGCCGAACTGGCCCGTTCGCAGCGGCAGACCGAGATGATCCTGCGGGCCGCGTCCGAGGGTGTCGTGGGCACCGACACCGACGGACGGATCGTGCTCGTCAATCCGGCCGCCGCCCAGATACTGGGTTACCGGGCCAGCGACCTCGGCGGACGCGAGCTGCACGACCTCATCCTGCACTCCCGCGCCGACGGCACCCCCTTCGTGTACGAGGAGTCCCCGCTCGCCGACACCCTGCGCTCCGGGCGCAAGCACCGGGTGCGCGGACAGGTGCTGTGGTCGAAGAAGGGCGAGAAGGTCCCGGTCGACCTGACGACAGCGCCCGTACGCGACGGCGACCAGCTCGTCGGCGCCGTGCTCACCTTCACCGACCGGCGGCCCTACGACACCCTCGCCGACGAGAAGTCCGCCGCCGACCAGGCCCACGCGGAGGAGCTGGAGCGGCTGGAGGAGGAGCACGCCTCCGAGCTGACGGCGCTGCGCCAGAAGCACATCGCCGAGCTGGAGGAGCTCCAGGAGCGGCACGACGAGGAACTCGCCGCCGGCGAGGAGCGGTACGCCGCACTCGGGGAGCGCGAGAAGGACCGGTACGAGGCCCTGGCCGGCCGGCACGACCAGCTGCTCACCCTGCTCGGGCGCTCGCTGCGCGGGCCCCTCGACGAACTGCGCCGCGAACTGTCCGCACTCGCCGCCGACGACGCCGGACAGCTGTGGCCCGAGGCCAACCAGGTCCTGCACCACCTCTCGGCCGGCTACTCCCGCATCACCAACCTCATCGACAACGTCCTCAACTACCAGCGCCTCGACACGGGCACCGACGACATCGTCCGCACGAACGTCATGCTCGACGCGGTCGTGGCCGCCGGTGTGGACGGCGCGGTCGAGCTCATCGGGCCGGGCCGCGTCCAGTTCGCCGTGCACGCGCCGCCCATCGAGGCCGAGGTCGACGCCCAGCGCCTCGCGACCGCGCTCGCGCATCTCATCGCGGATGTGGCCGGGGTCGACGCGACCGGGAACTCTCCCGTGTCCGCGGGCGGTTACATGGACAACACGGTCGTGGTGGCGGCCGCGCAGCGCGGCGAGGGCGTACGGATCGAGGTGCGCGGGCCGTACGCCGGGGGAGACCCGGTGCACGAGCCGATCGTGCGCGGGATCGTGCGCGCCCACGGCGGTGTGCTCCAGACGCACGAAGTCCCCGGCATGAGCGGCAGCGCGTACGTCCTCGAAGTGCCCATCGGCGGTGGGGCGGGGGCCGTCGCGGCTCCCGGTCCGGCCGCGCTGGAGGCCGCCCCCGTGGTGGCCTCCCCCATGGAGAGCGCCTCCGTGGAGGGCGCCTCCGTCGAGGCCGCCCATGCCGAGGGCGGCGGGCGGCGACGGGCCCGGCGTTCCTCCACCGACTCCTTCCTGGACGCCGACGTTCCGGCCGGGACCGACGAGTCCGTGGCGCCCACCGGGCGGCGCAGGCGGCGGGCGGCGGGCGAGCAGGAGCAGCCCGTGCCCGTACCCGCGCAGGCATCCGGCGATGACGGGGACGGTTCCGGCGGTACCGGGCGGCGCCGTGGACGGCCCGCCGAAGGTACCGAGGGCGCCGAGGGCGGCGAAGCAGGTGTGTCCGAGGGCGCCGTGGTGATGGCCGGCGAGCACGGCGCCGGGTCCGCGGCCGTGGGCACCGGTCTCGGCGGGACCGTGCCGCCGCAGGGCGTGCCCGTGCCGGCCGGGCGCCAGGCCCGGCGCGACGGTGGCGAACAGCACGCGCTGCCGGCGGCGGCGTTGCCCGCGGGCGGCTCGGCCGAATCGGGCCGGCCGCAGGGCGAGCTCCAGCTCGCCGGGCAGGGCTCTACCGGCGACGGCACACCGCAGCAGGACGGACGGCGACGGCGCGCCCTCGCGGCCGCGTCGGAGCGCGCGGCCGCGCAGGAGGCGGCCCCCCGCTCGGTCTTCGCCCTCCCGCCCGCCGACGCGGACCGACCGGCCGACGGCACGGACGCGGCGGGTCCGGCACAGGTGCCGGCCCAGGGACAGGCGCAGGCCCAGCAACAAGTGCAGGCTCACGGACACGGACACGGACAGGGACAGGGACAGGCCGTGGCGCCGGGGCAGATTCCGGGCCAGGCTCAGGGACACGTCCCGGGCCAGGTCGCGGGCCCGGGGCAGCTCCCAGGGCAGGTCCCGGTGCCCGGTCAGGGCCAGATTCCCGGTCAAGGACAGTTGCCGGGGCAGACCCCGGGGCACCACCCGGGCCAGGTCGCAGGCCAGCCTCAAGGGCCGCTCCCCGGGCAGCCGCAGGTGCCCGGTCTGATCCCAGTTCCGGGTCAGCTGCAGGCCCCGATTCCGCCGGCCGCTCCCGCCCCCATCCCCAGCACACCCGTTCCCGTCCCCGCCAATGGCCTCCTCCAGCCCCTCCCCGCCGACGCCCACGGTGGCGACGGCCGACACGACGCCGTGCCACACGACCAGGCCGACGACCACACCCCGCCGCAGCCTCACCCCACCACCGCGCCGACGGGCCGCCGTCGACGGGCCGTCGCCCAGCCCGCGGAGGCGTCGGCCGGTACGCCCGCGCAGGGGGTTCCCGCGCAGGCCGGACAAGGTGTCCAGGCAGCCGCCCCCGGCCGGCCCGTGCCCGCGGGAGTTCCTACGGCCCCTGCCCAGCAGGTCCCCGGCATGGTGCCGCCGGCCCAGTTCCCGGGCGTCGCCGTGCAGAACGCGACCGGACAGGCCGGCCTGATCCCGCAGACCGCACCCGCCCCCGCCTCGCCTCTCCAGGCGGCCCCGGCCCAGCCCGGCCTCGCCCACGTGGCCCCGGCCCAGCCCCTTCCCGCCGAGGCCCCTCAGCCGCAGCCCCAGGCACCGGCGCAGGCACCCGCACAGGGCGCGCCCGCCCCCCAGCCGTGGCCCACCTCCCAGGACACCCCCGGCGCCGGCACCCCCGTACCGGCGAACGGCGCCGCCACCGCCGTACCCCAGAACCAGCCCGCATCCCAGTCCGCGCCCCAGTCCGCGCAGGCCGCCGGAGCCGGTCAGACCACTCCGCCGCCCGGTACGCCGCTGTCGGCGGAGGCGGTACAGGCGCAGGTCCGGGGCGCGCAGCCGCTGCCCGCCGAAGCCGCGGCGGCTCCGGCCGCGCCCGTCGACCCGAACTCCACCCAGGGCCGGGCGATCAGCGTGCGGACCCTCGGTCAGGGGGTGCCGTTCACCCGGCAGGCGGCCCAGGTGCAACAGCCGGGGGTCGCCACGCCTCCGCCGCACCAGCCGGGCGGCTCGGGGCGGCGGCGCAAGCTCGGTACCCGGCCCGATCCCGCCGCCGCGGCACCGGAGCAGGGGGCGCGTTCGCATCCGGCGGCCGAGCAGGCCGTACCGGCGCAGGCACCGCAGCCGCAGCCGTCGTTGGCCGGGCAGTCGCGGCTCGCGCACGCCACCGAGGCGGCCGGGCGGTCGTACGCCATAGGGGCCCCGGACGAGAACGCCGCCGAGGGGCCCGAGCCGCTGGACGGTCCCGGTGGGGCCGTCGAGATCCCGGACACCCCGCGGCCGCAGCCGATGGACGACGAACTGCCCCCGGAGCCGCTGGACAACCCGCGACGGCTGCTGGTGTGGCCCGCGCCGGACGTGACGACCCAGCAGGCGCTGAGCGACCGTGGGTACCGGCCGGTCATCGTGCAGTCGCGCGAGGAGGTCGACGCGCAGATCGCGGCCTTCCCCGCCGCGCTGTTCGTGGACCCGCTGACCGGCCCCATCACGCGGACCGCGCTCCAGTCGCTGCGTCAGGCGGCGGTGGCGTCCGAGGTGCCGATCATGGTGACCGCCGGGCTCGGGCAGGCCTCGCGGGAGGCGGCGTACGGCGCCGATCCCGCCGTACTGCTGAAGGCGCTGGCGCCGCGGGACAGCGAGCAGCACCCGCCGCGCGTGCTGCTGATCGAGGAGCACGCGGAGATCGCGCTGGCGCTGACCGCGACGCTGGAGCGGCGCGGGATGCAGGTCGCTCGCGCGGCCAGTGACGCGGACGCGGTGACGTTGGCCGGACAGCTCAGGCCGAACCTGGTCGTGATGGACCTCCTGCAGGTGCATCGGCGCAGGGCCGGAATCGTGGACTGGTTGCGGGCGAACGGGCAGCTGAACCGAACGCCGTTGGTCGTGTACACGGCCGCTGTGGATCAGGCGGATCTGCCTCGGCTGGCTTCCGGGGAGACGGTCCTGTTCCTCGCCGAGCGGTCGACCAGCCCCGAGGTTCAGTCACGGATCGTGGATCTGCTGGCGCGGATCGGCACCAACTGATCGGCACCATCTGCCGACGCGGATCGGCACCAACTGATCGGCACCAATCCGCAGCAACTGATCCGCAGCGACCGGGGGGTACAGCCCGCGCCCCTATCGGGGCGCTACCAGCCTTCTGGCCGCCTCCCGCACCGACGCCCGTAGCCGTTCCCGGTCCGTGGGCTCCCCGCCCACCAGGATCCGCTTCATCTGCGGGACCACCGCGGCCCAGTTGGCCACGGCGATCAGCAGGAACAGCAGGTCGCGCGGGGGGATCGCGTCGGTGACCACACCGCGGGCCTGGCCGTCCCGGAGGGTCGCGACCTTGCGACGGTAGTGCTCCTGGCGCTGGGCCTCGTCGGGCAGCTCGGTGCCGGAGCCGTACTCCAGGCCCTCCCAGAAGAGCAGGCGCAGCACCTCGGGATGGGCCTCGTGGTAGTCCATGAGGCGGTCGATCCAGCTCTCGATGTCGTCCGGGTCCACCGGGACGGCGACCGCGAGATCGAGCATGGCCTTGCCCAGGACCTGCGTGAACAGCTCCGCCTTGTTGCCGAAGTAGGCGTAGATCAGCTGCTTGTTGGCCTTGGCCTCGGTCGCGATGCGGTCGATGCGTGCGCCCGCGATGCCGTGGCGGGCGAACTCGGCGACCGCCGCCTCGAAGATCCGGACTTTCGTGGCCTCGGGGTCCCTTGCTGCTGCCATGGGGCCAGGGTAGAGGCCGCCGAACAAGTAACCAACTATTTGGTTGACAGGGAATGGGAGAGTCTTCCAGACTGTTGAGCCGATCGACCAACCAACCAGTTAGTTGTTAGACCTGACTCGAAGGATCCCCGGTCATGCCGACAGCAACCGTCACCACCGGACGGTCCACGCAGGCCCCCGCCCGGCGCGCGAACCCGCTCCTGCTCGTCCTCATCGCCGTCTGCACCGCCGTCACGGCCGCCAACGTCTACCTCGCGGCCCCGCTGCTCCCCCTCATCGCCCGCGACTACGGCTCGACGCCCTCCGCCGTGGCCTGGGTCGCCTCGGTCGCGCAGTTCGGCTACGCCTTCGGACTGCTCGTCTTCGCCCCGCTCGGCGACAGCGTGAACCGGCGCCGCCTGGTCGCCGCCCTCTCCCTCGTGACCACCGCGGCCCTGACCGCCGCCGCACTCGCCAACGGCACCACCGCCCTCGCGGCCGCCGTCCTGGTCGCCTCCGCGGCCACCGTCGTCCCCCAGCTGCTGGTTCCGCTGGTCGCCCAGCGCGCCCCCGCCGACCGCCGGGCCCGCCATGTCGCGGCCGTCATCGCGGGCCTGTTCACCGGGATCGTCGCGGCCCGGGTGCTCGGCGGGCTGGTCGGACAGGCCTTCGGCTGGCGGGTGGTGTTCGTGGGCGCGGCCGTTCTGACGGCCGTCCTCGGGCTCGCGACGGCGTACGCCCTGCCGGCGGAGCGGGCTCGCCGCTCCGGCCCGCTCTTCTCGGGCCTCACCGCCCTGCCGTCCGTCGTGCGCCACTCGCCCGACCTGTGGCGCGCGTGCGTGCGGCAGGCGGGGATGTACGGCGCCTGGAGCGCGCTGTGGACCTCGCTGGCCCTCCTGCTCACCGGCTCGTCCTACGGCCTGTCGACCGCGACCGCCGGGCTCTTCGGCCTCTTCGGGCTGGCCGCGAGCGTCGTGGCGCCGCTGGCCGGCGGGTTCGTGGACCGCTTCGGTGCCGCCAAGGTCGTACGGTCGGCGTATCTGCTCGCCGCCGTGTCCGTGCCGCTGTTCTGGCTCGGCGGGCATGTGCTGTGGGCGCTGTTCGTCGCGGCGATCGCCGTCCACGCGGCTTTGGTCGCCTCCCACGTCGCCAACCAGACCCTCGCCCTGACGACGACCTCGACCCCGGCCACCGCCAACACGGCGTACGTCGTGGCCGGTTTCGCCGGCGGCGCGACGGCCTCCGCGCTCGCCGCGTCGGCCTTCGGCTGGTGGGGCTGGGGCGGGGTGTGCGCGGTGGCGGGGGTCTGGCTGGGGCTGGGGTGGATTGCTACTGCGGTACGGCGGTGACGGCGACGCCTGCGGTACGGCGGTGACGGCGACGCCTGCGGTACGGCGGTGACGACTCCGGTACCGCGGTGACGGCTCCGGTACCGCGGTGACGGCTCCGGTACGGCGATCAGGGCTTCGGTCCCGGCCCGGGCGCCCTGATCGCCGTACCCCTCACCCGTCTCAGAGCTGGGTGACGTCCAGCTCGCCCTCCGCGTACTTCCTGCGAAGTACCTTCTTGTCGAACTTGCCGACGCTCGTCTTCGGGACCGTCTCGATGATCGACCAGCGCTCCGGGAGCTGCCACTTGGCGATCCTGCAGACGTCGCTCGCGAGGAAGGCGCGCAGGGACTCGAAGTCGGCGGTGGAGCCCTCCTTGAGGACGACGGTGGCAAGGGGACGCTCGCCCCACTTGTCGTCGGGGACGGCGACGACGGCCGCCTCGGTGACGTCCGGGTGGGACATCAGGGCATTCTCCAGCTCGACCGAGGAGATCCACTCGCCGCCGGACTTGATGACGTCCTTGGCCCGGTCGGTGAGGGTGAGGAAGCCGTCGGCGGAGATCGTGCCGACGTCACCCGTCTTCAGCCAGCCGTCCTCGCTGAACTTGTCGGCGGGGCGCAGGGGTTCGGCGTCGGGCCCGTTGTAGTAGGCGCCGGCGATCCAGGGGCCGCGGACCTCCAGCTCGCCCGCGGACTCGCCGTCCCAGGGGAGGCGCTCGCCGCCGGGGCCGGTGAGGCGGGCCTCGACGCCGCTCGGGAAGCGGCCCTGGGTGAGGCGGTACGCGAACTCCTCGGGCGTGCCCACCACATGGGCCGGCGGGCGGGCGACGGTGCCGAGCGGGGAGGTCTCCGTCATGCCCCAGGCGTGGCAGACCCGCATGCCCAGCTTGTCGAAGGCCTCCATCAGGGAAGGCGGACAGGCCGAGCCGCCGATGGTGACCTGGGTGAGGGAGGAGACGTCACGGGGCTTGGCGGTGAGCTCGCCGAGCAGGCCCTGCCAGATGGTGGGAACGGCCGCCGCGTGGGTCGGCCTCTCCTGCTCGATCATCTCGGCGAGGGGCGCGGGTTGCAGGAAGCGGTCCGGCATCAGCATGTTGACGCCGGTCATGAAGGTGGCGTGCGGCAGGCCCCAGGCGTTGACGTGGAACTGCGGGACGACCACCAACGAGGTGTCCTGGTCGGTCAGGCCCATCGACTGGGCCATGTTGACCTGCATGGAGTGCAGATAGATCGAACGGTGGCTGTAGACCACGCCCTTGGGGTCGCCCGTGGTGCCGGAGGTGTAGCACATGGAGGCGGCCCGGCGCTCGTCCAGCTCGGGCCAGTCGTAGGTGGTGGGCTTGCCGGCGATCAGGTCCTCGTACTCGTGCACGCGCGCGTGGGAGCCTTCGAGGGCCGTGCGGTCGCCGGGGCCTGAGACCACCACGTGCTCGACCGTCTTGAGGTGCGGGAGCAGTGGGGCGAGCAGGGGGAGCAGCGAGCCGTTGGCGATGATGACGCGGTCGGCCGCGTGGCCCACGATGAAGGCCAGCTGGTCGGCGGGGAGGCGGAGGTTGAGGGTGTGCAGGACCGCGCCCATGGAGGGGATGGCGAAGTAGGCCTCGACATGCTCGGCGTTGTTCCACATCAGGGTCGCCACGCGCTCGTCCCCGGTGACCTGGAGGTCCTCGCGCAGGGCGTGCGCCAGTTGGGCGGCGCGGGCGCCGACCTCGGCGAAGGAGCGGCGGTGCGGCTCCGGCTCGCCGGTCCAGGTGGTCACCTGTGAGGTGCCGTGGATCGACGACCCGTGGGTCAGGATCCTGGAGATCAGCAGCGGTACGTCCTGCATCGTGCTCAGCACGGCGTCCTCCCGGGGCGACATTGCCTACGCGGTAGTAAGGGCTGCGCCGATTCTGCGCACATACCGCGCGGTATGTCACTAGAGCCGGGCGATCGATCACGTCACGATGCCCTCACAACGGCCGACCGTCACGAACGGTTCCCCCGTGGACGACCGACGCCACGAACAGTTCCCCCGAGGACGACCGACTGCCACGAACGGGCTCCCCAGTGGACGAGCACCAGCTCGGAGTAACGCTTCCCTACCGCGCGAGCACCAGCTCGGGATCCTCGCGGAGCTTGCCCAGCGCCCGGGACACCGCCGACTTCACGGTCCCGACGGAGACCTCGAGCACCTCGGCCGTCTGCACCTCGCTGAGGTCCTCGTAGTACCTGAGGACGACCATCGCCCGCTGCCGCGCCGGCAGCTTCATGATCGCCCGCCACATCGCGTCGTGCAGCGCCTGCTGCTCGGCGGGGTCGTCGTCGCCGGGCACGGGGTCGGGCTCGGGGATCTCGTCGGTCGCGAACTCGTCGACCTTGCGCTTGCGCCACTGCGAGGTACGTGTGTTCAGCAGGGCGCGGCGCACATAGCCGTCGAGGGCCCGGTGGTCCTCGATGCGCTCCCAGGCGACGTAGGTCTTGGTCAGGGCGGTCTGCAGCAGGTCCTCCGCGTCGCTCGGGTTCGCGGTCAGCGACCGGGCGGTACGCAGCAGCACCGGCTGGCGGGCCTTCACGTACGAGGCGAACGAGGGGTACGCGAGGGTCTGCGTCGCCGGGACGGCGGCCTTCGAAGCACTGGTGCAGACGGGTGTGGTCATGGGTCCACGCTAGATTCGCGACCACCCCCCGCTCATCGGCCACAGGTCCCGAAGAGGACTCCCCCTCAGGTTGTAGAGGTGGTGCTGACTGCACCTCCTGAAGGTGGACGAGGGGGGCACGTCTACTGCGGGTTTACCCCTGCGGGGTCACCCGTCCGCGGTGAGCACCAGCCCAGAGGTGGGAACTCCCGTCCCCGCCGTCACCAGCACGCGCCCCGCCCGCGGTATCTGGTTCACGGCCGTCCCCCGCAACTGGCGTACGGCTTCCGCGACGCCGTTCATACCGTGGAGGTAGGCCTCGCCCAGCTGGCCGCCGTGGGTGTTGAGGGGGAGCCGGGCCTCACGGACGAAGTCCGCCGCCTCTCCCTTGCCGCAGAAGCCGAACTCCTCCAGCTGCATCAGGACGAACGGGGTGAAGTGGTCGTACAGGATCGCCACGTCGACGTCCTGGGGGGTCAGACCCGAGGTCCGCCACAACTGGCGGGCGACGACGTTCATCTCGGGGAGGCCGGTGAGGTCGTCGCGGTAGAAGCTGGTCATCTGTTCCTGGGCACGGCCCGCGCCCTGGGCGGCGGCCGCGATGACGGCGGGCCGGTGGGGGAGGTCACGCGCGCGTGCGAGGGAGGTGACGACGATCGCCTGGCCGCCGTCGGTCTCCTGGCAGCAGTCCAGGAGTCGGAGCGGTTCGACGATCCAGCGGGAGGCCGCGTGGTCGGCGAGGGTGATGGGGCGGCCGTGGAACCAGGCGGCCGGGTTGGTGGCCGCGTACGCGCGGTCGGTCACCGCCACATGGCCGAAGGCCTCCGGGGTGAGGCCATGGGTGTGCAGATAGCGCTGGGCCGCCATCGCCACCCAGGAGGCCGGGGTGAGCAGGCCGAAGGGGAGGGACCAACCGAGGGCGGCTCCTTCGGCGGAGGGTTCGCGGTGCTGCACTCCCGAGCCGAATCTGCGCCCCGAGCGCTCGTTGAAGGCGCGGTAGCAGACCACGACCTCGGCCACGCCCGCCGCGATGGCGAGCGCCGCCTGCTGGACGGTCGCGCAGGCCGCGCCGCCGCCGTAGTGGACGCGGGAGAAGAAGGACAGCTCACCGATCCCGCAGGCCTGGGCGACGGTGATCTCCGGGCTGGTGTCCATGGTGAAGGTGACCATGCCGTCCACGTCGGCCGCCGTGAGCCCGGCGTCGTCGAGCGCCGCGCGGACCGCCTCTGCGGCCAGGCGCAGCTCGCTGCGGCCGGAGTCCTTGGAGAACTCCGTGGCCCCGATGCCGACGATCGCGGCCTGTCCGCCGAGCCGGTCACGCGCGCGTGTGCTCATTCGGCGTCCCCGAGGGAGAAGGTGACCGTCCCCGTCACGTGGTTGCCGATGCCGTTGGATCCGACGATCCGGACGGTCGCGGTGGCGCCTTCGACGGTCTCTACGGTCCCGTTCAACACCATGGTGTCGCCGGGGTAGTTGGGCGCGCCCAGCCTGATGGCCACCTTCTTCAGTACGGTCCGCGGTCCGAAGTGGTCGGTGATGTAGCGCCCCACCAGGCCGTTCGTCGTCAGGATGTTCATGAAGATGTCCGGGGAGCCCTTCTGCCGGGCCGACTCCGGGTCGTGGTGCACGTCCTGGTAGTCCCGGGAGGCGATCGCGCCCGCGACGATCAGCGTCCGGGTGACCGGGATCTCCAGGGGCGGCAGCTCGTCGCCCGCTCTCATACGGCGGCCTCCTCGGCGACGGCACGGAAGACGGGAAGGGTGAGATCACCGTCGTACGACCGGAAGACGAGCCGCACCGGCATCCCGATCCGCACCTTGTCGTACGGCGTCCCGACCACGTTGCTGATCATCCGCACGCCCTCGGCGAGTTCGACGAGCACGACGGCGTAGGGAGGGTCGAAGGCCGGGAAGGGCGGGTGGTGCATGACGACGTACGAGTACACGGTCCCCTCTCCGCTCGCCTCCACGGTGTCCCAGTCCGGGCCGCCGCAGTGGGCGCAGCCCGGCAGCCAGGGGAAGCGGAGGGTCGCGCAGGCCGTACAGCGCTGGATGAGGAGCCTGTGCTCTTCGACGCCCTCCCAGAAGCCGGCGTTGTCACGGTTGACGACGGGGCGGGGTCGGGGTGGGGCCTTCTTCGCTTGTACGGGCGCGTACTTGAGGATGCGGAATCGGTGGGTACCGACCAGCGTCCCGCCCACCCGGACATCGGTACGGGTCGTGACGAAGTGGCCGGTGCCGAGCCGGGTGGTCTTGCGGGCGGAGACCGACTCGATGACCGTGTCGAAGGTGACCTCGTCACCGGGGCGCAGCGGCCGCAGATACTCCTGCTCGCAGTCGGTGGCGACGACTGAGGTGCAGCCCGACGCGTCGAGGAGGGCGAGGAGTTCGTCGTACGCCTGGGCACGGCCGGTGTGCCCGGTGAGACCGCCCATCGTCCAGGCCTGGAGCATGGTGGGCGGGGCGACGGCGTCGGGGCCGGTGTAGGCGGGGTGGGCGTCACCCAGGGCCTCGCACCAGTGGCGGATCATGGGGAGGTTGACCGGGTCCTTGCCGGTGGCGGAGACGGCGGCGGGGTGCCCTTCGTAGCCCTTGAGGCGGGTCAGCAGGTCGTCCGCGGGGTGGCGGGCCTCCGGCCGGGGTGTTTGGTCATCTACGCCGGGGGCCTGCGACGGGGCGGCCGGAGCGCCTGGGGGGCGGGGTGGCGACGGGGTGGCTGGGTCGTCGGGATGGCGGGCCTTCGGCCGGGGCGTCAGGTCGTCCGCGCCGGGGACCTGCGAGCGGGCGGCCGAGGCGCCCGAGGGGCGGGGTGGCGACGGGGCTGCCGGGGTGGCGGGGCGGCGGGCCTCCGGCCGGGGCGTCACATCGTCCGCGCCGGGGACCTGCGACCGGGCGGCCGACGCACCCGGACGGCGGATCTCGGACCCGGGCCTCAGATCGCCCGAGTCGCGGATCTCTGACCCGGTCCTCAGGTCGCCCGCGCCGCGGATCTCCGGCCCGGACGCCGAGTCGACCGCCTCCGGGCCCTGGGGTCGCGCCGCCGGGGTGTCCGGGTGGTGGGGTGGCGACTGGGCTGGCGGGGCGCCCGGGTAGCGGGCCTCCGGCCGGGGTGTCAGGTCGTTCGCGTCGGGGGCCTGCGACCGGGCGGCCGAGGCATCCGGACGGCGGATCTCCGACCCGGGCCTCGGGCCGTCCGCATCGGAAACCTCCGACCCGGTCCTCAGGTCGCCCGCGCCGCGGATCTCCGGCCCGGACGCCGGGTGGACCGCCTCCGGGCCCTGGGGTCGCGCCGCCGGAGCGTCCGGGACGTCAAGGCCCTGCGGTCGTGCCGCCGGGGTGTCCGGATCGCGGGGTTCCGGCCGACCCGCCGCGTCGTCCGCACCGTAGGGCTTCGGCCTGGCCGCAGAGCCGTCCGGATCGTAGGCCGGAGATCGGGCCGGTAGGTCGTCCGGATCGTCGCCCATCACGGCAACCTCCTTGTCCACAAGATTTCCTGACTGTCCGTCAGATCCACTGCGGTGTCAAGGCCGACGCCACGCCCACGAAAGCGGCGTCCCGCGCACGCGAACACGCCTGCGCGGCGGCGCCGAAGCACCGCCGCGCGGACGTGTCCCACCCCATGAAGCCCCCCGCCCCCCAGCCAGGGCCGGTCAGCCCTCGCGGATCACCACCACAGTGGGGTGAAGTGGACGGACGTGTTGTTGTTGCCCTGGTTGACGGCCGTGAACGCGGAGCCGTTGACCTGTGCCGCGTTGCTCTGGTTCGACGCCCCGGAGCCGACGGCGTTCTGCTGTGTGGTGGACGAGTTGCCGTTGTTGTCGTGTCCGACACCGCTGCCCACGACGCTCGCGACACCCGCGTTCGATCCGTCATCCGCGAAGCCGCCGTTGTCCGCCGCCGCGATGCCGGTGAAGAGTGCGGCGGCGAGCGGGAGGGCGGAGACGGCGGCGATGACGCGGGCGGTACGGATGCTTGCCATGGTGTTTCCTCCAGAACCCGGCCTGTTGCCGGTAGCCGTAGTACGTCAAGTGAGGCTTCTTCCAGGGCAGTTGGCCGACCACCCCGGTGCTGTGCACGACGTCGCGCAACCAGAGTTGCCCACCGAATCCCCGGCGAGCCAGAGCGGAAGCGGTTATTCCCCCTGAAGCGTGAGGGCAAGTCGATAAACCCCTTTCGTGACTTCAGCTATCAAGTCGGGGCGATACGGACTCTTGCTCATCAAGCGCGACAACAGGCGAAGCGTTCCCGCACCTTTCCGGCCAATCCCACGACCTCGGCGCGCCACACCCGCCACCCCTTCCCTTTTTCGAACATGCGTACGAACATGGAGTCATGGCCACCACAGACCGGCAGGCCACGACGCTGGCCCTCGCACACGCCCTGTCAGCCGCCGAACGCGGACTGGCCGTCATCCCCCTGTCCCGCACCAAGCTCCCCGCCCTGCGCTCCCCCCACCGCGACGACGACTCCCTGGCCACCCGCTGCCACGGCGAGTGCGGCACGTTCGGCCACGGGGTCTACGACGCCTCGACCGACCCCGCCCGCATCCGCGAGCTCTTCGCGGCCGCCCCCTGGGCCACGGGTTACGGCATCGCGTGCGGCCTGCCGCCCCACCATCTGATCGGCGTCGACCTGGACACCAAGTCGGGCACGGACTCCTCGGCGGCCCTGCGCGAACTGGCCCTGCGGCACCTGTTCACGATCCCCGACACGGTCGTCGTCCTGACCCCGAGCGGCGGCCGCCACCTCTGGCTGACCGGCCCACCCGACGCCGCCGTCCCCAACTCGGCCGGTCGACTGGCCCCCGGCATCGACATCCGCGGCGCCGGCGGCTACCTCGTCGGCCCCGGCTCCCGCACCGACCACGGCACCTACTCGACGGCCCCGGGCACCGCCCACCTCGCCCCCGCGGTCTGCCCGCCGGCCCTGCTCCGCCTGCTCCTGCCGCCACCACGCCCCACCCACCCCGCGACCCACCCCTCGGCCGGCGACCAGGGCCAGGGCCTGGTCCAGTTCGTCCTTGCCGCCCACGACGGGCAGCGCAACACCCGCCTCTTCTGGGCAGCCTGCCGCGCCTACGAGAACGGCATCGGCCCGGCACTGGTCGCGCCCCTGGTGGACGCGGCCCTCAACACGGGCCTCACGGAGCGCGAGGCCCGGGCGACGATCGCGTCGGCGGCGCGGATGACGGGCCGCCGGCCATAGAAAACAGCCCAACGGAACCACCAGCACCACCAGAACCACGGGAGCGCCACAGAGTGCCGATCATGACCCTGTCCCGGCTCGTCCTGACCTCCGGCCGCAGGGTCGACCTCGGGGAGCTGCGCCTTACGTCGACGTACGGCGGGATGCTGGACGGCTACCCGTGCAGACCGGTCAACGAGCTGAGGATCAAAGACCTGCTGCGATCGGCCCGACACGACTACCCGACCGCCCCCGTGCACCTGCTACCGCCCCCGCACGAGTACCCGGAGCACTACCCGGGCGCCTTCGGCCCCGTCGAGATGCTGCCGGCGGTGGCCTGCGTCGGCGTCTTCCGCTCCACGGCCCTGACCCCGTCCCGCGATCCCATCCTCTACGGCAGCCACCTCACGATCATCTGGTTCCAGCCCCACGCGCGCGTGCCGTCGGAATGCGACGCGCAGGAGGGGCTGCGGGAGATCGCCTGGGAGCAACTGGCGCGGGACTACGAGCTGTAGACCGCGAAGACACGTTTCCCGCGGAAGGGCGGTCGTGCCAGGGTCACCCGGTGACCGATGCACGACGCGAACTGGTGCGCCGGCAATTCGACCTGACATGGGCGCTGTTCGAGTAAACACCGCCCGGCGCAAGCACATGGTGCTGAGCAACGTGCTCCGCTACACGGTCGAGGAGCAGGGGCTGCTCGCGGCGACTCCCCTGCCCCGTGTGGACTGGACTCCCCCCGAAACTGATGACGAGATCGACTTCCGATACGTGCCGGCCCCGACGTGGCGCGGGCCCTGCTCGGTGCCGTCCGCGACTCCGGCGCCCGCGGCCAGCACCTGCATGCGTTCTTCGGATGCCTCTACTACGCGGCTATGCGGTCTGGGGAGATCATCGCGCTCAAGGAGTCGAACTGCATCAAATCGGGGGTGGATCCCGAGGAGGTCGCCGCACGCGCCGGCCACAGCATTGCCGTGCTGTACCGGTTCTACGCGAAGATCCTCAAGGGCGGCCAGCAGCAGTCCGACCGCCTGATTGCCCGCGCTGGACGAGGGGTGACCAGCCCGTGGCGGCCGGACGGAGTGACAACCCTCAGCCGATCGTCGAGTAGACCCCTTTTATCCTGATTCATCGGGTCGTATCGTCGAAGTAGGGGTCGAACCACCCTCCCGCCCCGCATCCTCAAGGGCGGTATCGCCAACCAAGTGGCGGTGAGTTCGCTTCGTGGCGCGAAGCGAGCGGTTCGTCTCTCCTGAGATGGGAGGGCGAATCAAAGAGGAGAAATGCGTTGCAAACGAAATAACCGCGCTAATCGTGGCGTATGCAATGCCTGTCGCGTTGCTGATAGCAGCCAAACTCGTTAGCCAATCTTGGGCTCCGATGGTGACAGGGACGTGCGGAGGCAGCGCGGGAAGAAGCGGCGCCGGTAGCGCAAAGCTGTGAGCTCGCCGCCACGCTCAACCAGTGGGCGGGTAGTCAACTAACCCCGCAGGAGGGCAACATGAAGCTCAAGCGCATGGCCGCGGTCGCAGGCGTGAGCGGTCTACTGGCGTTCGGCGGACTCGCCGCGACCGGCGGGACTGCGGAAGCCGCTACGAACGTCTGCGGCAACTCCGTGAACATCGGCAGCAGCGGTAACCCGGCCCATGGTCAGACCTGCGTCAACGGTCAGGTCAAGGGCAACACGGGCAACGTCAGCATCACGACGTGGCTCTCGCAATTCCACTTCTGATGGGCGCGTCATAGGATCGGACACCGACGCCAAATGGCCGAGTGGCTAAGGAGCGGGAAAGCCGGAGAGTTCGACGGCCCCGCACGAGGCGAATAGGCTCGTCTCGCCAGGCGCTCTCCAGAGGACGGCACACGACAGACGCTCGTCAGCCCGTCACGTCGTTGAACACAGGAAACAGTTCTTCATGCCGGGCATGAGCCTGATCCTGGCCCGCAGATGGCCCATACGCACTGGTCAAAGGGTGAGATACGGGCGAGCCAGGGCGAGACAGGGTGTATGCAGAAGGGTGCCGCTCCGGAGAGTGGCACCCTTTACTGACCTGCAAGCTTCTGACCTGCGAAGCGGTGGGTGTGGGATTTGAACCCACGGTGACTCGCGCCACGACGGTTTTCAAGACCGTTCCCTTAGGCCGCTCGGGCAACCCACCCCGCGCCGCCGGTGACCGTGGCGCGGGGACCAGAGTAACGGGTCAGGACGGGGGCGTGGGGGTCAGCTGTCGCCGGTGCGGGAGCCCAGGGTGAGATCGACCGTGTGGGTCTTGCCGTCGCGCTCGTAGGTGATCTTGACCTTGTCGCCGGGCTGGTGGGTCCAGATCTCGCCGATCAGGGTGGGGCCGGAGTCGATGACGTGGTCGTCCAGCTTGGTGATGACGTCGCCGGGCTTGAGGCCGGCCTTGGCGGCGGGGCCGCCCGCCTCGACCGGAGCGGAGCCGGCGGCGCCCTCGGGGGTGATCTTCGCGCCGCCCGTGGAGTCGTCCAGGGAGACGGACGCGCCGATCTTGGCGTAGACCGGCTTGCCGGTCTTGATCAGCTGCTGGGCGACGTACTTGGCCTGGTTGATCGGGATGGCGAAGCCGAGGCCGATCGAGCCGGACTGGCTGGTGCCGCCGAGGCCGCCGCTGCTGGTGGATTGGATCGCGGAGTTGATGCCGATCACATTGCCCTGCGCGTCGAGGAGAGGGCCTCCCGAGTTGCCCGGGTTGATCGACGCGTCCGTCTGCAGCGCGCTCATGTAGGAGGCGTTGCTGCCGCTGCCGTCGCTCGACGCCACCGGGCGGTTCTTCGCGCTGATGATGCCCGTCGTGACGGTGTTCGACAGGCCGAAGGGGGCGCCGATCGCGATCGTGGAGTCGCCGACCGCCACCTGGTCGGAGTTGCCGAGGGTGAGCGGCTTGAGGTCGCTCGGCGCGTTCTTGAGCTTGATGACCGCCACGTCGTAGCCCTGCGCGTGGCCGACCACCTCGGCGTCGTACTTCTTGCCGCTCGGGAAGGTGGCGGTCAGCTTGCCGCCGTCGACCGCCTCGGCGACCACGTGGTTGTTGGTGACGATGTGGCCCTGGGCGTCGAAGACGAAGCCGGTTCCGGTGCCGCCCTCGCCGCTGGTGGACTCGGCCTCGATGGTGACCGTGCTGGGCAGGGCCCTCTGCGCCACGCCCGCGACGGTGCCGGCGTCACGCTTGACGCTGCCGCCGCTGTCGGAGGCGGAGAGGGTGGTCGAGGAGCCGTTGTCGTTGTTCTTCGCCAGGGTGTAGCCGAGACCACCGCCGAGGCCGCCGGCGACCAGCGCGGCCACCAGGATCGCGGCGACGAGGCCGCCGCGGCCGTTCTTCGGCTTCGGCGCGGGCTGCTGGTAGCCCGCGCCCCAGACACCCGTCGTACCGGCGCCGCCCGCACCGCCGTCGGCGTACGACGGGGTGCCCGGAACCTGCGGAGCCTGCGGCGGCGGCCAGGCGCCCTCCGGACCGCCCGCGCCGGCGTGCTGCTGCCCCTGCGCCGAGGCATACGCCGGAGCCGGTCCCGCGTGTACGAGTTCCGGGCCCTGGGCGCCACCGGAGGGGTGCGGCGGGATCGGGGTGGTGGGGGCGCCCGCGTCGGGGGCCTGAGGTGCCGAAGCCGCGGGAGCGTCCACCGGCACGGGAGGTGCAGACGGGGCCGGGGGTACCGCGGTGCCCTCGTTCTCGGTGCTCACAGCTTCTCTCCTAGGTCCACGGCTGTCGGTTGTCGGTCGCACAAGGTCACGCTCGGCCGGTGCCGCTTTCGTGCCGGCGTGCGTCAGCTGTGCATGTCCTTTTGTATGCCGTCAGCTTTTCCCACGGGCCGTCAGGGCACCATAAGCGGTGCCTGTGGGTCCGTGGCTGCTCTTTATATAGGTCATGTAAGACAAATGAGGCGCAATCCATATGCCTCCGTTCGCACACGTACCCCCGAGCGGTGGCACCATGACGCGGTGACCCACGCACGGCAGCAGCTGACTCAAGTCGTCGCCCATCGCGGAGCCTCGGAAGACGCTCCCGAGCACACTCTCGCCGCGTACCGGAAGGCGATCGAGGACGGCGCGGACGCCCTCGAATGCGATGTCCGCCTCACGGCCGACGGTCATCTGGTGTGCGTCCACGACCGCCGGGTCAACCGTACGTCCAACGGGCGCGGGGCGGTCTCCGCTTTGGAGCTCGCCGACCTCGCCGCCCTGGACTTCGGCTCGCGCAGGACGCGGGAGTTCTGGCGCACCCGCGACGAGGAACCGGACTGGGTGTACCGGCCCGAGGACCGGGAGGACACCTCCGTCCTCACCCTGGAGAGGCTGCTCGAACTCGTCTCCGACGCGGGGCGGCGGGTGGAGATGGCCATCGAGACCAAGCACCCGACGCGCTGGGCGGGCCAGGTCGAGGAGCGGCTGCTGCTGCTCCTGAAGCGGTTCGGCCTGGACACCCCCGCCTCGGCCGCCGAGTCCCCGATCAGGGTCATGAGTTTCTCGGCCCGGTCGCTGCATCGCGTGCGTGCCGCCTCGCCGACCCTGCCGACGGTCTATCTGCTCCAGTTCGTCTCGCCCCGGCTGCGGGACGGCCGGCTGCCCGCGGGGGTGCGGATCGCGGGCCCTTCGATGCGGATCGTGCGCAACCACCCCGGCTACATCGAGCGCCTGAAGCGGGCGGGCCACCAGGTGCACGTGTGGACCGTGAACGAACCCGAGGACGTGGACCTCTGCGTCGAGCTGGGCGTCGACGCCATCATCACCAACCGCCCGCGCGCGGTGCTCGACCGACTGGGCCGCTGACGTCCCCTGCGTCACAGGGTGTGCCCCGGCGCGTTCGGTGCGTGTTCGAGCGCGACGAATGCGTCGGCGGAATGTGACTGGCCGGTTTCCGGTACAGGCCAATGGGGCATCCACACCGTGGCGTGGGGCGAAGGAGGTCTCGGGGGTGGCGTTGGTGGTGGCACAGGAGGTGCCCACGTCGTCGAGCATGGCCGTACCCCATGGCCCTGCGGGCGTGGGGGAAGCGAGACACCGTATGCGCGTGCAGTTGCGCAGGGGTGGCGTGGCGGAATCGGTCATCGACGACGCCGTACTGATCCTTTCCGAACTCTTGAGCAACGCGTGCAAACACGGCCGGCCACTGGGCGACGCCCTGGCCGGGGACGGTGACGTCCGTGCCGCCTGGCGGGTGGACGCGGGCGGCAGGCTCACGGTCGAGGTGACGGACGGCGGTGGGCCCACCCGCCCGGCTCCGGCCACGCCCTCGGTCACCGCGCACGGCGGCCGTGGGCTCAACATCATCACCGCGCTGGCCGACGACTGGGGTGTCAGGGACGACGCCCGGGGCGAGGTCACGGTCTGGGTGATCGTCCACGCGGACGTTCACGATCCGGACGCCGGCCGCCGCCGCGACGACTTCGCGACGCGTGTCGTGGCCCCGTCGGTCGCGATACCCGACCTGGACTTCTCGGACGCGTTCGACGATCTCGGCTGAGGCGACCTGGACCGCATCCGTGCGGGACACCGCGATGGGTTGTCCACAGGCTCCCGTCGGCCAAGTCGCGAGCGGCTAGGCTCGCGCCCGTACGAGACGAGCCGTAACCGGGAGACAGCCACGATGGCCAAGAAGCGACCGCAGACGAAGGCCAAGCGCCCGCAGCACACGGATGGTGCCCGCGCCGTAGGCGCTGATGGTCGGATTCCGGTCGTCGGTGCCCGCGAACCCTGCCCGTGCGGAAGCGGCCGCCGCTACAAGGCCTGCCACGGCCGGGCCGCAGCGCAGGCCGCGACCGAGCTGGTGCACCGCCCGTTCGAGGGCCTCGCGGGCGAGGGCGACTGGGTGGCGCTGCGCGAGCTGGTCCCCGCGGCCACGGTCGAGCTGACCCTCAAGAGCGGTCTCCCCGAGGGTGTCCCGTCGGTCACGCTGGCCACGGTCCTGCCGATGGCCTGGCCCGCCCTGCGCCGCGACGACGGCTCGGTACTGCTCGGCCTGCAGAACGACACGGCGTCGGGCGACATCAGCCGCGATCTCGCCGACACCCTGCAGCGCGCGCTCACGGCGGCTCCGGGCACCCCGGTCGAGGGCCGGCGCGCTCCCGCCGACGGTCCGCGGCTGCAGGATCTGCTCGATCCCGAAGGCGCGTTCGAGCCAGTTGTGCACGAGGGCTTCGAGTTCTGGGTGCCGGACGCGGAGAACGCCACGCCGGAGGTGACCGCCTCCCTGGAGCGGGCCAACGCCGCGGCCATCCCGACCGTCCGGCTGACCGGTGTCGACGCCGCCTACTGGTGCGAGACGCCGGACAAGAACCACCTGCGCTGGGTGATGCCGCACCCCGAGGAGCAACTTCTGGACGCGCTCGCGCGACTGCACGCGGTGGGGAGGTCGAGCCTCGGCGAGGGCACCCGGCTCGTCGGTTCCTTCCGCGCCCACGGCCTCACCGTGCCGGTCTGGGACCTGCCGAGCGGGGTCACCGCGGAGGACGTCGAGAAGCCGGCGGCCGAGTTCGCCGAGCGGCTCGCGGGCGCTCTGGCCACGGACGCACCGCTGACCGCCGACGAACGCCGTGCCCGTGGCGGCCTCACCAACCGCCAGGTCACGCTGAGTTGACGAAACCGGTGCGGCTGACCGACCGGTCAGCCGCACCGATCCTTCACGGAACCACCGGCTCCGCCCACAACTCCCCCCAGGAGAAGGAGAATCGGTGTCCGAATAAGCCAGGGAACGGCACGGTCGAATTTGCGAACGGCCGATCTCTTGTTACGGTTCCATTAGCCCGGTTGCTGGTGCATCCCCCGTCGCCAGCAACCGGGTCTTTCTGTGCCCGGGGCAGCTTTACGGAACGCCGCCGAGCGTCAACTGCCCACCGTTTCCCCGGAGTTGCTCCCGACCCGCAGCAGCAGTGGTCCGCTGCCCCGCCGGGCGAACTCCGCGACCGCCGTGTAGTCGGCCGGCGCCGCCTGGGTGGGCTCCCGGGGCGTCTCACAGCTGTCCGGCTCGTCCCCGGCGCCCACCGCGCAGTGCAGCTGCACCGTACGTCCGCCGGGTTCCATGAAGCTGAGCGCGGCGTCCAGCGCGGCGCCGGTCGCGTTGCGGTAGTAGGTCCGCGCCCAGGTCTCCTCGCCCTGCGTGAGCACACAGGTCTGTGCCTCGACGCCGTCGGGGGAGGTCAGTTCGGGACCGCAGCGCGCGGCGGTGGCCAGGCCCACGCCGAGCAGCAGGGGAGAGCGGCCGGAGGCGGCGAGGGGCGCCTTGTAGTCATCGGCCGCGGACGGCCGTACGGCAGAAGACCCTGCGGAAGGACGTACAGCAGAAGACGCCGCGGAAGGGCGTACAGCGGAAGGCGGTCCGGGAACACGCACGAGATCGCGTACGACCGTACGGCCTCGGTCGCCCACCTGTCCCGCGGAGGCCACGGCCAGGGGCAGCGCGACCGCGCACACCACGGCACCCGACAGGGCAAGCAGACGAAGGTTCATGAAGCGGACGATAACGACCGGGCGCGGGCACCTGGCCCGCCCGCGCCCGACACCCTTACAACTCGGGCGCGCTCACACCCGTACGAGTGAGGGCCTCGACCACGGCGTCCACCACGGCCTCGACGTCGGGGACCCAGGGGGAGGCGGAGCCGGGAAGCGGAGCCCGCTCCCAGGTGATGTCACCGTGCCCGGTCTCGGACGGGGGCAGGGCGAGATAGCCGCCCTCGCCGTGGAAGCGGAGGGAGCCGGGGACGTGGTCCTGGGCGTACAGCAGTTCGCCCAGCTGCTCCAGGGAGTACGGCTTCACGAGGATCGCCCAGCGGGTCGGCGAGGCGACCACCGGGCCGAGGCGCATGCCCTCGCGGTCGAGCGCGGCCAGGGCGCGGGCGGCCGGGAGGGCCGGCAGGCTGACCGCGCAGGGGGCGCTGCCGCCGGTGGCCAGGATGATCGGCGCGGCCGGGCGGTTGGTCCACCACCAGCGCACCATGCGCTCGTCCGTGGTGGCCGCGAGCAGGCCCGGGTCGAAGGGATGGGCGCCGGGGACCGTGCACTCCGGGTCGGGGCATCCGCAACGCGCCCGGCCCTCCGGGTCCGGTGCCACACCCGGGAGTACGGGCCACTGCCATTCCGTCGCGAAGGTCAGGGCCGCGCTGAACAATTCAGGCCTTCCGTCGCTGCGCTGGGACAGGAGCCTGCGTCGCCTTCCGAGGATCTCGCGCATGAGCGCTCGTTCCTTTCCGTTGCACCGCTGGCAACACCGTGGACCACATCACACCATGTGTCGATCACTTCACTGTGCGTACCTGTTGGCGCATCACACCCTTGTCCGAGACAAGGGGAACCCCATACTGCGTCTATCAAAAACGTGGGCGTGGCGGGGGGTGGCGAAGTCTGGCGTTTTGCCGTCCCGCGTATTTCTCTCCGCCTCCGCCACGGGAGGATGGGGCTCGATCGTCGGTGGCTAAGACGCCCGGGTCGGTCGCCAGGTTCCGGGTGACAGTCCAACCACCCCTGGTCCTTACCGAGTACGTACCCATCACGACCGTTGTGACGCTCTGTGGAGCAAGGCCAGTCGACCTCAATACACCTTAACCCGAGGCAGTTTTTAGCCAACTTTGCCCACCAGCCCACCCTCCACCCGTTACCCACGGACACCAGGAATCCCGGCAGGACAATGCTGGACATCCCCTCACGAGTGCGTGTACATGTGGAGACACTGCTAGCGGCGCAGAATGACATGGGGGTTTGCGATGCTTTTGAGCAATACGCACCGGTCGGAAAGCCGGACGCCATGAACGCCCCTCACCCTCCGAAAGTGGCTGGAATCGATTCAACGGTTCCCGCACCCGCACACACTGTCGCGCCCGCGCCTGCCGCCCCGGGCGCCTCTTCGGTCCCCGCGCCGAACGCACCCGGCGCCCTGCTCCAGGACCGGCTCGCCGGCTGGGTCTCCGACCTGACCACCCTGCACGAACTCACCGAACGCCTCGCCCGCACGGACGCGCTGTCCGAGGCCCTCCAGGAACTCCTGCACGCCGGAGCCGCCCTCGTGGGAGCCCGGCGCGGACTCGTCGTCCTCGAACCGGACGACCGTCTCGGCCCCGACACCACCATCGGCCTCGGACTGGCCCGCGCCGACCTCGGGCACATCGAGACCGTGCCGCGCAGCGCCATGTCGTACGGCCGCATTCTCGACGGTCTGCCGGGCGGCGACGGCGAGATCGCCCAGCCCGACCTGCTCGCCGAGGACGGCCTGGACCCGCGCCACCGCGAGGTGGCCGCCCGCCTCGGTTACGCGGCCTGCTACGCCCTCCCTCTGTCCAGCGACGACGCCGGCCGCCTCGGTGCCGCCGTGTGGCTCTACGACGAGCCCGCCGAACCGTCCGAGCGCCAGCGCCACCTCGTCGGTCTGTACGTCCGCTACGCCACCGAGCACCTGGCCCGGCTCATCGAGGTCGAGCGCACCCGCGCGTGCCTGGCGACGATGGCCGAGGAGCTGCTGCCGTCCCGGCTCCCCCGCGTCGCCGGCGTCCGGCTCGCCGCCCGGCACCGCACCGGCCCGCGCGGCGGCGGTGACTGGTACGACGCGCTGCCGCTGCCGGACGGGGCGCTGGGCCTGGCGGTCGGTTCGGTGACCGGCAGCGGCCCGAGCGCGATCGCGGCGATGGGCCGCCTCAGAGCCTCCCTGAGGGCGTACGCCGTGATGGAGGGCGAGGACCCGGTCGCGGTCCTGTCCGACCTGGAGCTGCTGCTCCGGCTGACCGAGCCGGCCCGTTCCGCCACCGCCCTGTTCGCCTTCTGCGAGCCCGCGCTGCGCAAGATCACGCTGGCCGGTGCCGGGCACTGCCCGCCGCTGCTGATCGGCGAGCGGCGCACCGAGTTCGTGGAGACGTCCGTGTCCGCGCCGCTCGGCATGCTCGCCTGCTGGGAGGCGCCGAGCGTGGAGCTGAGCGCCGAGCCGGGAGAGACGGTTCTGCTGTACACCGACGGGCTGCTGCACCGCACCGGCGACCCCACCGACCGTGCCTTCGCGCGCCTGCACGCGGCGGCGGCCGGGGTGCCGAAGGCGCTGCGCGGTGACCCCGGCGCCGTCGCCGACCACGTGCTGCGGACCGTGCTGCCGGACGCGCTGGGTGAGGCGGACTCCGAGGAGGATGTCGTACTACTGGCCGCTCACTTCGAGTAGCACGCGGTAACAGGTCTTTCGGCCCTGGGCCCCCTTCCGTACGACCGTACGATGGACGGGGTCCAGTGCCGTTTCGTAGGAGGATGACCGTGGCCGAAGAGCTCACCCCGGCGACCCCGGAAGATGAGTCCGAAGAGCCGATCAAGAAGCGGAAGAACGGTTTGTACCCGGGCGTCTCCGACGAGCTGGCCGAGAGCATGAAGTCCGGCTGGGCCGACACCGAGCTGCACGATCTGCAGCCGATCGCGCAGGCCGCCGAGACCGCGGCCCGCCGCGCGGCGCTCTCCGCGCGCTTCCCCGGCGAGCGCCTGGTGATTCCCGCGGGCAACCTGAAGACCCGCTCCAACGACACCGAGTACCCCTTCCGGGCCTCCGTCGAGTACGCGTACCTCACCGGCAACCAGACCGAGGACGGCGTACTCGTCCTGGAGCCCGTGCCGGACGGTCACACCGCCACGCTGTACCTGCTGCCGCGTTCCGACCGCGAGAACGGTGAGTTCTGGCTGTCGGGGCAGGGTGAGCTGTGGGTCGGGCGGCGGCACTCGCTGTCCGAGTCCGAGAAGCTGTACGGCGTCCCCGTCTCCGACGTGCGTGAGCTGGCGGACGCGCTGCGCGAGGCCACCGGTCCGGTGCGGGTCGTACGGGGCTACGACGCCGGCATCGAGGCCGCGCTGAACGACAAGGTCACCTTCGAGCGGGACGAGGAGCTGCGGGTCTTCCTGTCCGAGGCACGGCTCGTCAAGGACGAGTTCGAGATCGGGGAGCTCCAGAAGGCCGTCGACTCGACGGTGCGGGGCTTCGAGGACGTGGTGAAGGTCCTCGACAAGGCCGAGGCCACCTCCGAGCGGTACATCGAGGGCACCTTCTTCCTCCGCGCGCGCGTCGAGGGCAACGACGTCGGCTACGGCACGATCGCCGCGGCGGGACCGCACGCGTGCACGCTGCACTGGGTACGCAACGACGGGGCCGTGCGGTCGGGTGATCTGCTGCTCCTCGACGCCGGTGTCGAGACGCACACGTACTACACCGCCGACGTCACGCGGACGCTGCCGATCAACGGCCGCTTCAGCGAGATCCAGAAGAAGATCTACGACGCCGTGTACGACGCCCAGGAGGCCGGGATCGCGGCCGTGCAGCCGGGTGCCAAGTACCGGGACTTCCATGACGCGGCCCAGCGGGTGCTGGCCGAGCGGATCGTGGAGTGGGGGCTGGTCGAGGGGCCGGTGGAGCGGGTGCTGGAGCTGGGGCTCCAGCGGCGGTGGACACTGCACGGGACCGGGCACATGCTGGGCATGGACGTCCACGACTGTGCCGCCGCGCGGGTGGAGTCGTATGTGGACGGGGTCCTGGAGGCGGGGATGGTGCTGACCGTCGAGCCCGGGCTGTACTTCCAGGCCGACGATCTGACCGTGCCCGAGGAGTACCGGGGTATCGGGGTGCGGATCGAGGACGACATCCTGGTGACGGCTGACGGGAACCGGAATCTGTCGGACGGGCTTCCCCGGCGGTCCGACGAGGTCGAGGCGTGGATGGCCGGCCTCAAGGGCTGAGTCACCGGTCGGGGGGTTCGGTGGACCTGCATCTGGAGGCCGACCCCGTCGACGGGCGTCGTGCCGGGCTTGAGCGGGCCCTGCGCGACGCCGTGCGGGAGGGGCGGCTCGCTCCCGGCGCCCGGCTCCCCGCCACCCGGCGCCTCGCCGAGGAGCTGGGGGTGTCCCGGGGGACCGTGAAGGCGGCCTACGACCAGTTGGTCGCCGAGGGGTATCTGACCGCTCGGCAGGGATCGGGGACGGTCGTCGCTCCTCTGCCCGCCGCCGAAGCCGAACCGTCGCGGAGCGGTGCACGCGCGCGTGCACCGCTTTTCGATCTGCGGCCCGGGAGTCCGGACGTCGGCGCCTTTCCCGCCGCCGCCTGGCTCAAGGCCGTGCGGCGGGCCGTCGCCACCGCGCCGGTCTCCGCGTACGACTACGGCGATCCCCTGGGGCGTATCGAACTGCGGGTCGCGCTGGCGGAGTATCTCGGGCGGGCCCGTGGGGTCGTCGCCTCCCCCGAGCGGATCGTCGTCACGTCCGGGGCGGTGCAGGGGCTCGCGCTGCTCACGCGGGTTCTGGAGGGCGCAACCGTCGCCATGGAGGACCCCGGGCTGCCCTTCCACCGGGAGGTCGTCCGGCGGGCCGGTGGGCGGGTGGTGCCGGTGCCGGTCGACGAGCGGGGCGTCGAGGTCGACGGTCTCGGGGATCCCGCGGCCGTCGTCGTCACTCCGGCCCACCAGTATCCGACGGGCGTGACGCTGCATCCCTCGCGACGGCGTGCGCTGACCGACTGGGCACGCGCGCGTGGGGCGCTGGTCGTCGAGGACGACTACGACGGGGAGTTCCGCTACGACCGGCAGCCCGTCGGGGCGCTCCAGGGGATGGCTCCGGGGCAGGTCGTCTACCTGGGCACGGCGTCCAAGACGCTCGGGCCCGCGCTCCGGCTCGGCTGGATGGTGCTGCCGCCGCAGCTCGTCGGACCCGTCGCCGACGCCAAGCTGCACAGCGACCACAGCACCGAGGCCATCGGACAGCTCGCCCTCGCCGAGCTGATCCGCACTCACGCCTACGACCGTCACGTGCGCGCGTGCCGGCTCAGGTACCGGCGGCGCAGGGACCGGCTCGTGGAGCGGCTGGGGGCGCGGTGGCGGGTCCGGGGGATCGCGGCCGGGCTGCACGCGCTGGTCGAGGTCGGGGACGAGACGGCAGTGCTGGAACGGGCCGCGGACGAGGGGCTCGCGGTGGGGTCGCTCCGGGTGCACTGGCATGCGGCGGGCTCCCGCGAGGGGCTCGTCGTGGGATACGGGACTCCTCGGGAGGGGGCGTATCCCGGGGCGCTGGAGGCTCTGGTCCGGGTTCTGGAATTGGGCCACTCACAGGGGCCTCTATTGGGCCTGCCCAGCGGTCCACCGCGCTTCTAGTGTCGTTCGCATGACGAACTCACTCGTCCCGCCCGCGGGGCCGCAACGCGTCCTGGCGCTCGCCCAGTTGAGCAACTCCGTCGGGGACGGCGCCTATTACGTGACGTCGGCGCTGTACTTCACGCACGTCGTCGGGCTCGACCCCGCGCGCGTGGGGCTCGGTCTGACCGTCGGTTGGGCGGTCGGGTCAGTGGTGGGAGTGCCGCTCGGGCGGCTCGCGGACCGGCGCGGGGCGCGCGGTACGGCGGTGCTGCTGGCGCTGGCCACGGGGCTGGCCGTGGCGTCCTTCCTGGTGGTGCGGGACTTCGTGCCGTTCGTCCTGGCGGCCTGCGCCTACGCCTCCGCGCAGTCGGGGCTCGCCGCGGCCCGGCAGGCGCTGCTCGCGGGGCTGGTGTCCGCCGGGGAGCGGACCGGGCTGCTGGCCCACCTCCAGGCGACGCTCAACGCCGGGCTGGCCGTCGGCGCGGGGCTCGGCGGACTGGCGCTGCACGCCGGGACGCGGGCGGCGTATCTCGGGGTGTTCGCGGTGGACGCGGTGAGCTTCCTGGTGTGTGCGGGGCTGTTGCTGCGGCTGCCGTCGGTGGCGCCTGGCATGGCGGTGGAGAAGCGTCACGGCTCCGGAGTGCTGCGCGACCGGCCGTACGCCGTGATCACCCTGCTGAACACCGTCCTGCTGCTGCGGATGCCCCTGCTGAGCCTGGGGATTCCGCTGTGGATCGCCGAGCGGACCGCGGCTCCGACCTGGCTGGTCTCCGCGCTGTTCGTGCTCAACACCGGGGCGGTGATGGTGTTCCAGGTGCGGATGGCCCGCGGGGTGAGCGGGCTCGCGTCGGCCACACGCGTGGTGCGGCGGTCGGGGTGGGTCATGCTGGCGGCCTGCGCGGTGTTCGCGCTGTCCGCGGGGGCCTCGCCCTGGGTGGCCGTGGGGGCCCTGGTCGTCGGGGCAGTGCTTCAGGTGGTCGCCGAGATGGGGCAGTCGGCCGGGTCCTGGCAGCTCTCCTTCGACCTGGCTCCGGCCGATCGGGTCGGCGAGTACCAGGGGTTCTTCGGAACCGGGGTGACGGTGGCCCGGACACTGGGCCCGCTGGTGCTGACGACGCTGCTGATCGAGTGGGGCACGCCGGGGTGGCTGCTGCTCGGCGGAGCGACGCTCGTGGCGTCGTACGCGATGGGACCGGCGACCCGGCGGGCCGCGGGCCGTGTCTCGGAGACGGGCGCCGCGGGGAGGGACGCCCCGGGGAGGCGCGCTCCGGGGAGGGACGTCGAGGCGCCCGCGCTCGCCGACTGACCGGTGCTCGCCCTACTGACCGGTGCTCCAACCGACCGATGTCAGGGCGTCCTTGGGTCGGTCTTGACCGGAAGCACGTCCACGAACAGTGCCCCCGCGAGCAGTCCCGCGCTGCCGCGAGGGCTCCACGCACGCGCGTGGAGGTCCGCGTCGAGGGCTAACAGGGCCTCACGGCCCGCGTCGGTCGTCGTGCCGCCCGCCTCCAGGACGCCGCGGGCGCCCGCCTGGACGTGGCGGAGGCCCAACGGGCCCGCCGTGTAGAGGAGTTCGGTGTCCTGGAGGGTGGACATCACGGTGAGAAGGGCGTCCAGGCGGGCCTCGGACTCGTCGGCACCCGCCTTGCGGGAGGTCGCCAGCGCGTCCAACGCCCGCCGTACGTGCGGGAATCCGGCCCGCGCCTCGCCCCGGGCCCCCGCGGCGCCGTACTTCGCGGACACCGAGGAGCCCCGGGAGGCCCGGCGCGGGGCCCGTCTGTCGCTGTGCGCGGCGATCTTCTTGGCGCCCGCCGTCACGTCCTTCGACCGCGCGCCCGGTTGCAGCGCGGCCGCCGCGACCAGCAGACCCAAGGTCCACAGGGCGCCGCGATGGCCGCCGCCGGCCAGGCCCACCGAGTGCTCGGTGGACCGGCCGATCGCGCCCAGTTCCGCACGCAGCCCCGGGCTGGGCTCGCCGGTGCGGCGCGCGGCGGCGGCCATCGCCGCGAGGCCGGGCGCGAGTGCCCTGGCCGACCAGCGCAGGGAACAGTGGTCCTTGCGGGTGGCGCGGGCCCCGAGGTCGCGCGGGTCGGGCAGGCCCGGCTTGGGAGCCAGGGCCAGTTGACCGGTCAGCGCGTCCACGGCGGCCAGAGCCAGCGCCTCGTCCTCGCGGCTGCTCATGGCCGTACCTTACGAGGACGCGGAGGCCGAGGGACTGGCACTTTCGGACGGAGTGCCGCTCGGCGGTTCGCCCGACGGGGCACCGCTCGGAGGCGTGCCTCCCTCGCCGCCACCGCCGCTGCCCGCACCGGTGTTCTCGGCGTCCGGGTCGATGGCGAGGGCCAGGGCGCCCTTGTAGCCCTTGGACGGGTCGGCCTTGTGCACGGCCTTGAGGGTGAGCAGGCCGCCGGCGGCGCCACCGCCGTCGTAGACCATGTCGTCGTCGAGGGCGGTGTAGCTGCCGGAGTGCCGGGAGTAGGGCTCCAGGGCGAAGATCTCCTCGGCGATCGTGTCGTCGAAGAAGAGCTGGCCGGTGTAGTTGACCTTGCCGCCCTCGTAGGTGCCGTCCTCCTTCTCGCCGCCGGTGTGCACCTTCACGTGGATGTGGCAGGTGCGCGGGGTGTACCAGCCCGGGAAGATCGTCTCGAACTTCACGACCCCGTTGGCGTTCGCGATCTGGTAGCCGCGCAGATAGGTGTTGTCGTTCGCGGTCGAGCCGTCCTCGCTCTCCGCGGGCGCGGAGCCACCGGGGTTGGCGGTGGTGTAGCCGGAGTAGTAGCCCCAGGCGTCGCAGTGCCAGATCTCCACGGCCGCGCCCTTGACCGGGGTACAGCCGTCGGTGGCGTCCACCACGGTCAGCCGCAGCGTCAGCGGGACACCGCTCTTGCCCTCGGTGATGTCCTTTCTGACCAGCGCGCCGTCAAGGTAGTACGGCCCTTCGGTGACGCTCGACATGAGCGTCATGCAGGCGTCGGTGGCCGTCGTCTCGGTGGTGCTCGTGGTGTCGGTGGTGTCGGCGAAGGCCGACTGGTATCCGCCGACGGCGAGTCCGCCCGCCGCGACCGTTCCGCCCGTCACCGCGAGGGCGCGGCGCCGGGTTAGGCTGGAGTTCCTGTGGTTTCCCGTCATGGCCAGGAACCTAGGAACCCTGTCCGTCAGGACCGTGAGAGGACGCTGTGCGCGACCTGAGGATGCCGAAGAAGCCGAAGTCCTCGGTTCCGCGGGTCACACCGCCATCAGCGGTGCGTCCTTCCGCCACTTGAGGATCTTGTCGAAGCTGACTACGGCGCCACGGCCCGGCTTGTTGCCGATCTGGACGTGGTCGGCGAGTTCGTGGATGAGACAGAGGCCGCGGCCGTTCTCCGCCTCCATGGGGGTGGGGCGGGGCCGCACCGGCGGGAAGCCCGGGCCGGAGTCGGTGACCTCGATACGGCACTTCTCGCCGTCGAGGTAGGCGGTGACCCGGTAGGCCGCCGAGGAGTCCTGCGGTCCGCTCTCCCCGCCGTGCTCCACGGCGTTGGCGCAGGCCTCGCTGAGGGCGAGGGAGAGATCGTAGGAGACGTCCGGGTCGACGCCCGCGGTCTCCATGGTGCCGAGCAGCAGACGCCGGGCGAGCGGAACGCTCGCAGCCTCGCGCCGCAAATGGAGTGACCACCAGATGCTCATGCTCCAGCCTCCCGGCCGCGGCTCGACATACCGTTACGTATTGCCGCGCGTGCCCCGGTGTAAGCACATCGTTGACGTGATGCCGCCCATATGGGGGATGCATACGGAGCAACGGACGGTGTATGTGGGGCAGCTCGGGTCAGAAGTGACCTTCCGGTCGTACACCCCGTACGTCATCTTGTGGACCTGCCGTATGGCGCTCATAAGCCCAGTGCGATGATGAGCCCGCCATGACTGCCCCCCACGTGCGCTCCGGAGGGGATCTCCGGGTACTGCGGGCCGCGGTGTTCGCCGCGGTCTGCGTCGTGCTGGCCGCGGCCGGTCACTCGATCGCCTCCTGCGCCACGGTTCCGCTGTGGACGCTGGCCGCCGGGTTCATCGGGGCCGTTCTGGTCGTGGCACCTCTTGCCGGGCGCGAGCGCTCGCTGCCGGGGATCGCGACACTGCTCGCGGTCGGACAGACCGTGCTGCACGTGCTGTTCGGGCTCGGGCAGCACGGCACGACGGTGATGTCGGCGTCCATGTCGTCCATGTCGTCGATGTCGTCACCCGTGTCGTCGCAGTCGGCGTCCGACGCCACGCTGGTGCAGCAGGCCGCACGGCTGCTGTGCGGGACCACCGCCGCGGCGATCAGCCCGGCGCAGGCCCAGAAGGTCCTCACGGACGCCGGGCTCCACCCCGGCACGGGCGCCACCGCGGTGGACCACTCCGCGACCGCCATGACCGGCTCCTCCGTCTGGCCGTCCCTGCCGATGGTCCTCGGGCACGTCCTCGCGGCCGTCGCCGCCGGGTGGCTGCTGCGGCGCGGGGACCTGGCGCTGCTGCGGCTGGCCGAACTGTCCACCTGCTCGGCGCATTCGGTCGCGGAAGCGGCGCTCGTACGATCCCTGCGCGGGGCGCTCGCACTGGTGCGTGCCCTGCGTGCGGGGCTGCCGGGGGCTCCCGACGCCGGACCGCGCGCCCTGCCGACGGCGTCGCTCGCGCCGCCCCGACCGTGTAGCGCGGCACTCCGGCACACGGTGATCAGGCGCGGTCCGCCGGCCGCCGCAGGGCTCGTTCTCGCCGCCTGAAGCGACGCGACCACCGTTCCACTTCCCGAGGGACAGGGGATGGGGGGCCGCCGTCGTGCGGCACGCGCGTGTGCGCACGCGTATCCCTCTTCACCGGAATCCCTTTCGAAGCGGAGTGCTCTTCATGAAGGCTTCTCGTCTCGCCGCGGCCGGCGCCGTCGCCGCCACCGCCGTTGTCGTCCTCTCCTCGCCCGCCTTCGCGCACGTCAGCGTGGCCGCCGAGGGCACCGCCGCCAAGGGCGGTTACGCGGTCGTGGACTTCAAGGTCCCCAACGAGCGCGACAACGCCTCCACCACCAAGCTCGAGGTCACCTTCCCGACCGACCACCCGCTGGCTTCGGTCATGCCGGAGCCGATGCCGGGCTGGAAGATCCAGGTCACCAAGTCCAAGCTCGCCAAGCCGCTCGAACTGCACGGCGAGCAGATCACCGAGGCCGTCTCCAAGGTCACCTGGACCGCCACCGGCAAGGACAGCGGAATCCAGCCCGGCTACTTCGAGAAGTTCCCGGTCTCCGTCGGCGCCCTGCCCGAGGACGCCGACGAACTGGTCTTCAAGGCGATCCAGACGTACTCCAACAAGGAGGTCGTGCGCTGGATCGAGGTCCAGGAGGACGGCGGGGAGGAGCCCGAGACGCCGGCTCCCGTCCTCGCCCTGTCCGCGGCCTCCGAGGACGGACACCACGGCTCGACGGCCGCCGAGGAGGCGGACGACAAGACCGAGAACGCCGCCTCGACCACCGAGGCCGCCGCCGGAGACAGCAGTGACACCACCGCCCGCGTCCTCGGCGTGGTCGGCATCGTCGTCGGCGCTCTGGGCGTGGCCTACGGCGTGCTCGCCGGCCGCCGGCGCAGCGACGCCTGACCTGATTCGCGGGACGCGCGCCGGGGTCGTACGGCCCCGGCGCACACCGAAAAACTTACATCTGGGACATTTTGCTATGCGCAAGAAGACGTTCGCCGCGGCCGCGCTGATCGCCGCCGCCACCCTGACCCTCACCGCCTGCGGCAGCGGTGACGACAGCAGCAGCTCGCCCGTCTCGGTGGTCTCGGAGGAGGCCGGCTCCGACAAGGCGGCCACGGTCCTCGACCAGCCGTTCGAGAAGCCGGACCTGGTTCTCACCGACACCAAGGGCGAGAAGTACGACCTCCGCAAGGAGACGAAGGGCAAGCCGACGCTGATCTACTTCGGCTACACCCACTGCCCCGACATCTGCCCGCTGACGATGAACAACATCGCCGTCGCGAAGAAGCAGCTGCCCAAGTCCGAGCAGGACAAGCTGACCGTCGTGTTCGTCACCACCGACCCGGCCCGCGACACCCCCGCCGAGCTCGGCAAGTGGCTCAAGGGCATCGACACCACGTTCGTGGGCCTGACCGGCGACTTCGCCACCATCCAGGCGAGCGCCCGCACTCTCGGCATCTCCATCGAGCCGACCCACAAGGACAAGAAGACCGGCAAGACCGTCTCGGTGCACGGCACCCAGGTCGTCGCCTTCTCCCCGAAGACCGACGAGGGATACGTCCTGTACGGCGAGGACGCCACCGTCGACGACTACACCAAGGACCTGCCCCAGATCATCAAGGGACAGAACCCGTGAAGCGTTCGCCCACCGGGCTCGCCGTCCTGACGGGGGCGGCCCTGCTGCTGGCCGGCTGTTCGGATTCCGGCGGCTCCTCGGGAGGCCTCACCGTCTCCGGCGCCTACATCCCGCAGCCCGTCTCCGCCGACATGGCCGCCGGGTTCCTGACGATCTCCAACTCCGGCTCGTCGAAGGACGAGCTGACCTCCGTCACCAGCGACGACGGCGAAGTCACCCTGCACGAGACCACCGGCGGCGCGATGGAGGAGGTCTCCGGCCTCCCCGTCCCGGCCCACGGTCAACTCGTGTTCAAAAGCGGCGCCAACCATCTGATGTTCGACAAGCTGAAGAAGACTCCGAAGCAGGGTCAGACGGTCACCGTCGAACTGCACTTCGCCAAGTCCGACCCCGTCGTCGTGAAGATGCCGGTGAAGTCGGCGACCTACGTCCCGAAGACCGGACACTGAGGGAGGGATCACCTTGACGCAGACCATCGCCCCCCGCGTCCGGACCCTGGTACTGCTGCTCCTGGCCGCGTGCGGCCTGCTGCTGACCACGGCCGGGCCGGCCTCCGCGCACGCCGCGCTCACCGGCAGCGACCCCCAGCAGGGGGTGGTGGTCGACAAGGCGCCCGACCAGGTCTCGCTGACCTTCTCCGAGAAGGTCGCCCTGTCGAACGACTCGCTGCGCGTCCTCGACCCCAAGGGCAAGGCCGTCCAGCAGGGCAAGCCGTTCGAGGCCGGCGGCACGACGTACGGCGTGAAACTCCACAGCGGCCTGCCCGACGGCACCTACACCGTCACCTACCAGGTCGTCTCCGCCGACAGCCATCCCGTCGCCGGCGCCTACACCTTCTCCATCGGCGCCCCCTCGATCACCTCCGTCTCCGTCTCCGGGGACACGGCGGGCGGTGGGGTCGTCGGCTGGCTGTACGGCTTCGGGCGGTACATGTCGTACGCCGGCTTCATCGTCCTGGTCGGCGGCGCCGCCTTCGTGCTCGGCTGCTGGCAGCGCGGCGCCGGAGTACGGCCCATGCAGCGGCTCGTCGTCGGCGGCTGGCTCACGCTCACCTCGGCCACCCTGCTGCTGCTCCTCCTGCGCGGCTCCTACACGGGCTCCGGGAAGGTCGGCGACATCTTCGACCTGGACCTGCTCGGGAACGTGCTCCAGACCAAGGCGGGCGCGGCCCTCGTCTCCCGGCTGCTGCTGCTCGCGGCTGCGGCCCTGTTCATCTCCGTGCTCTTCGGGGCCTATGACAAGCGCGAGAACGAGGAGAAGCGGGACCTCACCTTCGGGCTCGCGATCGGCGGGACCGTCGTCGCGGCCGGGCTCGCGGCGAGCTGGGCGATGGCCGAGCACGCCTCGGTCGGTCTCCAGGCGGGCATCGCGATGCCCGTCGACGTCGTCCACCTGCTCGCCGTCGCCACCTGGCTCGGCGGACTGACCGCGCTGCTCGTCGCGCTGTACCGCTCCGACGCTCCGATCGAGTCGGCCGCCGTACGACGGTTCTCCCAGGTCGCCTTCGGCAGCGTCGTCGCGCTGGTGGCGACCGGCGTCTACCAGTCCTGGCGGCAGCTCGGCTCCTGGTCGGCGTTCACCGAGACCCGGTACGGACAGCTGCTGCTGGTCAAGATCGGGCTGGTGGCACTGCTGGTCGGCATCGCCTTCATCTCCCGGCGGTGGACGGCGCAGCTCGCCGACACCGTCGTACGGCAGGGCAAGCGGGCACCTCAGAAGGAGCGCGTGGCCGCGAATTCCTCCGGCTCCGGCAAGTCCAAGGGGGGCGCGGACTCCAAGGCGGCCGGATCCAAGGGCCCCGGCTCCAAGACCCCCGGTGATTCCAAGCGGGCCGCTCAGCTCGCCCGGCAGCAGGCCGCGATGGACACCGCGCGGCAGAAGCGGACACGGGACGCCGATCCGCACCGGTTCGGACTGCGCCGCTCGGTGCTCGCCGAGGCCGGGGTCGCGGTTGTCCTGCTGGCGGTCACGACCGTACTGACGCAGACCGAGCCCGGCCGTACGGAGGAGGACGCCAAGGCGGCCAAGGCGGCTTCCTCTTCCTCTTCTTCCTCCTCGTCGGCCGGGTCCGGGGCGGTGACTCTGGACATGTCCTTCGACACCGGCGGCACGGACGGCAAGGGTGTCGTGACGGTCGACTTCGACCCCGCGCGCGTGGGCGGCAACGAGATGCACGTCTACGTCCAGCGGTCCAACGGCCGAGCCTTCGACATCCCCGAGGTGAAGGTCGCCCTCACCCTGGAGGCCAAGAAGATCGGGCCGCTGGCCGTCACCCCCGACCGCATCGCCACGGGCCACTGGTCGGCGAGCAACGTGCAGATCCCCATGGCGGGCGACTGGAAGGTCGCCGTGACCGTACGGACCTCGGACATCGACCAGACGACCGTCTCCAAGAACGCGCAGATCGGCTGAACCGCACCATGGCTGAACAGTCCCCTCCCGTCGTCGACGAAGGCGCCTCCACCACGACGCGTCCCGCTCCGGGGCAGGGCATCTCACGCCGGGCCCTGCTCGGCACCGCCGGCGCCACCGGGCTCGTCCTCGGAGCGGCCGGCGGGGCCGCGGGGTACGCCGCCGCGCCCGCCGCGGCGACTCCGCTGACCTCGGTCGGCAGCGACGAGGTGATGTTTCACGGGAAACATCAGCCCGGCATCACCGAGGGCCTCCAGGCGCGCGGCCATCTCGTCGCCTTCGACCTGGCGGCGGGCGCGGGGCGCAAGGAGGCCGCCGCACTGCTGCGCCGCTGGTCGGAGACGGCTCGGAGGCTGATGGCGGGGGAGGCTTCCGGATCCCACGACACGGATGTGGCCCGCGACGCCGGGCCCTCCTCACTGACCCTGACCTTCGGCTTCGGACACAGCTTCTTCAGCCGCACCGGCCTGGAGAAGCAGCGGCCGGTCGCCCTCGACCCGCTCCCCGACTTCTCCTCCGACCAGCTCGACAAGGCCCGCAGCAACGGCGATCTGTGGGTGCAGATCGGTGCCGACGACGCCCTCGTCGCCTTCCACGCCCTGCGCGCGGTCCAGAAGGACGCGGGCAGCGCGGCGAAGGTCCGCTGGCAGATGAACGGCTTCAACCGCACACCGGGAGCCACGGCCCACCCCATGACGGCCCGCAACCTCATGGGCCAGTTGGACGGCACCCGCAATCCGAAGCCGGGCGAGCCCGACTTCGACCAGCGCGTCTTCGTCCCGGAATCCGGCACGCCCGCGTGGATGGCGAACGGCTCCTACGCGGTCGTACGACGGATCCGGATGCTGCTGGACGACTGGGAGAAGCTGTCCCTGGGGGCCCAGGAGGCCGTCATCGGGCGCCGGAAGGCGAACGGCGCGGCGCTGTCCGGGGGCACCGAGACGACGGCGATGGACCTGGAGAAGACGGACGCGAAGGGCAATCTGGCGGTGCCGATCAACGCGCACGCCCGGATCACCCGGCCCGATGAGAACGGGGGCGCGGCCATCCTGCGTCGCCCGTTCTCGTACCACGACGGCATCGACGCGGACGGGGCACCGGACGCGGGGCTGCTGTTCGTCTGCTGGCAGGCGGACCCGCTGCGCGGCTTCGTCCCGATCCAGCGCAAGCTGGACCGCGGGGACGCGCTCTCCCAGTACATCCGGCACGAGTCGAGCGGTCTGTTCGCGGTACCGGGTGGGGCGGCGGAGGGGGAGTACGTCGGGCAGGGGCTGCTGGAAGGGTGAGGTCACGCCGGTTCACCCGGTCGGAAGAGAAATGGGATCCCTTCCACAAGGGCCATTAGGGTGAGGTCATGCCAGCGAGCTATGCGTATCTCGGCCCTGAGGGCACCTTCACCGAAGTCGCACTGCGGACGCTTCCCGAGGCGGCGACCCGTGAGCTGATCCCGTACGTGTCGGTGCAGTCCGCGCTGGACGCGGTGCGCGCCGGTGAGGCCGAGGCCGCGTTCGTGCCGATCGAGAACTCCGTCGAGGGCGGCATCACCACCACCCTCGACGAACTGGTCGCGGGCGCCCCGCTGATGATCTACCGCGAGGTGCTGCTGTCGATCACCTTCGCGCTGCTGGTCAGGCCGGGCACCCAGCTCGCGGACATCAAGACGGTCTCCGCGCACCCGGCCGCCCAGCCGCAGGTGCGCAACTGGCTGAAGAAGCACCTCCCGGACGTCCACTGGGAGTCGGCCGCCTCGAACGCGGACGCCGCCCGGCTGGTCCGGGACGGGCAGTACGACGCGGCCTTCGCCGGCGAGTTCGCGGCCGCCCGGTACGGCCTCGAGGCGCTGGAGACCGGGATCCACGACGCCGAGAACGCGCAGACGCGGTTCGTGCTGGTCGGCCGCCCGGCCCGGCCCGCCGCCCCCACGGGGGCCGACAAGACCTCCGTCGTGCTGTGGCAGCGCGACGACCACCCGGGCGGACTGCGCGACCTGCTCGGCGAGTTCGCCGCCCGCGGTATCAACCTGATGCTGCTCCAGTCCCGGCCCACGGGCGCGGGCATCGGCAACTACTGCTTCTGCATCGACGCCGAGGGCCACATCACCGACCGCCGGGTGGCGGAGGCCCTGATGGGGCTGAAGCGGATCTGCCACGAGGTGCGTTTCCTCGGTTCGTACCCGCGTGCGGACAAGGAACTGGCGGACCTGCGAGCGCCGCTGACCGGCACCTCGGACGAGGAGTTCATGGCGGCCTCGGACTGGGTGGCCCGATGCCAGGACGGGCGATTCTGACCTGTCTTACCTGCAGATTTTAGTTATCCACAGAAGTTATCCACAGGTGCGCATCTCGATCTGGGGACAAGTCGACACCGAAGCGCGAACCTGTCGACAAATCGGCCTGCGGAGCCCTCCGGCGTTCACAGGCGCGCACATCACCCTTCGTCCATTCTTTTCCCTTGGATAACCCTTTGGAGTGACCACTTTCCACTCGAAAGTAGGGGTAAATGCGGGTTTGCGGCGGGAATCCTCGGCGTGATCCCCAAGTTTCAGAGTGATCAATTCCGAAATCCACAGATCCCCCGCACAGCCTGTGGATAACTTTTCGAGGGGTGTGGATCCCTGTGGACAACGGCGTACCAAGTCCCGCTCTCCGCAAGGGAGTCGAGTCAACCCGACTCCCCGCCCCTGCCTCGTCCCGGGGACCGGGGTGCTTTTCATTGACACGCTACGCAATTCACCCATAACGGTACGTAAGACGTGATTCGGCGCGGCTGGGAATAGTGAGTCGTGGGCCGTATCCCCGCACCGGTAGCCTTGACCGCGTGATTGACCTTCGCCTGCTCCGTGAGGACCCCGACCGAGTGCGCGCGTCCCAGCGCGCCCGTGGAGAGGACGTCGCCCTCGTCGACGCCCTCCTGTCTGCCGACGAGCGGCGCAGGTCGTCCGGCGTCCGCTTCGACGAGCTGCGTTCCGAGCAGAAGTCGCTCGGCAAGCTCATCCCCAAGGCCTCCGGAGACGAGAAGGCCGAGCTGCTGAAGAAGGCCGGCCAGCTGGCCGCCGACGTCAAGGCGGCCGACGCCGAGCAGCACGAGGCCGACGAGGAGACCAAGCGCCTCCTGCTCCAGCTCGGCAACCTCGTCCACCCCGACGTCCCCGTCGGCGGCGAGGAGGACTTCGTCGTCCTGGAGACGCACGGCACCATCCGCGACTTCGGTGCCGAGGGCTTCGAGCCCAAGGACCACCTGGAGCTCGGCGAGGCGCTGGGCGCCATCGACGTCGAGCGCGGTGCCAAGGTGTCCGGGTCGCGCTTCTACTACCTGACCGGCGTCGGCGCGCTCCTGGAGCTCGCGCTCGTCAACGCGGCGATCGCGCAGGCCACCGAGGCCGGCTTCACGCCGATGCTCACTCCCGCGCTGGTCCGCCCGCGCGCCATGGAGGGCACCGGCTTCCTCGGCCAGGCCGCGGAGAACGTCTACCACCTGGAGAAGGACGACTACTACCTGGTCGGCACCTCCGAGGTCCCGCTCGCCGCGTACCACATGGACGAGATCCTCGACGCCGACCAGCTGCCGCTGCGCTACGCCGGCTTCTCGCCGTGCTTCCGCCGCGAGGCCGGCACCTACGGCAAGGACACTCGGGGCATCTTCCGCGTGCACCAGTTCGACAAGGTCGAGATGTTCTCGTACGTCGCCCCCGAGGACGCGGAGAACGAGCACAAGCGGCTCCTGGACTGGGAGAAGCAGTGGCTCACCGGCCTCGAGCTGCCCTTCCAGGTCATCGACGTGGCCTCGGGCGACCTCGGCGCCTCGGCCTCCCGCAAGTTCGACTGCGAGGCGTGGATCCCGACCCAGGGCAAGTACCGCGAGCTGACCTCGGCCTCCAACTGCGACGGCTTCCAGGCCCGCCGGCTGTCCGTGCGTATGCGGGACGGCAAGAAGGTCCAGCCGCTGGCGACGCTCAACGGCACATTGTGCGCCGTGCCGCGCACCATCGTGGCGATTCTGGAGAACCACCAGCTGGCCGACGGCTCGGTGCGCGTTCCCGAGGTGCTGCGCCCCTACCTGGGCGGACGGGAACTGCTGGAGCCGGTCGCCAAGTGAGCAGTGGCCTTCCGTACCGGCTGATCGCGACCGACCTCGACGGGACGCTCCTGCGTTCCGACGAGTCGGTCTCGCGGCGCAGCCGTGACGCGCTCGCCGCGGCCACCGCGGCGGGCGCCGCCCACATCGTCGTGACGGGACGCGGGGTTCCCTGGACCCGGCACATCCTCGACGACCTCGGTTACGACGGTCTCGCGGTCTGCGGGCAGGGCGCGCAGGTGTACCACGCCGGTGAGCACCGTCTGCTGACGTCGGTGACGCTGGACCGGCAGCTGGCGGGTGTGGCCCTCGCGAAGATCGAGGCGGAGGTCGGTCCGCTGTACCTGGCCGCGAGCCGGGACGGACTGGACGGGGAGGTGCTGGTCGGCGCCGGATACGCGGTGACCGGCACACTGCCGTCGGTTCCGCTCACCGATGTCGCGGACCTGTGGGCCGCCCCGCTGAGCAAGATCTACGTACAGCATCCGAGGCTGTCGGACGACGAACTGGCCGAGGCCGCCCAGCGGGCCGCGGGCGGTTTCGTCACGGTCGCGATGGCGGGTGAGGGCATCGTCGAACTGCTGCCGCTGGGCCTGTCGAAGGCGACCGGTCTGTCCCTGGCGGCCCGTCGGCTGGGCCTGAAGGCCGCGGACACGATCGCCTTCGGCGACATGCCCAACGACATCCCGATGTTCGCCTGGGCGTCGTACGGCGTGGCGATGGCGGACGCGCACGAGGAACTCAAGGCGGTGGCCGACGAGGTGACGTCCTCCAACGAGGAGGACGGGATCGCGGTGGTGCTGGAGCGACTGCTCGGCTGACGGCTACGGGGCGTCCCCCCGGACCGGGAGCTCTTCGAAGGACAGCAGCGTGTGTACCGGTCCCAGGACCGCTTCGGCGGCGGGGCAGTGCTGGTCGACGATCGCGCTGTGACCGGCGGTGGTCCGGTGCGGTGGTCCCGGTGCGGTGGTCCGCTCGGTCTTGGCTCCGGGGAAAAGGCCCTCGCCCTTACGGACGGTCGGGCCCGAGAACCCCGGCCAGGTCCCAGTGACAACGTCTTGCGGAGGATGCACGAATCGAACGTGCGCGGGCTTTCCAGGCCCGACCTTGACTCGCTTCTGATGTGACACAGCGCAAGCCAGTGCCTTACCACTCGGCCAATCCTCCGGGTGGGCGGCCTCACGCGAGAGCGACATCGCGTGCTCGAAGCGGCCGCCCCGGGCAGTCCTACGGGTGGACTCGACGGTGGCGTAACTACACCGGAGTCCTCCGCGGACGGCCCCGACGGGAGCTGGACGTACTGTCGTGCATGGACATCGTCCGGCTCCTCTCCCAGAACGTGGCGCCGGACCGTCGTCCGGCGGGGTGGACACAACCACTGTGCCGGTACGACGAGTTGGGCGCCACCGATTAAATCCGGCCGTGTGTTCGAGGCTACCGGCGCCGCCACCGCCGTCGGCGCTTGCCGAAGAACCACCCGGCAGGTGGCTCGTCGGAGCGCCAGGGCTGCGGTTCGGGCTCCTCGTCACGCCAGCGCGCCGCCAGCATCCGGGCGCGGGCAGACGGCTCGGTCGTCCCGGCGGACCGTATGAAGTCCTCGTCCAGGACGAGGTCGTCCCAGTCGTCTGCCATTGCCCGTTCCCTTCGACGCGCAGCCGAACGTTCCCCTTGTCCAGTGTTCCCGGACAAAGATGAAGTCCCCGTCAATAAGCGGGACGTCAGGGGCGCTTACTCCTCGCCCGCCAGCTTCAGCGACCGCAGTTTCTGTCCCGCGTACCAGGTCGCGAGGACGGTCACCACGACCAGCAGCACCGTGGCCGTCGGCAGTCCGACGTCCGAGGTGACCAGGTCCCCGCCCGCGACCTTGTGGGCGACGGCCAGGGACCACTGCTGGACGCTCAGGGTCTTCGCCCCGGCGACCAGGGAGCCGAACAGGGCCTCCCAGACCAGCGCGTAGACGAGCCCGAAGACCACCGCGTGCCGGGACACCGTGCCGAGCAGCAGGAAGAGCGCCGCGTAGGCGATCGAGGAGACCAGTGCGGCCACCGTGTAGGCGACGGCGATCTGCTGGCCGTTGCCGTTGAGGATGAAGCCCGCGATCAGCGTCGGCAGGGCCGAGAACACCATCGTCACGGCGATCGCCACGATGAGCTTGGTGAAGATGATCGTCGGCCGCTTGATCGGCTTGGACAGCAGGTACACCACCGAGCCGTCGTCGATCTCCGGCCCGATCGCGCCGGTTCCCGCGATGACGCCGATGATCGGCACCATGGTGGCGAGCGCGAGCCCGCCCAGCAGGTCGGAGGCGGTCTGGTCGTCGGCGCCGACAAGGCCGCGCACGATCACGGAGATCAGGATCAGCAGCGCCGGCAGAGCGCCCAGGATGAGAGCCCGGCGGCGGCCGAGCAGGGCCCGGTAGGTGAGTCGGGCGACTGTGGGGTCGTACATCTTTCGGCCTCCTACGCCGCGACGAGATACGAGAAGACGGACTCGAGGGACTCGTCGGACGGCGAGACCGTGAGCAGCCGGATGCCGTGGTCGCGGGCGACCTTGGGCAACAGCGCGGTGAAGCGGCCGAAGTCGACGGCCTGGATGCGCAACGCGCCCTCCGTCAGGTCGACTTCGATGCCGGACGTCGACGGGTCGGCGATCAGCGCGGCCGCGAGGGCTCGGTCGTCGCTGGAACGCACCAGGTAGCGGTGCGGGCGGTCCGTCATCAGGCGGCGGATTTTGCGGAAGTCGCCGCTGGCCGCGTGCCGGCCCGCCACGACGACCTCGATGTGCCAGGCGAGCTGCTCGACCTCCTCGAGGATGTGCGAGGAGAACAGCACGGTGCGGCCCTCGTCGCCCATGCGCCGCAGCAGGTCCATGAGCTGCATGCGCTGGCGCGGGTCCATGCCGTTGAACGGCTCGTCGAGCAGGAGCAGCGAGGGGTCGTGGACCAGGGCGGACGCCATCTTGACGCGCTGGCGCATGCCCTTGGAGTACGTGGAGATCTTGCGGTCCTGCGCGTACTCCATCTCGACCGTGGCCAGCGCCTTCTGGGCGGCCTTCGCGCCGAGGCCGTGCAACTCGGCGTTGGCGACGACGAATTCGCGGCCGGTGAGGAAGTCGTACATCGCCTCGCGCTCGGGGACGATGCCGATGTGCCGGTAGATGGCCTCGTTGCGCCACACCTGCTGTCCGTCGAGGGTGACGGTGCCGGTGGAGGGGGCGAGGAAGCCGCCCATCATGTTGATGAGGGTGGACTTTCCGGCGCCGTTGGGGCCGAGGAGGCCGGTGACGCCGGGGCCGATCGTCATGGTGATGTCGTTGACGGCGACCACATTGCCGAACCAGCGGGAGACGTGGTCGATCTGGAGCGTGGTCACAGTCCCACCTTCTTGTAGCGGCGCAGCAGGAGGCCGTAACTGGCGGCGATCAGGCCCAGGGTGAGCAGGACGTAGACCACGCCCTGTCCGGTCGAGGGGCCGTGTCCGCCCGGGAGCGCCGCAGTCGCGCCCAGGAAGGCCGACTGCACACCGTCGATGAGCGTGACCGGCGAGAACAGGCCGATCCACGGGATGGCGCTGGTGCTGCCCTGGGCGTCGGCGATGGCCTGGAGGGTGGACACCGCGCCGTAGGAGATGGTCAGTACGGCGATCACGGCCGCGATGCCGAAGCCGCGGCGCGGGGTGACCGACGCGATCACCAGGCCGATACCGGCGAAGAGCAGCGAGAGCAGCGCCACGGAGACGAGTCCCTGCCCGAATCCCACGGTCTGGTCGGTGAAGTCCAGTTTGGCCAGCAGCGCGCCCACATAGAGCACGATCAGCGGAGCGGCGGTGAGGATGAACATCGCGGTGGCCAGCGCCGCGTACTTCGCGCGCACGTAGTCCGCGGTCTCGATGGGCCGCGAGAAGTACAGCGGCACGGTCTTGAAGCGCAGGTCGCGCGAGACGGACTGGGGCGCCTGCGAGGCGACGTACAGGCAGATCACGGACTGCATGATGATCGCGTAGCGGGTGTAGTCGACCGGCAGGTCGTTCGCCTTGGTGGCGACCGCTACGGCCACCATGATGGCCGCCGGCACGCACATCACCGCGAACAGCAGCATCGGCAGCACCTTGGACTTGACCGAGCGGCCGAGGCCGTAGGCGCCGCGCAGGGACTGCGAGTAGAGGGAGCGGGTGGCGTAGGAACGGCCGAGACGGGGGCCGTCGTAGGAGCGGTAGCCGATGTTGTGGATGCGGGACTGGTCACCCGAGGGGACGGTGACCGGGTGCTCAACTGCCATGGCCTACGGCCTCCTTTCGCTGCTCGTCCTCGTTCGTGAAGACTTCCGAGATGTGGTGCCTGCGCTGCTCCATGCGCACCAGGCCGAGCCCGAGGTCGGCGACGGTGTCCCGGACGACGTCGTAGGTCTCCTCGCCCTGCGCGGTCAGCAGCAGGATGTGGCCGGCGCCCGGCAGACCGCTCTGGGAGTCGAGGACCTCCACCCCGCGCGCGTGCAGTGCCTCGCGCACCGCGCGGGTGCCGTCCGGGTGCTCGTCGGTGTCGGTGACCTCGACCGCGAGGGTCGTCGTGATCTGGGTGAAGTCGGTGGTGGAGCTGGAGCGCAGGAGCTTGCCGCCGTCGATGACGACGACGTGGTCGCAGGTGCGTTCCAGCTCGCCCAGCAGGTGCGAGGTGACCAGGACCGAGATGCCGAAGTCGGTGTAGATACGGCGGATCAGGCCCAGCATGTCGTCGCGGCCGACCGGGTCGAGGCCGTTGGTCGGCTCGTCGAGGAAGACCAGCTGCGGGTCGTGCACCAGGGCCTGGGCGAGCTTGACGCGCTGCTTCATGCCGGTGGAGTAGCCGCCGATGGGGCGGTAGCGCTCCTCGTACAGGCCGACATGGCGCAGGGTGTCCGCGGTGCGCTCGCGCGCGGCGGTGGGCGGCAGACCGGACATGCGGGCCATGTGCACGACGAACTCGGTGGCCGAGACGTCGGGCGGCAGGCAGTCGTGCTCCGGCATGTAGCCGACCCGCTCGCGGATGGCGGCGCCCTTGGTCGCGACGTCGAGCCCGAGCACTTCGGCGCGGCCCTCGGTGGCGGGGGACAGACCCAGCAGGATCTTGATCATGGTGGACTTGCCGGCTCCGTTGGCGCCGACGAGTCCGGTAACACCGGGTCCGACGTCCAAGGAGAGCCGGTCAAGCGCGGTCACCCGGGGGAACCGCTTGCTCAGGCTTTCGGTCGCGATCACAGTCACATCCCCGACAGTAGTGACGCGGACCACTCAGGTCGTCACCCCTCAGAGCTGCATCCGCATCAGACTCCAGACGTACGGGCACCTAGGGGTCACCCTGAAGTCCAACAACCGGGCCTCCGTTTTCCACATCGGCGGGTTTTTCCACAGCCCTCCCGGGCCCTGTTGACGCAGCCTCCAATAACTGTCACATTCGCCAGTGTCACGTTACGGGCACGTACCGCAGTCGACGGGGACGAGGCGGCATGACGACGGCAGTGAACTGCGAACTCTCCACCCGGTTGCGGGGATTCCGGCAGGTCCAGCGACTCGCGTACGCATGCGCGGAGGCGGTCGCGGCCCGTCTGGAGCCCGGCGTGAGCGAGCGGCAGGCCGCCCGCATGCAGCGCGAGTGGCTGCGCGAGCGGGGCGTACGGGACTGGTTCCATCTGCCCTTCGCCTGGTTCGGGGACCGCACCGCGTTCACCGGTTTCCGCGTTCCGCTCCAGTTCTTCCCCACCGACCGCCGCCTGGAGCCCGGGATGCCGTTCATCCTGGACATGGCACCGGTGTACGAGGGATACACCGCGGACATCGGCTACTCCGGCTCGCTCGGCGTCAACCCCGTCCAGGACAGGCTGATGGCCGACCTGGAGGCACACCGCGAGCTGATCCTGCGCGAGGTCCGTGAGCGGCGGTCGCTGCGAGAGATCTACGAGGACGTGGACCGCCTCATGATCCGCCAGGGCTACGCCAACCGGCACCGCGCGTACCCCTTCGGCGTGATCGCCCACAAGGTCGACCAGGTCAAGCAGCGCCGCTGGTCACCCCACGTCCTCGGATTCGGCACCCAGTCCCTGAAGGGCCTGGCGGCCGACGCGCTGCACGGCCACCGTGAGGGCTGGTCGCCCCTGTGGTCGCCGTACCGCTTCTCCGACCACCCGCCGCGGCCGGGCCTGTGGGCGGTCGAACCCCACCTCGGATTCAGGGGCACGGGCGCGAAGTTCGAGGAGATCCTGGTCGTCACCGACTCCGCTGACCCCGAGCAGAGCGCCTTCTGGCTGGACGACGACCTGCCGCACGTGCGGCGCTGGGCGGAGGAGAAATGACCTTGCTCGAAGGTGCGCGCGAGCGCCGGGTACGCACCGGCGGCGTCGAACTGTGCGTGGCCGAACTGGGCGACCCGGGGCAGCCGACCGTCGTCCTGGTGCACGGCTACCCCGACAGCAAGGAGATCTGGTCCCAGGTCGCCTCCCGCCTCGCCGACCGCTTCCACGTCGTCCTCTACGACGTCCGCGGCCACGGCCGCTCCACGGCACCGAAGCCGCTGCGCGGCGGGTTCACCCTGGAGAAGCTGACGGACGACTTCCTGGCCGTCGCGGACGCCGTCAGCCCGGACCGGCCCGTGCACCTGGTCGGACACGACTGGGGCTCGGTACAGGCCTGGGAGTTCGTCACCGTCCGGCGCACCGAGGGCCGTATCGCCTCCTTCACCTCCATGTCCGGACCGTCCCTGGACCACTTCGGCCACTGGATCGCTGGCCGCCTCAGGCGCCCCACCCCCCGCCGGGTCGGCCAGCTCCTCGGCCAGGGCGCCAAGTCCTGGTACGTGTACGCGCTGCACACCCCCGCCCTGCCCGAACTGGCCTGGCGCGGCCCGCTCGGCAAGGCCTGGCCCCGCATGCTGGAGCGCGCCGAGAAGGTCCCCGCCGACGGCTACCCGACCTCCTCGCTGCCGGCCGACGCGGCCCACGGCGCCTGGCTGTACCGCGACAACGTCCGGACACGGTTGCGCCGGCCGCGCACCGACGCCTACGCACACGCGCCCGTGCAGCTCATCACGCCCCTGGGCGACGCGTTCCTCTCGGAGAAGCTCTACGACGGCCTGGAGCAGTGGGCGCCCCAGCTGACCCGGCGCACCCTGCCCGCCAAGCACTGGATCCCGCGCTCCCGGCCCGACCAGGTGTCGGCGTGGATCACGGAGTTCGTGACGTCCGTCGAGGGCGGCCGGACCACGGCGCAGGCGACCGGGAAGTACGCCGACCGGTTCGGCGGACAGCTCGTCCTCGTCACCGGCGCGGGCAGCGGCATCGGACGGGCCACCGCGTTCGCCTTCGCCGAGGCCGGCGCACGCGTGGTGGCCGTCGACCGGGACACCGAGTCCGCCGCCCGCACCGCCGAACTGTCCCGGCTGCTCGGCGCCCCCGAGGCCTGGGCGGAGACCGTCGACGTCTCCGACGAACAGGCCATGGAGAAACTCGCCGACAAGGTCGCCGCCGAGTACGGCGTGGTGGACGTCCTGGTCAACAACGCCGGCATCGGCCTCGGCGGCTCCTTCCTCGACACCACCACCGAGGACTGGAAGAAGGTCCTCGACGTCAACCTGTGGGGTGTCATCCACGGCTGCCGGCTCTTCGGGAAGCAGATGGCGGAGCGCGGACAGGGCGGCCACATCGTCAACACCGCCTCGGCGGCCGCCTACCAGCCCTCCAGGGCGCTGTCCGCCTACGGCACCTCCAAGGCCGCCGTCCTCATGCTCAGCGAGAGCCTGCGCGCGGAACTGGCGGGCCGGGGCATCGGGGTCTCGGCGATCTGCCCCGGCTTCGTCAACACCGGCATCACCTCCACCGCACGCTTCGCGGGCGTCGACGCCGACGAGGAGAAACGCCGCCAGAAGCGCACGGCCCGTCTCTACAAGTTGCGGAACTACCCGCCCGAAAAGGTCGCCGACGCGATCCTGAGAGCGGTCGTGCGCAACCAGGCCGTCGTACCGGTCACCCCCGAGGCCCGCGGCGCGCACGCGCTGGCCCGGTGGGCGCCCAAGGCACTCCGCGCGATCGCACGACTGGAGCCGCCGCAGTGAGCCACCACATCGCCCCGCGCCGGGTGGCCTTCGACTGGTCCCGCACGCCCCTGCACTGGATCCCCGGCGAGCCCACCGCCACCCACGTCATCAACGTGCTGCATCTGCTGCTGCCGGCGGGGGAGCGCTGGTTCGTGAAGGTCTTCAAGGAGGCCCTGCCGTTGATCACGGACCCCGAACTCCGTGCCGACGTCAAGGGGTTCATGGGCCAGGAGGCCACCCACAGCGTCCAGCACACGCACGTGCTGGACCACCTGGCGGCGCAGCGGCTCGACACCGCCGGCTTCACCAAGTACGTCGACTTCCTCTTCGAGCGGCTGCTCGGCGAGCGCCCACCGCTCAACGCGCCCGTCCCCGCGCGCGAGTGGCTGCGGTTCCGGTTGTCGGTCGTCGCCGCAGTCGAACAGTTCACGGCGGTGCTCGGCGACTGGGTCCTGGCCGCCGACGGCCTCGACCGGGCCGGCGCCGACGAGGTCATGCTCGACCTGCTGCGCTGGCACGGCGCCGAGGAGGTCGAACACCGCGCGGTCGCCTTCGACATGTACCAGCACTGCGGCGGCACCGGCGCACCCCGCTACACCCGTCGCGTCGTGGGCATGGCGGTGACCGCCCCGGTGATGCTGTACCTGTGCGTATGGGGAACGGCCTACCTGATGCGCCACGATCCACAGCTGGCCGGACGGCTGCGCTACTCCCTCAAGGAGCACCAGAAGGCCGTACGCAAGGGCCTGCTGCCGGCCTGGGGAGCGCTCGGTGCGGCCGTACCGCGCTATCTCCGGCGGACCTACCACCCCTCGCGGGAAGGGTCGTTGAGCCGTGCGGTGGAGTACCTGAAGCGGTCACCGGCGGCCCGGGCGGCCTCGTGAGCGACACCCCTGCCTACCGGATCGAGGACCTCGCCCACCTCAGCGGCGCCACCGTGCGCACCATCCGCGCCTACCAGGACCGAGGGCTGCTCCCCCGCCCCGAGCGCCGCGGCCGCGCCAACATCTACACCGAGACCCACCTCGCCCGGCTGCGGCAGATCGCCGACCTCCTCGACCGCGGCTACGGCCTGGCCTCCATCAAGGAGCTCCTGGAGGCCTACGACTCCGGCCGCGGTCTCGGCGGGATCCTCGGTCTTGTCGCCGAGGTCGACGGCCCGTGGACCGACGAGGAGGCCGTCCGGATCTCCCGCGCTGAACTGGACACACGCTTCGGCGGCATCCCCGACGAGGCAGCGGTCGCCGAGGCCGTGGAGCTCGGCGTACTGGAGCCGGTGCCCGGAGACGAGGACTCCTTCCTCGTGCCCAGCCCCCAAGAGCTCGCCGTGGCCGTCGAGTTGCACGCGGCCGGGGTTCCGCTCTCCGCGATCTCGGGCCACCTTCGGGAGTTGAGAGGACAGGTCGAGCACATCGCCGCCCGTTTCCTGGAGTTCACCACCGAGCACGTCTTCGCCCGCTATCTGGAGGGACCGCACCGGCCCTCCGACGCCGACGCCGCCGAAGCGGCCTCACTCGTACGACGGCTGCGACCCCTCGCCCAGCAGACCGTGGACGCCGAACTCGCGCGCGCGATGCGCTTGTTGGCGGTACGGCAGCTGCGACAGCACCTCGGTTCCGAGGAGGCGCGGGACGGGGGCCCGGCGTCACGTTCCGTGGCCGTGCCCGAGGAGACGATGCGGGCGGTGGAGGGGCTGGTTGGGGCGGAGCGGGTGGCGGAGTTCTTTGTGCTGGCGGCCGAACGGGAGGTACGGGCAAGGAAGTTGGATGCGCTCACGTCAAGTGAACGACCCCCAGTCGATCTTGACGAAGGGGGCTGACATGACAGGGAGTTGTCCACAGAAACGCCAAGTAACCTGTGGATAACTACAGTTGGTTGTGGATCAAACATCCGATCCAAAATCATTCGCGTGATTCACGTCTCTCCCGGCACCCTGGCGGGATGAACGAGAACAAGCCACGCGAGAGGGACGAGAGACGCACCGTGAAGGTGTCGAAGTACCTCTCGAAGCATCTGCGTCACCAGCCCGAACGGATCGGGCTCACGCTGGACCCGGCCGGCTGGGTCGAGATCGACGCGCTGATCGCCGCGGCCACCGCGCACGGCTTCCGCTTCACCCGGGACGAGCTGGACCACGTGGTCGCCGCCAACGACAAACAGCGCTTCGTGATCGACGGCACGCGCATTCGCGCCAGCCAGGGCCACAGCGTCGACGTGGACCTCGGCCTGCCACCGGCGACCCCGCCGCCGTACCTCTACCACGGCACCGTGGCCCGCCACCTGGACGCGATCCGCGCCGAGGGACTGCGCCCCATGAACCGGCACGACGTCCATCTGTCGGCCGACCGTGACACCGCGACCCGGGTCGGCGCCCGCCGCGGCCGTCCCGTCGTGCTCTCCGTGGACGCGCAGGCCATGCACCGGGACGGCCATGTCTTCCAGGTCAGCGCGAACGGGGTATGGCTGACCCAGGCCGTGCCACCGCGCTACCTGCGGTTTCCCGAGTCGCACTGAACCCGGTGGGAGATGATCGACGCCATGGACACCGGCAGAAACCACCTCCCCACGACCGAGGCCGCCGTCACCGCGCTCCGCGCCCTCGCCGCCGAGTACGGGCTCGCCATCGAGGTGACCCACGACATCGGCGCCGACCAGACCTCCCGCCGCAGCGCCGCGGGCGTCGGCGTCACCACCGACCCGGACGGCACCCTGCCCCACGAGGCCTACGTCGAGTTCGGCGGCCGGCCGCGTGTGGAGGTACGCCTGTTCCCGGACGACGACGCCCTGATCACCGTGGACGGAGTCGAGTGCCCCGACGTCGCCCGCGACGACGTCCCCGCCTTCCTCCGCGCCCTCTATGAAGGCCACGCCTGGGTGAAGGCGCGCCGTTTCCCGCCCAGCCACTTCCTGATGGTGCCGCTCCCGGGCGACCGCGTGCACAAGGAGTTCATCCCGGTCGGCCTCAGCCCCTGGCTCAGCAGCCGCACACAGTGACCGTGAGTCACTGTTTCACGTGAAACAGCGCCGGACGCTTACGCTCGGACATATGAGTCTGCGTCTGAGCACCGTGATCCTCCCCCATCGCCGCTGGAACGAGGGGGGCCGCGAGACATGGCAGCGCGCGGAACAGCTCGGCTTCCACACCGGATACACCTACGACCACCTGTCCTGGCGCACCTTCCGGGACGGGCCCTGGTTCGGGGCCGTGCCCACGCTGACCGGCGCCGCGGGCGTCACCGACAGGCTGCGCCTGGGCACCCTGGTCACCTCGCCGAACTTCCGGCACCCGGTGACCCTCGCCAAGGAACTGATCACCCTCGACGACATCTCCGGCGGCCGCGTCACCCTCGGCATCGGGGCGGGCGGCACCGGCTTCGACGCCACCGCACTCGGCCAGGATCCGTGGAGCCCCCGCGAGCGTGCCGACCGGCTCGCCGAGTTCGTCCCGCTGCTCGACCGCCTGCTCAGCGAGGACTCCGTGTCCTACGAGGGCGACTTCTACTCGGCGCACGAGGCCCGCAACATCCCCGGCTGCCTCCAGCGGCCCCGGCTGCCCTTCGCCGTGGCCGCCACCGGGCCGCGGGGCCTGAAGCTCGCCGCACGCCACGGGCAGGCGTGGGTGACCACCGGCGACCCGAAGCTGTACGAGAAGGGCACACCCGAGCAGTCCCTCCAAGCCCTCCGCGGCCAGGTCGACAAGCTCATCGACGCCTGCGCGGCGCTCGGCCGGGACGCGAACACCCTGGACAAGATCCTGCTCACCGGCTTCACCCCCGACCGCGGCCGCCCGCTGGAGTCCCTCGACGCGTTCGTCGACTTCGCGGGCCGCCACCGGGAGCTCGGCTTCACGGAGCTCGTGATCCACTGGCCGATCCCCGACTCCGACTTCGCGGCCGAGGAGAAGGTCTTCGAGCGGATCGCCATGGAGGCACCGGCACAGCTGGGCTGAGACGACCGCACCGGGGCGGGTGGGGTCCGCCCCCGCGTCATCTATGTCTCACCTGTGTGGGCACCCGCACGGGCGTGCACGCATATACGGGAGAATGAGCGGGTGACCTCAGCGACTCGACAGCCCGAGACCCCGGCCGCCGGCCTACCCCCCCGCCTGATCGCCACCGATCTCGACGGCACTCTGCTGCGCGACGACAAGTCGGTGTCCCCACGCACGGTCGCGGCCCTCGCCGCCGCCGAGGAGGCCGGCATCGAGGTCTTCTTCGTCACCGGTCGCCCGGCCCGCTGGATGGATGTCGTCAGCGACCACGTCCACGGCCACGGCCTGGCCATCTGCGGCAACGGCGCCGCGGTGGTCGACCTGCACGGCGGTCCCGGTGCCCACCGGTTCGTGAAGGTGCGCGAGCTGGCCCGGGAGAACGCGCTGGACGCCGTACGGCTGCTGCGGGAGGCGGCGCCCGGCACGGTGTACGCGGTGGAGCAGACGTACGGCTTCTACCAGGAGCCGGACTACCCCAAGCTGCACATGGAGATCCCGGACAACCTCGCCCCCGCCGAGGAACTGCTGGCCGAGGACGGCCCCGGTGCCGCCGAGCCGGTGCTGAAAATCCTTGCCTACCACCCCTCGATCGACCCGGACGCCTTCCTCACCCTCTCCCGGCTGGCCATCGGCGACCGCGCCAACGTCACCCGGTCCAGCCCCAGCGCCCTGCTGGAGATCAGCGGCCCCGGTGTCTCCAAGGCCAGCACGCTCGCCCTGTGCTGCGCCGAACGGGGGATCTCGCACGAGCAGGTCGTCGCCTTCGGGGACATGCCCAACGACGTCGAGATGCTCACCTGGGCAGGCCAGTCGTACGCGATGGGCAACGCCCACCCCGACGTGATCGCCGCCGCCTCGGGCCGGACCGTCGCCAACAACGACGACGGGGTGGCCGTCGTGATCGAGCGGATGCTGGAGCGGCTGTAGGTGTCGTCGGGGCTCGGCCGGCCGAGAGACGCTCCATGCGCGGCTCAGCCGACCGGCACCTCACGTGCCACCAGCAACTCCGACTCCGCCTCCCGTTCGGCCATCCCCCGCAATGGCCCCTCCGCACGCACCAGTTCCGCGTAGGGACCGCGCTGCACCGCCCGTCCCTCGTCGAGTACGACCACCTCGTCCACCGACTCGAGTCCGGCCAGGCGGTGCGTGATGAGGAGCGTCGTACGACCCTCGGTGGCGGCCAGCAGATCGGCGGTGAGGGCGTCGGCGGTGGGCAGGTCGAGATGCTCGGCCGGCTCGTCCAGGACGAGGACGGGAAAGTCGGCGAGCAGCGCCCGGGCCAGCGCGAGCCGCTGGCGCTGACCGCCGGACAGCCAGGCCCCGTGCTCGCCGACCAGGGTGTCGAGCCCGTCGGGCAGGCTCTCGGCCCAGTCGAGCAGGCGGGCCCGCCGCAGCGCGTCCCGCAGCTCGTCCTCGGTCGCGTCCTTCTTGGCGAGGAGCAGGTTCTCGCGCACTGAGCTGTCGAAGAGGTGGGCGTCCTGGGCGCACAGTCCCACCAGCCGCCGTACGTCGTCGCTGTGCAGGCCGTAGGCGTCCACCCCGCCCAGGGTGTAGGTGCCGGCGTTCGCGTCCAGGAAGCGCAGCAGCACCTGCGCGAGCGTCGTCTTGCCGGAACCGGAGGCGCCGACCACGGCGATCCTGCGGCCCTCCGCGAGGGTCAGGTCGAGGCCCGCGAGCGCGTCCCGGTCCTGGCCCTCGTGCCGGGTCGTCAGTCCCTCGAGGACCACCGGGAACGGCGAGGCGGGCGCCTGCCGAGCCTGCTCCGGCTCCCGCACCGGCTCCGACGCGTCCAGCACCTCGTGGACGCGCTCCGCACTCCTGCGCACCCGCTGGCGGTACTGCACGGCGAGCGGCAATCCGAGGACGGCCTCGAAGGCTGCCAGCGGAGTGAGCACGACGACGGCCATGGCGACCCCTCCGAGCCGCCCGGAGCCGACCGCGTGGGCGCCGACGAGGGCGGTGGCGCTGACGGTCAGGCCGCAGATCAGGGCAGTGAGACCGTCACCGAGCGCGGTGGCGGTGGCGGCGCGCGAGACGATCCGGGTGAGGACGCTGTCCGCCCGCCGTGCCTCGGCGGTACGGGCGGGCAGGGCACCGGCGACGGTCAGCTCCGCGGTCCCGGTGAGGAGATCGGTCACGCGGGTCGACAGTTCCCCGCGGGCGGGGGCGAGCCTGCGCTCGGCGCGGCGAGCCACGGCTCCCGTGACGAGCGGGACGCCGACACCCGCGGCCAGCAGGCCCACGGCGAGCGCGGCGCCCGCCTCCGGCAGCAGCCAGGCCGTGAAACCCACGGAGGCCGCCGACACCACAGCTGCGGCACCGGCGGGCAGGAGCCAGCGCAGCCAGTAGTCCTGGAGGGCGTCCACGTCGGAGACGAGCCGCGAGAGCAGATCACCCCGGCGGGCCGTGCGCAGCCCGGCGGGGGCCAGCCGCTCCAGGCGCCGGTACACGGCGACCCGGGTGTCCGCGAGCATGCGCAGCACGGCGTCGTGCGACACCAGCCGCTCCGCGTACCGGAAGACGGCCCGCCCGATGCCGAAGGCCCGGGTCGCCGTCACGGCCACCATGAGATACAGCACGGGCGGCTGTTGCGAGGCCCGGGAGATCAGCCAACCGGAGGTGGCCATCAGTCCCACGGCGCTGCCGAGCGCGAGGCTGCCGAGCAGCATCGCGAGCGCGAGCCGGCCTCTCCGAGGGCCGGACATGGCGCGCACGCGGGCGAGGACGCTGCGCGCCTGTGGCGTCGGCTCGGTCGCCCCGGGCTCCGCCGGAGCGGGGCCACTGTCCTCGACCGTGCGTGCCGTGGACGTCCTGGCCATGGCGTCCGCAGGAGCCGGTGCCGGGGGCTCCGTCAGTCGCACCACCCGGTCCGCCACCGCGAGCAACGCCGGTCGATGCACCACCAGCAGCACCGTGCGCCCGGCCGCCAGCCGCCGTACCGCCGCCACGATCTCCGCCTCGGTGGCTCCGTCGAGCGCCGCCGTCGGCTCGTCCAGGAGCAGTACCGGCCGGTCCGCGAGGAACGCCCGGGCCAGCGCGAGCCGTTGCCGCTGCCCGGCGGACAGTCCCGCCCCGTCCTCGCCGAGCACGGTGTCGGCCCCCAGCGGGAGCGCGTCGACGAACTCCAGCGCCCCCGCGTCCCCCAGCGCCCGCCGCACCGCGGCGTCGTCGGCGTCGGGTCGTGCCAGCCTCACGTTCTCGGCGATCGTCCCGGCGAACAGCTGCGGCCGCTGCGGCACCCATGCGACGCGTGACCGCCACTCCGCCAGGTCGGCCTCGGCGAGATCGGCTCCCCCGATCCGCACCCGCCCCTCGGCCGGCCGCACAAATCCCAGCAGGACGTCCAGCAGCGTCGACTTGCCCGCCCCGCTGGGCCCGACCAGCGCGACCGTCTCCCCGGGCGCGACCTCGAAGGAAACGTCCGTGACGGCGTCCCCGGAGCGGCCCGGGTACCTGACCGTGACCTGTTCGAAGGCCAGGGCACCGGTGGGTACGGCAGCCGTACCCACCGTCGGCACCGGCGTCTCCAGCACCGAGAAGATCTCCTCTGCGGCCGCCAGCCCCTCCGCCGCCGCGTGATACTGCGCACCCACCTGCCGCAGAGGCAGATACGCCTCCGGGGCCAGGATGAGGATGACGAGGCCGTCGTACAGATGCATCTCGCCGTGGACGAGACGCATCCCGATCGTCACGGCGACCAGCGCCACCGAGAGCGTCGACAGCAACTCGAGGGCGAAGGAGGAGATGAAGGCGATCCGCAGGGTTCGCATGGTCGCCTGCCGGTATTCGCCGGTGATGCGCCGGATGGACTCGGCCTGTGCCTTGGCCCGGCCGAACACCTTCAAGGTCGGCAGCCCCGCGACGACGTCCAGGAAGTGCCCCGACAGCCGGGACAGCAGCCGCCACTGACGGTCCATCCGAGCCTGGGTGGCCCAGCCGATCAGCACCATGAACACCGGGATGAGGGGCAGGGTCCCGACGATGATGGCCGCCGAGACCCAGTCCTCGGTCACGATCCGCGCCAGCACCGCCACCGGCACGACCACCGCCAGCCCCAACTGCGGGAGATAACGCGCGAAGTAGTCGTCGAGGGCGTCGACTCCCCTGGTGGCCAGAGCGACCAGGGATCCCGTCCGCTGCCCGCTCAGCCACCCGGGCCCCAGCGCGGTGGCCCGCTCCAGCAGCCGTCCCCGCAGCTCCGACTTCACCGCCGCGCTCGCCCGGTGGGCGGCGAGTTCAGTGAGCCAGGAGACGACTCCACGGCCGACGGCGAAGGCCGCCAACAGCAGCAGGGGAGTCCGGAGTTCAGCGACCGCCAGGCCGTGCTGGAACGCGCCGACCACGATCTCGGCGATCAGCATCGCCTGAGCGATGACCAACAGGGCTCCGACGCCGCCCAGGCCGACGACGGCCACCAGGAAGTGGCGGGTGGCCCGGGTGTACCGGAGCAGACGCGGGTCGATCGGTTTCACGTGAAACACACCCTCTTCTCAAGGGGCATGTTTCACGTGAAACATGCCCCATATCGGGCTCAGTGCACGGCTTCGGCGATGTGCTGCGTACCGATCCGCTTGCGGAACACCCAGTAGGTCCAGCTCTGGTAGAGCAGGACGATCGGCGTGGCGATCCCCGCGCACCAGGTCATGATCTTCAGGGTGTACGGGCTCGACGAGGCGTTGGTGACCGTCAGGCTCCAGTCCGCGTTGAGTGAGGACGGCATGACGTTCGGGAAGAGCGTCAGGAAGAGCATGGCGACGGCGGCCACGATGGTGACGCCCGACAGCGCGAACGACCAGCCCTCACGCCCGGCCTGGTTGGCCACCAGGGCGGCGACCAGCGCGGCCACCGCCACCACCAGCGCGACCAGGCTCTTGGCGTCCCCGCTGTCGACCTGCGTCCAGAGCAGGAAGATCAGCGCCAGCGTGGCCGCGACGAGACCGACCTGGGTCGCCAGCTTCCGTGCCCGCTCCCGGATCTCCCCGACGGTCTTCAAGGCCGTGAACACCGTTCCGTGGAAGGTGAACAGGGTCAGCGTCACCAGTCCGCCGAGCAGGGCGTAGGGGTTGAACAGGTCCCAGAGGGAGCCGACGTACTCGAAGTGCTGGTCGATCTTGACGCCGTGCACGATGTTGCCGAAGGCCACACCCCACAGGAATGCGGGAATGAGTGAGGTCCAGAAGATCGCGGTCTCCCAGTTGCGCTGCCAGTTCTCCTCGGGTCGCTTGGCCCGGTACTCGAAGGCGACACCCCGGACGATCAGGCAGACCAGGATGAGCAGCAGCGGCAGGTAGAAGCCGGAGAAGAGCGTGGCGTACCAGTCGGGGAAGGCGGCGAAGGTCGCGCCGCCCGCCGTCAGCAGCCACACCTCGTTGCCGTCCCAGACGGGACCGATGGTGTTGATCAGGACACGCTTCTCGACCCGGTTGCGGGCGAGCAGCTTGGTCAGGACGCCGACCCCGAAGTCGAAGCCCTCCAGGAAGAAGTAGCCGGTCCACAGGACGGCGATGAGCACGAACCAGACGTCGTGAAGTTCCATGACTCGATCTCCCTCGGCCTAGTACGAGAAGGCCATCGGCTTGTCGGCGTCACGGGTGTCGCCGCCGATCTTCGTGGGCGGGTTGAGGTCGGCCTCGGTGAGCTCGGGAGGACCGGCCTTGACGTACTTCACGAGCAGCTTGACCTCGACGACGGCGAGGATGGCGTACAGAGCCGTGAAGACCAGCATCGAGATGAGGACCTCGGCCTGGGAGACGCCGGGGGAGACCGCGTGACGGGTCTGCAGGACGCCGTAGACGACCCATGGCTGGCGGCCCATCTCGGTGAAGATCCAGCCCCAGGAGTTGGCGATCAGGGGGAAGCCCAGGGTCCAGATCGCCGCGAGCCAGTAGAGCCTGCCGAGCTTGGGGCTGAGGGCCTTGTTCTTGAAGAGGACCAGATGCGGCACCTCGTCGTCGGCGACCCTCAGGTGCTGCGGGAGCATGAACTTCTTGCGGGTCAGCCAGAGTCCGGCGAGGCCGATGGCGAAGGACGTCATGCCGAAGCCGATCATCCAGCGGAACGCCCAGAACGTGACGGGGATGTTGGGCCGGTAGTCGCCCGGCCCGTACTTCTGCTGCTCGGCCTTGTTCACGTCGTTGATGCCGGGGATGTACGAGGTGAAGTCGTCGTTGGCCAGGAAGGACAGCAAACCCGGGATCTCGATGGCCACGGTGTTGTGGCCCTTCTCCACGTCGCCGTAGGCGAAGATCGAGAACGGCGCGGAGTCCTGGCCGTCCCACAGCGCCTCGGCGGCCGCCATCTTCATCGGCTGCTGCTTGAACATAACCTTGCCGAGCGTGTCACCGCTGATGGCGGTGAGCATGCCGGCGATGACCACGGTGACGAGGCCCAGCCGCAGCGAGGTCTTCATCACGGGGATGTGCTTCCTGCGGAACAGGTGGAAGGCCGCGATACCGACCATGAACGCGCCTCCGGTCAGGAAGCACGCGCTGAGGGTGTGGAAGGCCTGGGCGAGAGCGGTGTTCTGGGTCAGCACCGCCCAGAAGTCGGTGAGTTCCGCGCGACCCCTCGCCTTGTTGATCCGGTAGCCGACCGGGTGCTGCATCCACGAGTTGGCCGCGAGGATGAAGTACGCCGACAGGATCGTGCCGATCGAGACCATCCAGATGCAGGCCAGGTGGATCTTCTTGGGCAGCTTGTCCCAGCCGAAGATCCACAGGCCGATGAAGGTGGACTCGAAGAAGAAGGCGATCAGGGCCTCGAAGGCGAGCGGGGCACCGAAGACATCGCCGACGAAGCGCGAGTAGTCGGACCAGTTCATGCCGAACTGGAACTCCTGCACGATGCCGGTGACCACACCCATCGCGATGTTGATCAAAAAGAGCTTGCCCCAGAACTTGGTGGCCCTGAGGTACCGCTCGTTCTCCGTACGCACCCAGGCGGTCTGCAGGCCGGCCGTAAGGGCGGCCAGGGAGATCGTCAGGGGGACGAACAGGAAGTGGTAGACGGTGGTGATGCCGAACTGCCAGCGCGCCAGGGTCTCCGGCGCCAGAGCCAGGTCCACGTCGCCGCTCCTTACCTCACAGGCTTGTGGAACAAATGCGGGTGAAGTGTCCGCTTGTGAAAGCGTTCACATTCACAAGCTAGTATGCCGCACCTGCTTTCGATAAACGAAGGGGGGTCCCGGTCACCTCCGGGAACCCCCCTGTCGAACCCCTCCGACCTGCGCGGACGCCAGGCCTGTGTGAGCTAGAGCTCCTTGCGGAAGCCCTCCGCCACCTTCAGGAAGATGTCGTTCGCCTCGGCCTCGCCGACCGTCACGCGCACTCCCTCGCCCGCGAAGGGCCGTACGACCACACCGTGCTGCTCGCACGCCGCCGCGAAGTCGACCGTGCGCTCCCCCAGCCGCAGCCAGACGAAGTTGGCCTGGGTCTCGGGCACCGTCCAGCCCTGGGACCGCAGCCCCTCCACGACACGGTTGCGCTCACAGACCAGCGAGCCGACCCGGCCCAGGAGTTCGTCCTCGGCCTGCAGCGAGGCGATCGCCGCCTCCTGTGCGAGCTGGCTCACCCCGAAGGGCACCGCCGTCTTGCGCAGCGCCGCGGCCACCGGCTCGTGGGCGATCGCGAAGCCGACCCTGAGGCCCGCGAGGCCGTACGCCTTGGAGAAGGTGCGCAGCACACAGACGTTCGGCCGCGTGCGGTACAGCTCCACACCGTCCGGCACCTCGGGGTCGCGGATGAACTCGCGGTAGGCCTCGTCCAGCACCACCAGCACATCGCTCGGCACCCGGTCGAGGAACCGTTCCAGCTCGGCCCGCTTCACGACCGTGCCCGTCGGGTTGTTGGGGTTGCAGACGAAGATCAGCCGGGTCCGGTCGGTGATCGCGTCGGCCATCGCGTCCAGGTCGTGCACATCGCCCGCCGTCAGCGGCACCCGCACCGAGGTGGCACCGCTGATCTGCGTGATGATCGGGTACGCCTCGAAGGACCGCCACGCGTAGATCACCTCGTCGCCCGGTCCCGAGGTCGCCTGGATCAGCTGCTGGGCGACGCCGACGGAGCCGGTGCCGGTGGCCAGATGGGAGAGCGGGACGCCGAAGCGCTCGGACAGCTCGTTCATCAGGCCCGTGCAGGCCATGTCGGGGTAGCGGTTGAAGGAGGAGACCGCGGCCGTCACGGTCTCCAGCACACCCGGCAGCGGCGGATAGGGGTTCTCGTTGGAGGACAGCTTGTAGGCCGCGGGTCCGCCGGCCGCGGCGGGCTTGCCCGGCTTGTACGTGGGGATACCCTCCAGCTCGGCGCGCAGCTTGGGGCTTGTCTCGCTCACCGCAGTCCTCCTCATGACCACCGACACATGGCGGCCGACTCCGGCAGCCGGCTTCCAATACTGCTCACCTTATGAGGATTGGGCTCCGCTGCGTACAGGTGAGAACGAACCTCGTCAGCCTCACAGGCATCAGGGGCATCACCGTACGAAGGCAGACGAATCAAGGGGCGCGGTCACATATATCTATGCGCCGGTGGCTCACGCCGTAGCGCGCATCACCCGTGAAGGTGAGTTGAGACCTCTTCGAAACATCGGGAACTCGGCAGGCCCATGCGTGCCGACAAGTTACGTAGTGCCATTGGATCGTTTAACTGACTTTGTTTCACAGGCAGTTGACACCAAATGACCTTGCAGAAACGTGCCTGTCAACGCGTGCATATGCGTCCGCCCTACCCCACCGCATGAGCCCTACTATCGGCTCGCCATGACAGCAGCAGGGAAGCACCAGGTGAGCCGCGCGGAAACCTCACGTCGAGGCAGTCGGCCGGGCCGGGCGGGCATCAGAGACGTGGCCGCCGCCGCCGGAGTCTCCATCACGACCGTCTCCGACGCCCTGAACGGCAAGGGCAGGCTCCCGGACGCCACCCGCCGCCATGTCCGGGAGGTCGCCGACCGGCTGGGCTACCGGCCCTCGGCCGCGGCCAGAACCCTCCGTACCGGCAAGTCGGGACTCATCGGCCTGACCGTGACGACGTACGGGGATGAACCTTTCACCTTCACCGAGTTCGCGTACTTCGCCGAGATGGCGCGGGCCGCCACCTCGGCCGCGCTCGCCCGCGGCTACGCCCTCGTCATCCTGCCGGCGACCTCGCGCCACGACGTGTGGTCGAACGTCGCCCTGGACGGCACGGTGGTCATCGACCCCTCCGACCAGGACCCGGTCGTCAGCGAGCTGGTCCGGCAGGGTTTACCGGTGGTCTCCGACGGCCGTCCGGCCGGCGCGCTCCCGGTCACCGCCTGGGTCGACAACGACCACGAGGCCGCCGTCCTCGGCATCCTCGACCACCTGGCCGACGCCGGCGCCCGCCGCATCGGCCTGCTGACCGGGACGACGACGGACACCTACACCCACCTGTCGACCACCGCGTACCTGCGCTGGTGCGAGCGGGTCGGCCAGGATCCCGTCTACGAGGCCTATCCGGCGCACGATCCGTGCGCGGGCGCCGTCGCCGCCGACCGGCTGCTCGCCCGCCCGGACCGACCCGACGCCGTCTACGGCCTGTTCGACCCGAACGGCACCGACCTGCTGGCCGCCGCCCGCCGCTACGGGCTGCGCGTCCCGGACGACCTGCTCATCGTCTGCTGCAGCGAGTCCACCGTGTACGCCAGCACCGAGCCGCCCGTCACCACGCTCTCCCTCAAGCCCCGACGCATCGGCACGGCAGTGATCCAGCTCCTCATCGACGCCATCGAAGGCGTGGAATCCGACCAACCGGTCGAGCAGGTGATACCGACCGAGCTGATCGTGCGCACCTCGTCCCAGCGGCGGGCGCCGCGCACGACGGTCAGTCCGCCGCGGTCGCCCGAGAAGGAGTAGCCGGGAGGTGGCCGGGCAGGGGCGAAGCCCGGCCCAATCGGGGCGAATGCCGCGGTGGACAGGAGTCTTGCTCCGATTCACCACCCCTGGGTCATCACATGGCGCGATCCGCATTCCTATGATGGGCCCACGACACCGCGGGCCGCTGCGACCAGGCAGTCCGAAGCGGTGCAGATGCGGCGCGATGGTGGAGGGGTCTGATGACTCAGGGGGCCGGTCAGGGACCCGAGGTGGAGCGCACGGCAGTGCTGCGCGACTTCCGGGTGCCCGCGTACGTCAACGAGACCGGTCCGTACGGCCATAGCACGCACCCCGGCGACGTCGTCCCGGCCCCTGAGGAGGCGTACCCGGAGGGGTACACCCCCACCGAGCAGGACCTGCCCGTCATCGACCACGGTGACGGACTCCAGGCGGCCGCCGACCCCGCTGAGCAGCCGGAGGACGGTCCCGGTCCGCTGTTCGTCGTCGGCGACGTCCACGGCTACCTCGACGAACTGATGACCGCCCTCCACGAGAAGGGCCTGGTCGACGCCGCGGGCAACTGGTGCGCGGGCACCGCCCGGCTGTGGTTCCTCGGCGACTTCACCGACCGCGGCCCCGACGGCATCGGCGTCATCGACCTCGTGATGCGGCTGTCCGCGGAGGCCGCAGCGGCAGGCGGCTACTGCAAGGCCCTCATGGGCAACCACGAGCTGCTGCTGCTCGGCGCCAAGCGGTTCGGCGACACCCCCGTCAACTCCGGCGCGGGCACCGCCACCTTCCAGGCGGCCTGGCTGCTCAACGGCGGGCAGAAGACCGACATGGACCGCCTCCAGGACCACCATCTGCAGTGGATGGCCCGCCTCGACGCCGTCGAGGAGGTGGACGGGCACCTGCTGGTCCACTCCGACACCACCGCCTATCTCGACTACGGCGACTCGATCGAGGCGGTCAACGACACCGTCCGCGAGACCCTCACGCGCAATGACGCGGACGAGGTGTGGGACCTGTTCCGCAAGTTCACCAAGCGCTTCTCCTTCCGCGACGAAGGCGGCGCCGACCATGTGCGCTCCCTGCTCGCAACGTACGGCGGCAACCGCATCGTTCACGGCCACAGCCCGATCCCCTATCTGCTCGGCGAAGTGGGCTCCGAGGACGACAAGGAGGAATCCGGTCCGGTGGTCGAGGGACCGCACGTCTACGCCGACGGACTGGCCATCGCGATGGACGGCGGGGTGACCATGGCCGGAAAACTGCTGGTCCAGCAACTGCCCCTGGATATCTGAGCCTTCGCAGGGCAGAGGTTCCCCCAGGACGGACCGACCGTCGACCGCGCAGGCCAGAGGCCAATTTCTGGAAACCCCCTGTCACCCTGTGCCGTGACCGCTCTACCATCTGCTTATCCGTAGCAGGCTCCCCTCCGTTTCTGCCCGACGGCTCGTTGGCATGCGAGCCCCAAGCCCTACGGAGCATCGGGGGATGCACATGAACAGCGTTCCGCAGCACCTGCACAGCGAGGACCGCCAGGAGTACGAGCGGATCCTCGATGAGGCGCTGCGCTCCGCACCACACCGTCCCGAACTGGCCGCTGTCGGACAGCGGCTGAATCCCGAACAGCTGCGCACCATGGCGCTCAACGCCACCGCGATCATCACGGCGGCCGCGGCGACCGAGTACCAGCACTACGTGAAGGTCCGCGAGGAACAGCGCCGCCCGGCGACGCCGTCCACCCTGTCGTCCGTGCACGAACCCGGACCCGCCGACTCGGGCACGGGTGCGATGGGGCTCGCCGCCACCATGGGAGAGGTCGCCGAGACCGCCGGTGCGGGCGCCGTCGCCGTCGCCGCCGTCCTGACGCCCGTCCTCGCCGGGATCGCCGCGGCGATCTTCCTGCTCGTGGGCTACATCCTCCAGATGCTCAGCCCGCCACCGGCGTTCGCCCACGCCATGATCACCATCGGCTGGGTGTTCGGCGCCCTGACCGCGGCCGCGATCCTGGTCGCCGCCGGCGGCCTGCTGATCACCGCACTGCGCAACCGGCCCTCTTCGGACGCGGGGTACGGCGAACTGAGCGAGGAGGTGGCACGGGCCAGGGACGCCTGGCGCGAGGCCCTGCTGGAACGCGGACTCCTCCCCTTCCTCAGAGAGGCCCTGGCCGATCCGGGCACCGCCGCACTGCACCACCACACGGCACCGCCCGCACGGACCAGCCGGATGCCCAGCCTCGGCTACGACCGCCCCGGCTTCAGCAGCCCGGACGACGGAGCCTCCGGTGCCCGCCCGAGCTTCAGCAGCCCGGACTACACCAGCCCGGACTTCGGGGGGCCGGAACACCAGCCGGAATGACCCCGGCACAGCCCCTCGGCTTGCGCCCCCATCACGGGGAGCGCAAGCCGAAGACCCGGCCGCGGGCCACCCGCCGACGGTTCGCCCGCGTCAGTCGGCGATCGGCAGATACACCCGATTGCCCGCCGCCGCGAACTCCTTCGACTTCTGGGCCATGCCCTCCTCGATCTCCTCCGGACTGCCGCCGTGGCGACGGCGGATGTCCTGGGAGATCTTCATCGAGCAGAACTTCGGCCCGCACATGGAGCAGAAGTGAGCCGTCTTGGCCGGTTCGGCCGGGAGGGTCTCGTCGTGGAACTCCCGGGCCGTGTCGGGGTCGAGGGCCAGGTTGAACTGGTCCTCCCAGCGGAACTCGAAGCGGGCGTCGGACAGGGCGTCGTCCCACTCCTGGGCGCCTGGGTGTCCCTTGGCGAGGTCGGCCGCGTGGGCGGCGATCTTGTAAGTGATGACACCCGTCTTGACGTCGTCCCGGTTGGGCAGGCCCAGGTGCTCCTTGGGCGTGACGTAGCAGAGCATCGCGGTGCCCCACCAGGCGATCATCGCGGCGCCGATGCCGGAGGTGATGTGGTCGTAGGCCGGCGCGACGTCGGTGGTCAGCGGGCCGAGCGTATAGAACGGAGCTTCATCGCAGATCTCCTGCTGAAGGTCGATGTTCTCCTTGATCTTGTGCATCGGGACGTGCCCCGGGCCCTCGATCATGGTCTGTACGTTGAAACGCTTCGCGATCCGGTTGAGTTCCCCCAGCGTGCGCAACTCCGCGAACTGCGCCTCGTCGTTGGCGTCCGCGATCGAGCCGGGCCTGAGGCCGTCGCCCAGCGAGTACGTGACGTCGTAGGCGGCGAGGATCTCGCACAGTTCCTCGAAGTTCTCGTACAGGAACGACTCCTTGTGGTGCGCCAGGCACCACGCCGCCATGATCGAGCCGCCACGCGAGACGATGCCGGTCTTGCGGTTGGCCGTCAGCGGTACGTACGGCAGGCGCACGCCCGCGTGAACCGTCATGTAGTCCACGCCCTGCTCGGCCTGCTCGATGACCGTGTCCTTGTAGATCTCCCAGGTCAGCTCCTCGGCGCGACCGTCGACCTTCTCCAGCGCCTGGTAGAGCGGCACCGTGCCGATCGGGACGGGGGAGTTGCGCAGCACCCACTCGCGGGTGGTGTGGATGTTGCGGCCGGTGGACAGGTCCATGACCGTGTCGGCGCCCCACCGGGTCGCCCAGGTCATCTTCTCCACCTCCTCCTCGATGGAGGAGGTGACCGCGGAGTTGCCGATGTTCGCGTTGACCTTCACCAGGAACCGCTTGCCGATGATCATCGGCTCGATCTCCGGGTGGTTGACGTTCGCCGGCAGCACCGCGCGGCCCGCCGCGATCTCCTCACGGACGACCTCGGGAGTGACGTTCTCCCGGATGGCCACGTACTCCATCTCCGGTGTGATCTCGCCGCGACGGGCGTAGGCGAGCTGCGTGACCGCCTTGCCGTCACGGCTCCGGCGCGGCTGGCGCGACCGCCCGGGGAAGACCGCGTCGAGGTTACGGAGGCCACCCCGCGGTGAGGTGTGCTTGATCCCGTCGTCCTCGGGGCGCACGGGACGACCCGCGTACTCCTCGGTGTCCCCGCGGGCGATGATCCAGTTCTCCCGCAGTGGCACAAGGCCCCGGCGGACGTCCGTCTCGGTGAGCGGATCGGTGTACGGGCCGGAGGTGTCGTACAGCGTGACCGACTGCCCGTTGGTGAGGTGCACCTGACGAACCGGCACCCGCAGATCGGGGCGCGAGCCCTCGACGTACGCCTTGTGCCAGCCGATGGACTTCCCGGCCTCCGTGTCGAGCTGGTCGTTCTGCTCGGAGGCAGGCGTGCGCGCGTCCTTGATGGTCATGAGACCTACTCCCTACGCCGGCATTACCCGGTAACAGGTTCGGCGGTCGACGCAGCGGTTTCCGTCGGCCGACGTTTCGTGGGGAACGTCACTCGCTGGAGATGACGTTCCACGTGAAACATCGCTGGGACGGAGGTCAGCGCCCTCTCAGCCCGGTGCTCCGAGCTCCCGCGTGTACAAAGGTGGCTCCACGCTAGCGTCAATTCGGGCGCGGTGAACAGAGGGCCCCTGTCGTTCTTGCGATGATCGGGCGGTGACCACGACGCATCAGCCCCCGTACCCGCCTCCCGAGCCTCCGCGCCGACCGGGCTCCGGAAGCGGCCCTGGGCACGGCCCCGGCAGCGGCTCTCGCGGTGGCTCCCACGGTGGCTTCGGGGGCGGTGAGGCCGGTGGGGTCGGAGGGGCCGGCGGCTGGCACGAGCATGAGCACGAGCCCAGGGGCGGGCACGGCGGCGGTCCCGACTACGGCCGCGGTCAAGGCGCGAGCCACGGTGCCTCAGGCGGCGGTGGCGGCGGTCTGGGCGGTGGCGGTGGCCATGGCGGCGATGGGCGCGGGCATGGTCCCGGTGACGGGCACGGTTCCGGTGACGGGCACGGGCATGGGAGCGGGCCCGGGCATGAGAGCGAGGCCGGCTCCGGCGGTGGGCACGGTCACTCGCACAGTCATAGCCATGGACCGGCAACTCCCGTCTCCAAGCACCTGCGCAAGGTCATCGCGGCAATCCTCATCCCGTTCGGTGTAGCTGTGGTGGTGGGGCTCGGGGTGCTGTGGCCCGGTGGTGCCCCGGCGCACGAACGCACCGGGGTCGGCTTCGACCGGCAGACCCAGCAGGCCACGGTCAGCAAGGTCGTGAGCGTCAGCTGCAAGTCGGTGAACGCCTCGGGGGAGACCCCGACCGGGGACACCTCCACCGCCGAGGGCTCGTCCGCCGAGCAGCAGGCCAACGGCACCTGCAAGAAGGCGACGATCCGGGTCGACACCGGCGACGACAAGGGCCGCACCTTCACGGAGATCGTCCAGCCTGACCAGTCGCGACAGTTGCACGAGGGCGAGAAGGTCGTGGTCGCCTACGAGCCCTCCGCGCCCAGGGACCTCCAGTACTCGGTCACCGACGTGAACCGCAGGTTCCCGATGGGCCTGCTCGCCGGGATCTTCGCGCTCGTCGTCGTTGTCGTCGGGCGGCTGCGCGGTGTCATGGCACTGGTCGCGCTGGCCGTCAGCTTCCTGCTGCTGAACTTCTTTGTCCTGCCCGCGATCCTGCAGGGCTCGAATCCGCTGCTCGTGGCGGTGGTCGGGTCGAGCGCCATCATGCTGATCGCCCTCTACATGTGCCACGGTCTGTCGGCCCGTACCTCCGTGGCGGTACTGGGCACGCTGATCTCGCTGGTGCTGATCGGCGTCCTCGGCTCGCTGTTCATCGGCTGGGCAGCGCTGACGGGCAACACGGACGACAACACCGGGCTCATCCACGGGCTGTACCCGTCGATCGACATGAGCGGTCTGTTGCTCGCCGGCGTCATCATCGGCTCCCTCGGTGTCCTCGACGACGTGACGGTCACGCAGACGTCGGCGGTCTGGGAGCTGCACGAGGCCAACCCCACGATGGGCTGGCGCGGGCTGTACCGCGCGGGTATCCGGATCGGCCGCGACCACATCGCGTCCGTCGTCAACACCCTCGTCCTCGCCTACGCCGGTGCCGCGTTGCCACTGCTGTTGCTCTTCTCCATCGCGCAGTCCAGCGTGGGGACTGTCGCCAACAGCGAGTTGGTGGCGGAGGAGATCGTGCGTACGCTGATCGGCTCGATCGGCCTCGTCGCCTCGGTACCGGTCACGACGGCCCTGGCGGCCCTGGTGGTCTCGGCCGACCGACCGGGGGCGGAGGCTGTGGCGGGGATGTCGGCGCCCGTACCGGCGACGAGTGCGAGTGCGGGCACGGCCGGCAGTCGGCCGGTGGCGGGACGCGGTGGGAGGGGTCGGCGGCGCAAGCGCTGAGAGAGGCCCCGGGGTTGGGCCAGTACTCCGCCCACCCTTCCTAGCCCCGGTTCCGGATCACTTCCCGGCTCCCCGGCTCCCGGGTCGCGGGCTGGACTTCGGGGCTCCGGACTCGGGTTCGGGGTTCCGGGCTGGGCTTTGGGCTTTTGGGCTCGGGTTCCGCCGCTCGGGTGCCGCCGCCCGCCGCCCGCCGCCCGGCTCCCGGCTCCCGGCTCCCGGCTCCCGGCTCCCGGCTCCCGGCTCCCGGCTCCTACAAGGAAACTCGTTCGCCGTAGTGCGTGTGCGAACACGCGCGCCGCATCCGCCACCTCCGCTCCCACGCCGACCTCGGCGCACGAGCGCACGAGCGCAAGAGCGGACTAGTGGCCCGCCGCCTGGGCATTCCTACGGCTCCCACGCCCCCGATTGCCGGTCCCGGCCGTCGGGACGGGCCACATCGACCGCTTCGGCAGAAGCACCGCGATGGTCTCCCGCAGCCTTGGTTCCGATCAGAGCACCGTCCCGCCCCGCATCCCCAGCGAGCCGACTCACCGCTGTCGCCCCGCGCTGAGAGTGATCAGTGCTCATCGCCCGCCTCGACGAATTCCCGCATCCTGATCCGATCCGGCAGCCTCCCCAGGCCGCGAGCCCGGCCACCCCCTCACCAGCACGAGCTCCCAGTCCGGTCTGACCGAGCCGAGGAGCCCGACTCGGCAGAAGCGTTCCTGCGCCCTCCCGCCCCACGAGGAAGGGTTCCGGCAGCTCGCCGCAGAACGCATCAGCCCGCGCTCTGCTCCTCCGCCAGGATCCGGTCCAGCGCCTCGTCGAGATGGGTGTCGAAATCGGCCAGCGCGGCCTCCTGGCCCAGCGGTACCAGCTTGTCGGTGCGGTCGAGGAAGGCGATGATCGGCGCCGTCGATGAGCGGAACAGGGCCTGGTCGCCGCCGACCTGAAGCCTGATCAGGACATCACCCAGTAGGTCGGAACCGGCGGGTGAGACCCGTACATCACCCTCCCCGCAGGGCCGGCCCACCCCGTCGATCAACAGCTCGCGGCCGAACGCCCAGGTCACCGGGGCATCGCCCGGGAGATGGAAGGTCAGCCGGACGGCATAGGGATCGCAGGCCTCGTATCCCAACTCCACCGGAATACGGAAGGAGAGATCCTCCGACACGAGAAAGCTCATCATGACCTCTGCCTGTACGGACTCGCGCATTGCCTACCCCGTCATCTGCCTTCGTTGGCCCGGAATGATCCCTCTGACACTGGTGGCATCTTGCTGAACGTGCACGACAGATCACAAGGAGTGAGTTTTCAGATACTGATAGAGATCGAGAGCGAGCCCATCAGGCGCCCGATTTCCTCTTGAAGTTGCTGGGTGGCGGCCAGCAACCGGTCCGACTGATGAACGGGCAACGAGATGGCCATCGTTGCCGCAGCATTACCCACCGTGATCGGAATCGCCGCACACACCGTCCCGAGCGCGTACTCCTGACGCTCGATCACCGGCCCCATCCGCGCGGTCCGTTCGAGACGCCGGAGCAGGCTGTGGCCGTCGCGCACGGTGTACGGCGTGATGGACTGCACGGGGTACCGGTCGAGGTGGTCGCGCCGGGCCTCGTCGTCGAGCTGGGCCAGCAGACACTGCCCGATGGCGTGGGCGTGCCCGGTCTCGCGAAAGTCGGCCCACTCCTCGACCGCCGGGTTTCCGGGGCTGTCGGAGACGCAGAGGACATCGATCTCGCCGTCCCGGTACTGGGCGTAGTAGACCGGCACGCCGATCAGGTCGCGCCAGTGCGCGAGCGCCTCGACAACGGTGCTGCGACGTTTCTGCTCGGCTCCGTTGCTGCTCAGTCGCTCGGCCGCCTCCCCGAGGAAGAACAGACCCTTGTCCCGGCGCAGATAGCCCTCGTGCACGAGGGTGCGCAGCAGGTGGTACGCCGTGGGGAGCGCCAGCCCGGTCTCGCGGGCGAGTTGTTTGGCGGGGGCGCCGTGCTCGTGCTCCGCGACGGATTCCAGCAGGCGCATCGCGCGCTGGACGGACCCGATCAAGGTCGCGGTGTGGGCCTGTTCGGGAGGTTCGGCGGAGGACGCCGCGTGCCGCTGCACAGGGGCTGACGGCCGAACCGGGGCCGTCGGCCGTACGGGAGCGGTTGACCGTACGGAAGCCGTCGGCCGTACGGGAGCGGTTGGCTGTACGGGAGCGGACGCCCGTACCGGAGCTGCCGGTTGGGCAGGAGCTCCCGGACCTCCAGGAGCCGTCGGTCGTACCGAAGCCGTCGGCTGTGTCGGAGCCGTCGTCGAGCGGGCGTCGATCTGTGCGGGTGCGGTGTCAACCGTGGCCAAGGGTCACTCCCGGAGCGCGAGGGGGGTAGCCCGTGCGGGGAACACGGGGGGTGTACTCCGCTCGCGGGGTCGCCCCCGCGTCGAGTTCCGGACTTTAACGGTCCGCCACCGCACGTATACGGCCCGTACGGAAAACTTCCCCCGCCCGAGGGAACGGGGGATTCCTGTTACCGGTCGCCCCGCTCGCTCCGGACGCTCACCAGTCGCTGCGCGACGAGGAGCTCGACATGAACTTTCGTACGACGTAGACGAGTCCGCCGACCAGGGCCACGAAGACCAGCAGCTTGAAGAGCAGGCCGATGACGAAGCCGACGACCGTGGCTATCAGTCCGCCGAACACGACCAGGGCGATGACCGGCACCGCGATCCACTTCACCCACCACGGCAGCCCCGCGAAGATCTCTCCCATCGCATTTACCTCTCTGAAGTCCGGCACCGTCCGGCCCCTCTGGTACCGGATCCACCAATGTCGTGCTCTCGATGCTAGGGCCGGGAGGTACCGCTGCGGGGGCCTCGCACCCCTTGTCCTCCCCTGACTGATCCCCTAGGGAACCCCGAGGCCACAGGTCAGCTCTCCGGGGGAGAGAAGACCACCATGACCCTGAGGTCCTCGCTGATGTGGTGGAACTTGTGAGCGACTCCGGCCGGCACGTACACCACGCTGCCGCGCGCGACCTGGGTGGTCTCCATGCCCACGGTGATCGCCGCGCGTCCGCTGACCACGAAGTAGACCTCGTCCTGGTGGTGCGGCTGCTGCGGGTCCTGCGCGCCCGCGTCGAGTGCGTACAGGCCGACCGACATGTTCCGTTCACGCAGGAACTGCAGGTAGGCGCCGTCGTTGGCGGCGCGCTCCGCCTCCAGTTCATCCAACCGGAATGCCTTCATCGACTTGGTCCGCCCTCGTCAGTGCCCGTAACCGATCTCTTCTGTCACGATCAGACACATGAAGAATTTCCTAGTCAAGACGATCGCCAACGCGGGCGCTCTGGCGGTCGCCGTCTGGCTGCTCGACAAGATCACCCTGACCGGTGACAGCACCAGCAAGAAGGTCTGGACGCTGATCCTCGTCGCCCTGGTCTTCGGCCTGGTGAACTTCCTGGTCAAGCCGGTCGTGAAGCTCCTGACCTTCCCCCTGTTCATCCTGACGCTCGGCCTGTTCACACTGATCGTCAACGCGCTGATGCTCCTGCTGACCTCATGGCTCGCCGACAAGCTCGACCTGAGCTTCCACGTCGAGGGATTCTGGACCGCCGTTCTGGGCGGTTTGATCATCTCGATCGTGTCCTGGGCCCTGCACGTCGTCCTGCCCGACGAGGACTGAGGAGGCATGACCTACCGCGTCTGTTTCGTCTGCACGGGCAACATCTGCCGTTCCCCGATGGCCGAGTCGGTCTTCCGCGCCCGCATAGCGGAAGCCGGCCTGGAGGGACTGGTCGAGGTCGACAGTGCCGGTACGGGCGGCTGGCACGAGGGCGACGGCGCCGACCCCCGCACCGTGTCCGTCCTGGAGGACCACGGCTACGACGGCGCCCATACGGCCCGGCAGTTCCAGCCCTCCTGGTTCTCCCGCCTCGACCTCGTCGTCGCCCTCGACGCCGGCCATTTGAAGGCCCTGCGACGCCTCGCGCCCACGCCGGAGGACGCCGGGAAGGTACGGCTGCTGCGTTCGTACGACCCCGCCGCGGGCGACGACCTCGACGTTCCGGACCCGTACTACGGGGGCCTGGACGGCTTCGAGGAGTGCCTTGAGATGGTGGAGGCGGCGAGCGAGGGTCTGCTCGCCGCCGTGCGCCGGCAGACGGAAGGACGGGTGGCATGAGCGACAGGGCTGTGGACCAGGGCGAAGGCACGCGCGCGGTGCGGGCCGGACTGCCCGAGGCGGTCAAGAACGAGCCGACCCTGCCCGGTCCGGCCTTCGCCGCCCACTTCCATCTGCCCGGCGAGGTCGACGGGCCCTACACCTACGGCCGCGACACGAACCCGAGCTGGAGCCTTCTCGAACGCGCCATCGGCGAGCTGGAGGCGCCGGGGCAGAACGGCGTGGAGACGCTGGTCTTCGCCTCGGGCATGGCCGCCATCTCCGCCGTGCTGTTCGCGCAGCTGCGCGCCGGGGACACGGTCGTCCTGCCCAGCGACGGTTACCAGGTGCTGCCGCTGATCCGCGCTCAGCTGGAGGCGTACGGCATCGAGGTGCGCACCGCTCCGACCGGCGGTGACGCCCAGCTCGAGGTCCTCGACGGCGCACGGCTGCTGTGGATCGAGAGCCCGTCCAACCCCGGCCTGGACGTGTGCGACATCCGGCGGCTCGTCGAGGCGGCACACGCGCGTGGTGCGCTCGTCGCCGTCGACAACACGCTCGCCACGCCGCTCGGACAGCGCCCGCTGGAGCTCGGCGCCGACTTCTCCGTGGCCAGCGGCACCAAACAGCTCACGGGGCACGGAGACGTCCTCCTCGGGTACGTCACCGGTCACGAGGGCGAGGCCATGGACGCCGTCCGCCGCTGGAGGAAGATCGTCGGGGCGATCGCGGGTCCCATGGAGGCCTGGCTCGCCCATCGGTCGATCGCGACCCTCCAGATGCGGGTCGACCGGCAGAACGCGACCGCGCTCGTGCTCGCCCAGGCACTGCGGGAGCGGCCCGACGTGGCCGGGTTGCGCTACCCGGGGCTGCCCGACGACCCCTCGCACAAGATCGCGTCACACCAGATGCGCCGCTATGGATGCGTGGTCTCCTTCACGCTGCCCACGCACGCGCGTGCGGACCGTTTTCTCGACGCCCTGCGGCTCGTGGACGACGCCACGAGCTTCGGCGGGGTGCGCTCCACGGCCGAGCGGCGTCGGCGCTGGGGCGGCGACGACGTGCCGGAGGGCTTCATCCGCTTCTCGGTCGGGGCGGAGGATCCCGAGGACCTGGTGGCGGACGTGCTGCGTGCGCTGGACGAGTCGGCCGACTAACCGTCTCAGCAGGGGTTCTTACGAGGCTCGATGACCATCCGCGTACTGCTGGCCGACGAGACGCGCGGCCACGTCCGGGTACGCGCAACGGACGGTCCGAGCCTCCCCCCTCGTGGCTCGGACCGCCCCGGTTCCCGCGCGCGAAGAACCGCGCGAACAAGGCTAGTTGACTCTGTGTCAGTGTCCAATCACAGTAGCGACAGAGACCTATCGACATATTTATAGTGGGGCCCCTGCCCCGGGCCGGGAGAAGGGCAGGGGAAGGGGGCGTCGCCATGGATCTGGCCTTGCTGCGCACCTTTGTAACGGTGCACCGGGCCGGTTCCTTCACCCGCGCCGCCGCATTGCTCGGACTCTCGCAGCCGGCCGTCACCTCCCAGATCCGCACCCTGGAACGGCAGTTGGGCCGTCCTTTGTTCTTACGGCAGGCCCGCGGCGTGACCCCCACGACCATCGGTGACGAACTCGCCCACAAGGCCGCGCCTCATCTGGACGCCCTGGTGGAGATCGCCGAGACCGGTCTCGACGACGAGTCGTCCCTGCGCACGCTGCATCTTGCGGGGCCTCCCGAGTTCACCGCCGAGCGGGCGCTGCCCGCGCTCACCGAGCTGACCGGCGAGGACGGCCAGGGCTTCGCCCTGCGGGCCTCCTTCGGGAACGCCGAGGAGACTCTGGAAGGTCTGGCCGCCGGACATCACGATCTGGCCATCACCACGGCCCGTCCACGGGGCGCGCTGCTCACCGCGAGCACGCTCTGCGACGAGGAGCACGTCCTGGTCGCCGCCCCGAGCTGGGTCGGCCGGCTCGACTCTGGGGAGGCGGTCGAGGCCCTTCCCGCGGTCAAGCGAGCTCCCGCGTTCGAGGACGTTCCTGTGATCGAGGTGCACGAGTCGCTGCCCTTCGTCTCGCGCTACTGGGCCTCCGTCTTCGATTCCCGTCCGGCCGCCCCGGGCACCGTCGTCGTCCCCGATCTGCGTGCTGTGCTCGCCTGCGCCGTCGCGGGTGCCGGGCTCGCCGTGCTGCCGCGCTATCTGTGCGCGGCTGCCCTGGAGCGCGGTGACGTCATCGCGCTGCACGAGCCCCCCGTGCCGCCGCTGCGGACGTACTTCCTGGTGGTCCGCACGGGGACGCTGGCCATGCCGCATATCGCGCGGGCGCACGAATGGCTGCTGCGAGCGGCTGCCGACTGGTGTTGAGCTGGTGTTTTGCGCTGTTGACGCAGCGAGCCCGGCCGGTGACACCTCGCGATGTTTCACGTGGAACCATCCGGGCCACATACCCCCCATGACCGTCCGACCCGTGGTCAAGCGCACCGCCCGTGCCGTCCTGCTGGACGGCGACGATCTGGTCCTGATCAAGCGCACCAAACCCGGCATGGATCCTTACTGGCTGACCCCCGGCGGCGGAGTCGAGCCGACGGACACGACCGTCGTCGACGCCCTGCACCGCGAGGTGTACGAAGAGCTCGGCGCCAAGATCACTGACGTGGTGCCCTGCTTCGTGGACACCGTCGAGCACATCGGCGACGACGGCGGCGCGACCGGAGTGAAGGTGCAGCACTTCTTCGTCTGCCACCTGGAGTCGATGGACCCGTCCCTACGCCACGGACCCGAGGTGGACGAGCCCATCGGTGAGTACGAGATCGTCCGGGTGCCGTTCACCCGCGTCGGGATCGCCTCCGTCCACCTGGTCCCGCTGTCCCTGCGCCACTACCTGGACGGCAACATCGAGGGCGTACGGGCCATGCACGCACCCGACCTGGGCTGACCTCTCGCAGGGTCACTGGGCCAGGACGAGCTCCTCCACGGAGTCGTGGCGTATGCGTTCCGACGGGATCCCGAGGGACCTGAGCGTCTCCACACCGCTGCGGATCATGCCGGGCGGTCCCGAGAGGTAGGCGTCGTACTCGCGCCAGGGACCGTATTCGCGTACGGCGTCCGGGAGCTGGAGACGGGCCTGCCGGTCGACGATGGCGCGGACCGACAGCCAGGGGTGGGACTGCTGGAGCCTGAGCATCGTGTCGATGTCGTACAGGTCGTCGTCGGTGCGAGCTCCGTAGAACACCTCGACCGGCCGCCGTGCGCCGTGTTCGGCCACGTCCTCGACCAGCGCCTTGATCGGAGCTATGCCTGTACCGCCGCCCAGACAGAGCAGTCCGCTGTCAGTGGTGTGGTCCACGGTCATCGACCCGGTCGGCGGACCGAGCCGGATGATGTCGCCGGGGCGGGCCCGGTGCACCAGCGCGTTGGAGACCCAGCCCGCGGGAACGGCCTTCACATGGAAGGACAGCAGGCCGTCCGAGCGGGGCGCCGAGGCGAAGGAGTAGTGCCGCCATATGCGCGGCCACCACGGCGTCTCCAGACTTGTGTACTGGCCGGCGAGGAACGGATACGGCTGGTCGGGCCGGACGGTGACGACGGCGACGTCGGGGGTCCTCAGGTCGTGCGACACCACCTCCGCGTACCACCAGGCGGGGGCGCGCAGTTCGTCCGCCGCCGCCGCGTCGATCATCACCTGCGAGATCGTCGTGTACGTCCGGACCCAGGCCGCTTCCGTCTCCGCGTCCCAGATGCCGGAAGCGTACGTGCTGAGCGCGCCGATGAGGCACTCCCCGACCGCCGGATAGTGCTCGGCGCGGGTGCCGTACTTGCGGTGGCCCCGGCCCAGGTTCTGCAGGTAGTCGGCCAGGACCGGGGTGTCGTCGATGTGCTGGGCCGCCGTCAGCAGCGCCCTGAACAGGCGGTCCCGCTGGGCGTCCATGGCGGCGGGGAACAGTGGGCGCAGATCGGGGTGGCGTACGAAGAGCAGCGCGTAGAAGTACGACGTGACCTTCTCGGCCACGGGCGCGACCTCGGCCATGGTCCGGCGGATGAGGACGGCGTCCGGGGAGGGCGGCTGGTCTCGTGGGGACAGGCTTGGAAGGAGCACAGGGGTGGTCCCGAGCGCTTTGAGGGTGCCCTGGTGCGGGGAGGAGCGCCGGACGGGGACTCGGGGGCGTGCGGAAGGGGTGTCGTCCGGCGCTGCGGGGAGCTGGACCGGGGCGGGCCGCGGTATCCGCGCCGGGGAATGTAACCCGTCCGGCCGTGTCGGGACCTGTGCCTGGGCGGCCGGGGTGGGTATCTCCTCGGCTGGTGTCGCTTCCTCGTCGTCGGTCTCCGTACGGGGTGGCACTGTGCCTTGAGCCGAAGCGTCGGCCGGTGCTGTGGCACCAGTCGACTGGTCCCGTTCACTGGCTGCCGGGACTCCTGCAGAGCCCGCCCCCGGCCTGCCGACCGGGCGCAGCGCGGCCGACCTGCTTTCCTCTGTCGTCTCCTGTTCGGCACCGGGGGCCGCTGTCGGCTGGTTGCGTGGAGCGAACCAGCCGCCACCCCCGGAAGTGCCGTCGTCGGCCGACGTGGAGGTCGGAGCGTCCATGGTGTGCCTCGCCTCGAACATCTCTCGGTCGGTCTGCGCACTTCCTCGGTCGGAAGGTGCCTTTTCCCGCAGACGGCTTGCGTTCCCGGTTCGGCGTCACGGCCAACACAGCCACTTACAACCCGTATTCGCAGTCCGTACGGACAAGTAGGCGCGAGTGTGGCATTGGCCGCGGCACCCTCACTGCAGCGTCCCACCAGGTACGGATGCCCTGGCTCCATAACCACAAATGCGGGTCTTCGATCTCTCCGTCCCGTTAGGCTGCATTGCCCCGCTCTCGGCCGCCTGGGATGGTCATACCTCGGTACGGACAGGAACCGGTGTCGACCCTACCGGTCGCCGTCATAGCCTCAATTACCGAGCATGGCGCACCAATTCATAGGCTTCCCACAGATCTCTGCCCTTGTAGGAGTGGGTCGAGATATCGGACAGGTGATGGTCTGCATTGACCGCCACCGAGATCGGCACCGCGGCGAACAGGTCCTTGTCGGAGGAGGAGTCTCCATAGGCAATGCAGTCGGCTCTTGTCACTCCGAACTGCTTGCAGAGCCGGTCCGCGATCAGGACCTTGGCGGCGGCGCTGAGTACTCCGGCAGGATCCACGGGCTCGGTGAAGGGGATGGCCGGAAAGCGGGATCCGTACGCGGCATGAGCTCCCCAACCGGTCAGCCGTTCCACGAAGAAGGATGGCGAGAGTGACACGACCGCGCAGTAGTCGCCCTGCCCTCTGATCTCCGCCCAGACCTCACGTATGCGGGCCAGCCATGGGGCACCTTCGAAGGCCGCGACGACGTGTGCCTCGGTCAGGGACACCCACAGCGCGTACACCTGCTGCGCATATTCCGACGGGCCTATCAGCCCGGCGCCGATCGCCTGGTCGAGTGCCACCGTCTCGGCCTCAAGGCCGAGTTGCCGGGAAATCTGCACGGGCGCGCTGGTTCCGTGCAGCAAAGTGCCATCGAGGTCGAAGAGATGAAGTCTCGCCATGTCTTGAGGCTAGTGGTCCATGAGATCGGTGAGGTGTCATGCGTGCTTCCGGTCGATCGCCGGACGGTCGTCGTTCTCCGATGTTTCACGTGAAACATCGGCATTTGATCGCGTGCTGTGCGCTTGGCTACGACATGGCCAAAAGCTCGTACGCACCCCGGGAAACAAGTGGACGCCGAGGGTACCCGTCGGACAGCCTGACCTGCGTGCCGATTTCTTCTCTCGCCGCTCTGCCCATCCGCCGTCTGACGCTTCGCGATCTCACCGCCTGCGCGGACCTGTCCGAGAACCGAGGGTGGCCGCGCGAGGAGCACAAGTGGGGCCTCCTCCTCGCGGCCGGAAAGGGCTACGGCATCGACGACCCCGACGGGGGTCTCGTCACCGCCTGCGTGGTCACGGAGTACGGCCCCTACAGCGAGCCCGATCTGGGAGCGATCGGGATGGTGCTGGTCGCCGAACGGCATGCCCGGCAGGGCATTGGCCGCCGGCTCATGCGTCACATTCTCTCCGCGATGGGCACCACCCCGCTGACTCTTCACGCGACGCCCTACGGCCGCCCGCTCTACGAGGAACTGGGCTTCAAGGTCACCGGCCATGCTGAGATGCTCCGCGGACACTTCATTCCGGGCGGCCCGGACCCGACGGTGAGCACGCGAGCGGCCACCGCCGAGGACCTCGCCACGATCCTCCGGCTCGACGAAGAGGTGCTCGGCACCGATCGCACCCACCTCATCACCCGGCTGCCTGCCTTCGCCGACCAGTTCCGCGTCGCCGAGGAGAACGGCCGGATCATCGGCTACGCGGCTGCCTGGCCCAACATGCACACCCATGTCGTGGGTCCGCTGGTCGCCCGTGACACCAAGACGGCCCAGTCACTCCTGACCTCGCTCGCGGCCGGCACCGACCGTCCCCTGCGTACCGACATCGACGTACGGCACGAAGCGCTACGGGCGTGGGCCCGGGAACGCGGTCTGGCGCCGGTCACCCTCAACTCGATCATGACGTACGGGATTCCGGAGCTGCCGGGCGACTGGCATCGGCGGTTCGCTCCGCTGACGGTGGTCGCGGTCTGAGACATGCCTGTACGACGGCGCCGGTGCCCCGGACTTCGGGGAACCGGCGCTGTCGTCATGCCGGGCCGCAGGCCACTCAGGTTCAGTGGTGCACCGCGGTCGGCTGTTCCGGCTGTTCCGCGGGTGTCGCCCCTGCGACCACGGCACTAGGAGCGGTGTCCCTTCGCTCCAGCGCAGCCGAGAGGAACGCGAGAAGGAGAGCCCCCGCGGCCAGGGCGGCGCCCACCCAGTTGGGAGCGGTGTAGCCGAAGCCGGCCGAGATGACCAGACCGCCGAGCCAGGCGGAGAGGGCGTTGCCGAGGTTGAAGGCACCGATGTTGACGGCCGAGGCGAGCGTCGGGGCCTTGCGCGCCTGGTCGAGGACCCTCTTCTGGAGCGGCGGCACGGTGGCGAAGCCCAGTGCGCCGATGAGAGTGATCGTGACGCCGGCCAGGATCTTGTGGTGCGCGGTGAGCGTGAAGAGGGCCAGCACGAGGGCCAGGGCGCCCAGGGACACGTACAGCATGGGCATCAGGGCCCGGTCCGCGTACTTGCCGCCGACCAGGTTGCCGCCGACCATGCCGAGGCCGAAGAGGACCAGCAGCCAGGTCACCGAGCCGTCGGCGAAGCCCGCCACGTGGGTCATCATCGGCGCGATGTAGGTGATGGCGGCGAAGACCCCGCCGAACCCGAGGACGGTCATCGCCATGGCGAGCAGCACCTGGGCGTTGTTGAAGGCGACCAGTTCGTGACGCAGGCGCACACCCTCCGGCCGGGGCATCTCGGGGACGAGCCGGGCGATGCCGATCAGGCCGACCACGCCGAGGGCCGCGACGATCGTGAAGGTGAGACGCCAGCCGGCGCTCTGGCCGATCAGCGTGCCGAGCGGGACGCCGACGACATTGGCGACGGTCAGGCCGGTGAACATCATCGCGATGGCTCCGGCCTTCTTGTCCGGGGCCACCAGGTCGGCGGCGACGACCGAGCCGATGCCGAAGAAGGCTCCATGGGCGAGGGAGGCGACCACTCGACCGATCAGCATGACGGTGAACGACGGGGCGACGGCGGAGAGCAGGTTGCCGACGATGAACAGCCCCATCAGCAGCATCAGCATCCGCTTGCGCGAGATCTTGGTGCCGAGGGCGGTCATCAGGGGGGCGCCGAACATGACGCCCAGCGCGTAGCCGGTGACCAGGAGGCCCGCGGTGGGGATGGAGACCCCGAAGTCGTCCGCGACCTGGGGCAGCAGGCCCATGATCACGAACTCCGTCGTTCCGATTCCGAAGGCCCCGATCGCGAGAGCCAGAAGCGCGAGCGGCATGGGGGTGACACCTTCCCAGACGATTGCAGAGCATGTTGCACACGCTCACAATAATTGCAGACGCGTGCTACTTGCAAGCGACGGTATTCTCGATTCGCTTATGCCCGGGCCAGGAGCCTCAGGACGGAGGAAGCAGGCCCCATGACCGCCACAGACCCCGCGCTCACCGCCCTCGCCCAGGGCTGGTGCGCGCTCTCCCTGCTGCACGGCCGGATCGAGGCGCACATCGAGAAGGCCCTGCAGAGCGCACACGACCTCAGCGTGCGCGAGTACTCCCTGCTCGACGTCCTGGGCCGCCAGCACGACGGCGAGGGCGAACACCTGCAGATGAAGCAGGTCGCCGACGCCGTCGTCCTCAGCCAGAGCGCCACCACCCGCCTGGTCACCCGCCTCGAGGACCGCGGCCTGCTCGCCCGCTACCTCTGCCCCACCGACCGCCGCGGCATCTACACCGACGTCACCGACACCGGCCGCACCCTCCTCGAACAAGCCCGCCCCACCAACGAGAACGCCCTGCGAGAAGCCCTCGACCAGGCCGCCACCAACCCCGAACTCGCCCCCCTCGTACGAGCCCTGGAAGCTCTCCGCCCGCCCGCGGTGCCCGCGCGCGAGTACCCCTCATAGGGTGCGAACATGGGAGATCTTGAAATTCGGCCCGCCACGGCGGACGACGTCTCTGCGATCGTCGGCATGCTTGCCGACGACCCCTTGGGCGCCCAGCGCGAGTCCCCGGACGACCTGGACCCCTATCTGGCCGCGCTGGAGCGACTTTCCTCCGACCCGAACCAGCATCTGGTCGTCGCCACACGAGACGATCGCGTGGTCGGCACGCTTCAGCTCACCATCATCCCGGGACTGTCCCGGCGCGGTGCCACCAGATCGATCATCGAAGGTGTGCGCATCCATGCCGACGAGCGGGGCAGTGGACTCGGCTCCCGGCTCATCGAGTGGGCGATCGAGGAATCCCGACGGCAGAACTGCCAGTTGGTTCAGTTGACGTCCGACAAGACACGCACGGATGCCCACCGCTTCTACGAACGGCTCGGTTTCACGGCCTCACACGCGGGCTTCAAGCTGCCCCTCTGATCCTCCCCCACGGCCGTTCGCTCGCACAGCATGGCGCCCTGTTTCACGTGAAACAGGGCGCCGCTCGGTCGACCGGGCAGGGGCGCCTAGCCGATGCCTCGCCAGCCCTGCGGATCCACCCCACCCGGCACGGAAGACCCCTCGTCGTACGGCTGACGAGTGAATACGAACGAACCGAGGTCGAGATGGTCCACCGATCCGTCAGGCCGCCGTACGGCCTTCAGGACCTCCCCCTGGAAGTACCCCTCCAGGCCGGTCCAGGTGCCGTCGCCGTCGGCCCGGAATCGCGAGCGCCGGCCTGCGCCCGACAGGGGCTCCAGCGAGACGAGCCCGTCTGCCGTCAGCCGTAGGGCGAATCCGCTCGTTCCCCAGTACCACTGGCCCGCCAACTCCAGTACGCGTGAATCGGCTTCGCGCATCGGACGCCAGGGTTCGGGGATTTTGGGCTCGGCCTCGGCGACGATCCGTACGAGATCGGCCCCTACGACGGACAACAGCGGGCCGGAGGTGCAGTTGGCCAGCACGACCGCGGCGACGTCGTCCGCCTCACTGAACGTGAGATTCGCGAGGAATCCCGGCAGCGAGCCCGAGTGCCCCACGAGCAGCCGTCCATCGCGGTACTGGATCTGCAATCCGAGCCCGTACGTGGCACTGTCAGCGAGTTCCCCCGTCCCAGCCGGTGCCGCGGGCGTGCGCATCTCCCGCACGGTCTCCGCGCACAGAACCCGGTCGTCGCCGTTCGTCAGGAAGACCGCGAAACGAGCCAAGTCCGCCGTGGTGGACCAGAGTTGCCCGGCCGGCGCCATCCGCCCGAGGTGTTCGCAGGGTTCGGGCAGCATCACATCGGCCCACGGGTGGACGGCCCAGCCGCCCGCATGCGGCGCTTCCGGACGGACACTCGTGCGGTCGAGACCCAGAGGTACGAGTACTTCTCGCCGGAGCACCTCTTCCCACGGAGCCCCGCGCAGTTTCTCGACGAGTGCTCCCAGCAGGGTGTAGCCGGGGTTCGAATAATGGAAAAGGCGTCCTACCGGATGCAGGAAGGGGTGCTCGCCCAGTACGTCGGTGAGTTCGGGACGCAGAGCCCCCGGGGTGCGCTCCCACCAGGGCGAGGGAGACTCGGCCGCCAAACCGCCGGTGTGGGAGAGGAGTTCGGCGATGGTTGCCTCCCCCGCTCCCGTGCCGGGTACATGCTTCTCCAGCGGGTCCCCGAGGTCGAGCACCCCCTCGTCACGCAGTCGCAGGACGAGAACGGCGGTGAAGGTCTTCGTGATCGAGCCGATGCGGTACTGCACGTTCTCGTCCGGGCCGTGCCCGTCCACCGAGGTGCGCGCACCGTGCCACACGGTCCGTCCGTCCCGCACGACCGCCGCGACCAGTGAGGGAGCCCTCCCCTCCGCCTGCGCCGTGGCGATCCGGTGCAGCAGCGCCCGACGTGTGCCGGGAAGCAGCTCTTCCTGAGATGTCGTCATGCCCCCAGTCCATCCCGTGGGATACGCGGGCGTCGACTTCTTTAACCCCGGCGGTGGTGTGGATGGCCGACCGACGGCTGCCGTCTCAGAGCCGTGGCATTTCCTGGTCGGACATTCGGCGGACCTGTGCGGCGATGGCAAGCGGATCCGTCGGTCGCGTGGGGTCCACGGTGATGACGGGGCCGTAGCCGAGCGGCCGGTCGTACTGGGCCAGGATCTCCGGCGAGAGCTCGCAAACCACATGGACCGGGTGGGCGGTGGCCGCCCGTACGGCATAGCGACGAGCGGCCTCCTCCGGTGGGCAGGAGCAAGGACTTTGACCACCCTGGCGGTCGGGGAACCCAGGTGAGGACGCGTATCGGAAGGGCATGGCAGTAAGTGCGCCTCCAGGATCGCCTCCGGCAGCCTGCGGTGAGCGTCCAGAGCAACCGCATGGCCGCAGTACCCAGCCGGCGTGAGGGCACCCGCGGGTACCTGCAGCTAGTCGGGCAGAGTCTCCTTGATGTGGTCCTTGGCGGCCAGCAGGGGGAAACGGAGCGTTTCCGACGGTGGCCGCGCCAGGGTGCTCTTGCCGGCCCCGGGCGCCCCGGTGACCAGCATGGTGCGACGCGGCACCGACATCAGGTCTGGGCCATGTCCACGAAGCGCGAGTAGTGCCCCTGGAAGGCGACGGTGATCGTCGCCGTAGGGCCGTTACGGTGCTTGCCCACGATGATGTCCGCCTCGCCCGCGCGGGGCGACTCCTTCTCGTAGGCGTCCTCGCGGTGCAGCAGGATCACCATGTCGGCGTCCTGCTCGATGGATCCGGACTCACGCAGGTCGGACACCATGGGCTTCTTGTCCGTGCGCTGCTCGGGACCACGGTTGAGCTGCGAGAGCGCGATCACCGGGACCTCCAGCTCCTTGGCCAGGAGCTTGAGGTTGCGGGACATGTCCGAGACCTCCTGCTGACGGCTCTCGGAGCGCTTGGAACCACCGGCCTGCATCAGCTGCAAATAGTCGATGATCACGAGCTTGATGTCGTTGCGCTGCTTCAGCCGCCGACACTTCGCACGGATCTCCATCATCGACAGGTTCGGGCTGTCGTCGATGTAGAGGGGCGCGGAGGACACCTCCGGCATCCGGCGCGCCAGCCGAGTCCAGTCCTCGTCCGTCATGGTGCCCGAACGCATGTGGTGCAGGGCCACCCGTGCCTCGGCCGACAGGAGACGCATCGCGATCTCGTTGCGCCCCATCTCGAGGGAGAAGATGACGCTGGCCAGGTTGTGCTTGATCGAGGCCGCGCGGGCGAAGTCCAGCGCGAGGGTGGACTTTCCCATGGCGGGGCGGGCCGCGATGACGATCATCTGGCCCGGGTGCAGTCCGTTGGTGAGCGAGTCGAGGTCGGTGAAGCCGGTGGGCACACCGGTCATCTCACCGCTGCGCGAACCAATCGCCTCGATCTCGTCGAGCGCGCCCTCCATGATGTCGCCGAGCGGCAGGTAGTCCTCGCTGGTGCGCTGCTCGGTGACCGCGTAAATCTCGGCCTGGGCGCGGTTGACGATCTCGTCGACGTCGTCGTCGGCCGCGTATCCCATCTGGGTGATGCGCGTCCCCGCCTCCACCAGGCGCCGCAGCACCGCCCGTTCATGGACGATCTCCGCGTAGTACTCGGCGTTCGCCGCCGTGGGCACGGTCTGGACGAGGGTGTGCAGATACGATGCGCCGCCGACCTTGTTGATCTCGCCGCGCTTGGTGAGCTCGGCGGCGATCGTGATGGGGTCGGCCGGCTCGCCCTTGGCGTAGACGTCCAGGATCGCCTGGAAGATCGTCTCGTGGGCGGGTTTGTAGAAGTCGTGGCCCTTGATGACCTCGACGACGTCCGCGATGGCGTCCTTGGACAGAAGCATGCCGCCGAGGACGGACTGCTCCGCGTCCAGGTCCTGGGGCGGGACCCGCTCGAAGGCCGTGCCTCCGCCGTCCCACGCGTCGCTGTCCCGGCCGCGGTCGTGCTGCTCGTCTCGGCCCCGGCCTCCGTCGCTGCGGCGGCGCGAGGAAGGCAGACGATCACTGGGACCGCTGTCGGCCCACGGGTCGTCCAAGGGCTCGGAAATGCTCACCGAGCCACCTCCTCCCGTCCGCCGAGCGGACCTCGCCGTGCTTCTCAGTTCTACGGCACGGCACTGACAATTGAGACGCCCAACTCCGGTTCTGGCGCGTCGGTTTTGGGATGGTTTTCCAGCCGACGGATGGAGCGGGCGCCGGACCACCGTAGGCCCGCGGGCACCGTCAGCCAATCTGGTTATCCACAGGCCATGTGGACGACGGCCCGGATGCTGTGGAGAACTCGGCAAAACCTGTGCACGACCCGGTGGACAGCCCTGTGAACAAGCTCCCTTCTAACCTCCCAGAAGGGTTCTGACCTGTGCCTTCGCCGTCCACCGGCTGTGCAGAAGAAAAACTTTCCCGGTCGGCTCAAGATCAGTTCGAACTGTACACAGCAGCGCACACCTCCCGAACACGAGTAAGGGTCTAATCTCCATTGCATCTCTTACCTGTGGACGATTAGATTGGTGCACATGACACAGGCGTCCGCGGCCCCCAGGGCCACCCGACGACAGCACGACCGCGAGATCGTCGCACTCGCCGTTCCGGCCTTCGGTGCGCTCGTCGCCGAGCCCCTCTTCGTCATGGCCGACAGCGCGATCGTCGGCCATCTGGGCACTGCCCAACTCGCCGGCCTCGGCATCGCCTCGGCCCTTCTCACCACGGCCGTCAGCGTCTTCGTCTTCCTCGCTTACGCCACCACGGCCGCCGTCGCCCGCCGTGTGGGAGCCGGTGATCCGCAGGCCGCCATCCGCCAGGGCATGGACGGCATCTGGTTGGCGCTGCTGCTCGGTGCCGTTGTCATCGCTGTCGTCCTGCCCACCGCGCCATCGATCGTGGAGCTCTTCGGTGCCTCTGACACCGCCGCTCCCTACGCGACCACCTATTTGCGGATCTCCGCCCTTGGCATCCCAGCCATGCTGGTGGTGCTCGCTTCGACCGGGGTACTCCGCGGGCTGCAGGACACCAAGACTCCTCTCTACGTCGCCATCGCCGGCTTCGTGGCCAACGCCGCTCTCAACGCAGGCCTCGTCTACGGCGCCGATCTCGGCATCGCGGGCTCCGCCTGGGGCACCGTCATCGCCCAGTGCGGCATGGCCGCCGCCTATCTCGTGGTCGTCGTCCGCGGGGCCCGCAGACACGGCGCCTCTTTGCGTCCTGACGCCGCGGGGATCAGAGCCTCCGCCCAAGCTGGCGTCCCCCTGCTCGTCCGCACGCTTTCCCTGAGGGCGATCCTGATGATCGCCACAGCCGTCGCAGCCCGCCTGGGGGACGCCGACATCGCTGCCCACCAGATCATCCTGTCCTTGTGGAGCCTGCTCGCCTTCGCCCTGGACGCCATCGCCATCGCCGGGCAGGCCATCATCGGGCGCTATCTGGGCGCCGACGACACCGAAGGCGCCCGCCAGGCGTGCCGGCGGATGGTGGAATGGGGCATCGCGGTGGGGATCGCCCTCGGCGTGCTGGTCGTACTCTCCCGACCGCTGTTCCTTCCCCTGTTCACCAGTGACTCCACGGTCAAGGGTGCCGCCCTACCCGCTCTATTGATCGTGGCTCTCTCCCAGCCGATCTGCGGCGTCGTCTTCGTCCTGGACGGTGTGCTGATGGGAGCGGGTGATGGACCCTATCTCGCCTGGGCCATGGTGATCACCTTGGCCGTCTTCGCCCCGATAGCTCTGCTCGTACCCGCACTGGATGGCGGCCTCACCGCGCTGTGGGCAGCGATGACTCTGATGATGGTGGTCCGCATGCTGACACTCTGGCTGCGAACCCGTTCAGGCCGCTGGATCGTCACCGGCGCGACCCGCTGACCGTTTCACGTGAAACATCGTGGGCCGTCACGTTTCACGTGAAACACAACGCGACCCAGGAACGGTTCACAGCATGCAAGAGGGGCCGTACCTACGTAGGTACGGCCCCTCTCACCGCTGCTCAAGACAACCGCAGCCGTCAGGCCGCGACGACCTCGATGTTGACCTTGGCGGCAACCTCGGGGTGCAGACGCACGGACGTCTCGTGGGCGCCCAGGGTCTTGATCGGCGAGCCCAGCTCGATGCGGCGCTTGTCGACCTCGGGGCCACCGGAAGCCTTGATCGCGGAAGCGACGTCGGCCGGGGTGACGGAACCGAAGAGACGACCTGCATCGCCGGAGCGGACGGCCAGACGGACCTTGACACCCTCGAGCTGGGCCTTCACCTGGTTGGCCTGCTCGATGGTCTGGATCTCGTGGATCTTGCGAGCACGACGAATCTGCTCGACGTCCTTCTCGCCACCCTTGGTCCAGCGGATCGCGAAGTTCCGCGGGATCAGGTAGTTGCGAGCGTAACCGTCCTTGACGTCGACGACGTCGCCCGCGGCACCGAGGCCGGAGACCTCGTGGGTGAGGATGATCTTCATTAGTCGGTCACCCTTCCCTTATCGCGCGGTGGACGTGTAGGGCAGCAGCGCCATCTCACGGCTGTTCTTGACTGCCGTGGCGACGTCACGCTGGTGCTGCGTGCAGTTGCCGGTCACGCGGCGGGCACGGATCTTGCCGCGGTCGGAAATGAACTTCCGCAGCATGTTCGTGTCCTTGTAGTCCACGTACGTGACCTTGTCCTTGCAGAAAGCGCAGACCTTCTTCTTAGGCTTGCGCACAGGCGGCTTCGCCATGGTGTTTCTCCTGTGTGATCAAGAAGTGTGGGTACGACCCACCCCTCGGCCGAAGGCCTAGAAGGGGGGCTCGTCCGAGTAGCCGCCGCCAGTGCCGCCGCCGCCGGAGTTTCCACCCCAGCCGCCGCCACCGCCGCCGCCGGCCGGGCTGCCACCGGCGGGAGCACTGGTCGCCCAGGGGTCGTCGGCGGGAGCGCCGCCGCCCTGCTGACCGCTGCCGGAGCCACCGCCCCAGCCGCCGCCACCCTGGCCGCCACCGCTACCGCCGCCGTAACCACCCTGGCCACCACGTCCGGCACCGCCGGCGGTCTTGGTGACCTTGGCCGTGGCACTGCGCAGGCTGGCGCCGACTTCCTCGACGTCCAGCTCGTAGACCGTGCGCTTGACGCCCTCACGGTCCTCGTAGGACCGCTGCTTCAGCCGGCCCTGCACGATGACGCGCATGCCTCGCTGGAGCGACTCGGCGACGTTCTCCGCCGCCTGACGCCAGACCGAGCAGGTCAGGAACAGGCTCTCGCCGTCCTTCCACTCGTTGGTCTGGCGGTCGAAGGTGCGGGGGGTGGACGCGACACGGAACTTCGCGACCGCCGCACCGGAAGGGGTGAAGCGCAGCTCGGGGTCATCGACAAGATTGCCGACGACCGTGATGACGGTCTCGCCTGCCATGGGGAACCTCTCGGCGGGTTTGCTGCTCTGGCTGCTTGGTTGCTGCTACTCGGATCCCGGGATCAACTGAGCGGAAGCTCAGTGGGTCTCGGGGCGGAGGACCTTGGTCCGGAGGACCGACTCGTTCAGGTTCAGCTGGCGGTCGAGCTCCTTGACGACCGCAGGCTCGGCCTGCAGGTCGATGACCGAGTAGATGCCCTCGGGCTTCTTCTTGATCTCGTACGAGAGCCGACGACGGCCCCAGGTGTCGACCTTCTCAACCTTGCCGTTGCCCTCACGGACGACGGAGAGGAAGTTCTCGATCATGGGGGCGACAGCGCGCTCCTCCAGATCGGGGTCGAGGATGACCATCACCTCGTAGTGACGCATGTGGAACCCACCTCCTTTGGACTCAACGGCCACGGTCGTTCCGTGGCAGGAGGGTTGTGATGCGTACGCAACGGTATCGGCCGCCACTGACAATCGGGGCTTCCTCGCGGTAGTCCCGGTCGTGACATGGGCAGACACCGTGCAGACGGTACAGACTACCCGCACACCGGCTTCCGGTTGAAATCCGGCCCGGAGGACGGTCACTCTGTACACATCGGGTGTGTATGGCGCTACGATGCGCCGCCTTCCGCAGGAGGTGCCCTATGGCACAGGCAATGCGACCCAACACCGCCGGAGGCCTTTTTGCCACGGACGGAAAGTCCCACCCCCTCCAGGACACACTGCTCGCGGTGACCCTGGTGCTGGGCATCACGGCTTTCGTCTCGGCGATGTTCCACAACCTGCACCTGCTCAGCTCCTGGACCGGCCTGGTCGGCATCCTCACCGGTGCGTACGGCCAGTGGGTCTCGGAGACGACCCGAGAGCGCTTCGGACTGATCCTCGGTCTCGGCGCCGCAGCGGTCGGCTTCTTCCTCGGCATGGCGCACGGCGGTCTCTTCGGTGGGGTCATCAACTGACGCCACGGGCACTGTCCGCTCAACACCACCCAAAGCATCGCGGAACGTCCCGGCGGCCCACGAGCCGGGACGCAGGTTCCGTACGCCCAGTCGGGGCGCTCGCGAGGCGCAGTAGGCTTCGGCGCGAGAGCCGGAGCCCCTGTACCCATGGGGACACACCAGCCCGAGGAGCGCCCCGAATGAGCCTGACCCTGAGGACGATCAGTCGCGAGCAGCATCTGGCATACATCCAGAGCCTGCCGTCGGCGAGCCACATGCAGGTCCCGGCCTGGGCTGACGTCAAGGCGGAGTGGCGATCGGAGAGCCTCGGATGGTTCGACAAGGGCGGCGAGCTGGTCGGCGCCGGCCTCGTCCTCTACCGGCAGCTGCCCAAGATCAAGCGCTACCTCGCCTATCTGCCTGAAGGCCCGGTCATCAACTGGTTCGCGCCGAATCTGACCGAGTGGCTGGAACCGATGCTGGCGCACCTCAAGCACCAGGGCGCGTTCTCCGTGAAGATGGGCCCGCCGGTGATCATCCGGCGCTGGGAGGCCACCTCGATCAAGGCCGGCATCCAGAACCCGGACGTGAAGCGCCTGCGCGACATCGAGGCCGACTTCATCGAGCCGCGCGCCTTCGAGGTCGCCGACAAGCTGCGCCGCATGGGCTGGCAGCAGGGCGAGGACGGGGGAGCCGGCTTCGGTGACGTGCAGCCCCGCTACGTCTACCAGGTGCCGCTCGCGAACCGCTCCCTGGAAGAGGTCCACAAGAACTTCAACCAGCTGTGGCGACGCAACATCAAGAAGGCCGAGAAGGCCGGCGTCGAGGTCGTCCAGGGCGGTTACCAGGACCTCGAGGAATGGCAGCGGCTGTACGAGATCACGGCGGTGCGCGACCACTTCCGGCCCCGCCCGCTGTCGTACTTCCAGCGCATGTGGACGGCCCTCAACTCCGAGGACCCCAACCGGATGCGGCTGTACTTCGCCCGGCACGAGGGCGTGAACCTGTCGGCGGCGACCATGCTGATCGTGGGCGGTCACGTCTGGTACTCCTATGGCGCCTCCGACAACATCGGCCGCGAGGTCCGGCCTTCGAACGCGATGCAGTGGCGGATGCTGCGGGATGCCTATGCGCTCGGCGCGACCGTCTACGACCTGCGGGGCATCTCCGACTCGCTGGACGAGACCGACCACCTCTTCGGTCTGATCCAGTTCAAGGTGGGCACGGGCGGCCAGGCGGCCGAATACCTCGGCGAGTGGGACTTCCCGCTCAACAAGCTGCTCCACAAGGCCCTCGACATCTACATGTCGCGTCGCTGACGCCGCGCTCTTCGCTTCAATAGCTCGCATACCTCTGATACACCGCAGCCACTAGAAAGGTTCCGGGTCCGGCCATGGCGCTCACGCTCTACGTCGACACTGCGCGCTGGCGGGCGCATCACAAGCACGTGCAGGAGCAGTTCCCGGGGCTCGTCCCGGTCTGCAAGGGCAACGGCTACGGCTTCGGGCACGAGCGGCTGGCGGAGGAGGCCACCCGGCTGGGCTCGGACGTCCTCGCCGTCGGCACGACCTACGAGGCCGCGCGGATCAAGGACTGGTTCGGCGGTGACCTGCTGGTACTGACGCCCTACCGCCGCGGCGAGGAGCCCGTGCCCCTGCCCGACCGGGTGATCCGCTCGGTGTCGTCCATCGACGGCGTCTACGGCCTGGTGGGCGCCCGCGTGGTCATCGAGGTGATGTCCTCGATGAAGCGGCACGGCATCAGCGAGCAGGACCTGCCGCAGCTGCACGCCGCCATAGAGAACGTCCGCCTCGAGGGCTTCGCGATCCACCTGCCGCTGGACCGCACCGACGGCTCGGACGCCGTCGAGGAGGTCATCGGCTGGATGGACCGGCTGCGCGCGGCCCGGTTGCCGCTGCACACCCTGTTCGTCAGCCACCTCAAGGCCGAGGACCTCGCCCGGCTGCAGCAGCAGTTCCCGCAGACCCGCTTCCGCGCCCGCATCGGGACCCGGCTGTGGCTCGGGGACCACGACTCCACCGAGTACCGCGGCGCCGTCCTGGACGTCACCCGCGTCTCCAAGGGGGACCGTTTCGGCTACCGGCAGCAGAAGGCGGCCTCGGACGGCTTCCTGGTGGTCGTGGCGGGCGGTACGTCGCACGGTGTGGGCCTGGAGGCCCCGAAGGCCCTGCACGGCGTCATGCCGCGCGCCAAGGGGGTCGCACGGGCCGGCCTGGCGACGGTCAACCGGAACCTTTCTCCGTTCGTCTGGGGCGGCAAGCAGCGCTGGTTCGCCGAACCGCCGCACATGCAGGTCTCCATTCTGTTCGTGCCCTCGGACGCCCCGGAGCCGAAGGTCGGCGAGGAACTGGTGGCCCATCTGCGGCACACCACCACGCAGTTCGACCGGATCGTCGACCGCTGAGGTCCTTCAGCACCGCTGACGAAAAGGCCGTACACGGGAATGTCCGTGTACGGCCTTTCACACGTGTGGCCCAACCGGCGTACGCCGTACAGGCGCTGTTCGCTCAGAGCGAACCGTCGGGCCGACGATCGCTGCCCCACTCCACCGGTGGCCCGTCGAAGTGGGCCGCGTGCCGCGGCGGATGGGCGGCGGGGCCCAGTACGAAGACGTCCTCGGCTCGGTCGAGCACACCGCCCGAGGGATCGTCGTCGCCGGCCCGACGCACCACGTCCCGTTCCGGCATCAGGATGTCGCGCACGACCATCGCGCACAGGTAGGCCGTGCCCAGCAGGTGCAGTCCGATGGCCCAGTGGTAACCGTCGGTCGGCAGCCCCTTGTGGGCGTTGCCGCTGGTCGTGTACGCGAGGTACAGCCAGATCCCCAGGAAGTACGCCACCTCGCACGCCTGCCAGATGAGGAAGTCCCGCCATTTCGGCCGGGCCAGCACGGCCAGCGGCACCAACCACAGGACGTACTGCGGTGAGTAGACCTTGTTGGTGAGGATGAACGCGGCGACGATCAGGAACGCCAGTTGGGCGAAACGCGGCCTGCGCGGAGCGGTCAGGGCCAGCGCCGCGATGCCGGCGCAGCACAGCAGCACCAGCAGCGTGGCGAGCGTGTTGACGGTCTCGGTACTGAACGGGTCGGAGGACTTCTGGGCCATGATCAGCCAGAAGGAACCGAAGTCCACGCCCCGCTCCTGGCTGAACGTGTAGAACTTCGACCAGCCGTCGAAGGCGAAGTACATCACCGGCAGGTTCACCACGAGCCAGGAGACGACCGCGCCGCCGAACGCCTTGCCGAAGTCCCGCCACTTGCCCGCCCGCCAGCACAGCACGAACAGCGGCCCGAGCAGGAAGACCGGATAGAGCTTGGCGGCCGTGGCGAGCCCCAGGAGGACGCCGAAGGCGAGCGAGCGGCCCCGCGCCCACATCAGCATCGCGGAGGCCGTCAGAGCGACCGCCAGCAGGTCCCAGTTGATGGTGGCGGTCAACGCGAAGGCGGGCGCCAGGGCGACCAGCAGACCGTCCCAGGGGCGCCGGGCGTGGGTGCGGCTCACGCAGACGACGATGACGGCCGCGCAGACCATCAGCATTCCGGCGTTGACCATCCAGTACCACTGTTCCTGGTCCTGGATGCTGCCGCTCCCGGGCGTGAGCCAGGCGGCGACCTCCATGAACACGCCGGTCAGCACCGGGTATTCGAGGTACTGCATGTCGCCGGGGAGCTTGTCGAAGTACGGGACGAGTCCGTCGGCGAATCCGCGTCCCTGGTACAGATGCGGGATGTCCGAGTAGCAGGCGTGGGTGTACTGGGTGCTGGCACCGAAGAACCAGCCGCCGTTGTAGCAGGGCGCCTTCTGGACCAGGCCGAGCGCGAACACGCCGATGGCCACGAGCGCGATGACCCGGACGGGCGTCCACCAGGAGGTCCCCAGCAGGGCGCGCCGCCCGAGAGGGCCGCCGATGAACTCGCTGCCGTTCCTGGAGACCTCGTCGTCCTTGGTCGGACGCACTGGGTCCGAGTCGTGCACGCTCGCTGGCGTCGATTCAGCACTGGGCATGCGGCCCATCCTGCCGTACGAGGCTGGGAGTACGCCGAGGGCCGCCGCACCTGGTGGGTGCGACGGCCCATGTTTCACGTGAAACACCCTCAATGGGGCACGTGGCGCCTAACCACCTGGGCCGCCGAAGAGGCCCCCATTGCCGTTGCCGTTGCCGTTCCCGTTGGTGTTGCCGCCATTGGGATCCGTCGATGTGGCGGTGGGGGTCGAGCTCACGCCTCCGTCGGTGCCGCCGTTGTCCGTACCGCCCGTGTCGCCGCACTGCCAGTCGAACCGGCAGCTCTCCGAGGCCGTGGGCGTCGGTGAGGGAAACGTCAGGCTGGGCGTCGGGGTCGGAGTCGGGGTGGGCGACTCGGTCTCACTGGGCGTCGGAGTGGGCGTCGGGCTCGGCTCCTCGTTGACGATCTCACCGATCGGCTCCGGCGTCGGGAAGTCGATCGCCTTCTGGCCCTTCAGCGCCTGCTCCATGTAGTCGTGCCAGATCTCGGACGGGAACGACGCACCGTGGATCTTCTCCTGGCCACCCGTTCCGTACATCTCGAGGAACGTGCGGTTCTTCTTGGTCTCGTCGTCGTCGAGCCGGAACATCGTGATCGCCGTGGACAGCTGAGGGGTGTACCCGACGAACCAGGCGGACTTGTTGCCGTCGGTGGTACCGGTCTTGCCGGCCACCTCACGGCCGGTCAGCTGGGCGTTGGTGCCGGTGCCCTTTTCGACCACGGTCTTGAGGACGTCGGTGACGTTGTCGGCGACCTTCTTCTCGAAAGCCTGCTCGGGCTTCGCCTTGTGGTTGAAGACGTCACCGTCCTTGCTCGTGACCCTTTCGACGGAGTACGGCTCGTTCTGCTTGCCGCTGGCCGCGAAGGTGGCGTATGCGCCCGCCATACGGATCGCGCTGGGGTCGGAGATACCGATGGAGAAGGACGGGAAGTTGGTGCCGGCCAGGCTGTCTTCCTTGAGGCCCGCGTCCATGGCCGATTCCTTCACCTTGTCCAGGCCGACGTCCATGCCGAGCTGCACGAAGGCGGAGTTCACGGACTCCCGCATCGCCTCACGAAGATCGATCTGGTACTTGGGCGGAGAGCCGTAGGACTGCTTGCCGTCGTTCTCCTGGAGCCATTCCTTGTCCTCCTCGTTCTTCCAGATCGAACGGTCGTAGTTCTTGATCTTGAGGTCGTTCTTGCCGCTGAACAGGCTCTTCGCGTTGACGACGGTGCGCTCGTCCTGCGCCTGGCTCTCGCCGAGATCCGGATCGCGCACGCCCCACTTCATCGCCGCGGCGAGCACGAACGTCTTGAACGTCGAACCGACCTGGGCACCGGTCGAGTCGCAGTTGTTGGTGAAGTGGGTGGTCGCGTCCTCGCCGCCGTAGCAGGCCCGGATCGCCCCGGTGGCCGGCTCCACGGAAGCCCCGCCGAACTGGACGTAGGTGTCCTTGTCAGGGCGCTTCTTGGGATCGATGTTCTCCTCGCGGACCTTCTTGACCGCCGCCTCGAGCTCGTTGACCTTCTTCTTGTCGAAGGTCGTGTAGATCGAGTAGCCGCCCCGCTGGAGCTGGTCGGCGCTGATGATCTTGTTGTTGATCAGGTAGGCCTTGGCGAGGTCGACCAGATAGCCGGTCTGTCCCTTCAGCTGGGTGTTGGACCGGGGGTTTTGCACCTTGGGAAGCGTGGTGTGCCTGGCCCGCTCGGTGGCGCTGAGGTGACCGTATTCGACCATCTTGTCGAGGGTGTCCTGCATCTGGCGCAGGGCTCGCTTGCTGTTGGCCTCGGGTGAGGCGTTCACCGGGTCGATGGACGTCGCGCCCGCCGGGTCGTAATACGTGGCGCCCTTCAGCATGGCGGCCAGGAAGGCGCACTCGCCCGGATCCAGATCCTTGGCCTGCTTGTTGAAGTACGCGCGCGCGGCCGCCTGAATGCCGTAGGCGTTGCGCCCGTAGTACGCGGAGTTGAGATATCCCTCCATGATCGTGTCCTTGTTGACCGTGGCGCCCACCTTGATGGAGATGAAGATCTCCTTGAACTTGCGCGTGACGGTCTGGGACTGGTCGTTCAGGCGCGCGTTCTTGACGTACTGCTGGGTGATGGTGGAACCACCCTGCGTGTTGCCGCCCCTGGCCATGTTGAACACGGCGCGGGCGATGCCCTTGGGGTCGATGCCGCTGTCGGTGTAGAAGGTCTTGTTCTCCTGCGAGACGACGGCGTACTGCATCGCCTTCGGGATCTGCGCGAGGTTGACGATCTGTCGGTTGGTCTCACCACCCGTGGAGACCATCTCGGTGTCGTCGGACCAGTAGTAGACGTTGTTCTGCGCCGTCGCGGTCTCGGCCACGTTCGGGATACTCACGAGCGCGTAACCGACACCTGCGACTGCGACCAGGCTTCCGATGAAGCCGATGAACAGACCGGTCACCAGCTTCCAGGACGGCACCCAGCGCGCCACGCCGTACTTGCCGGCGCGGGGATAGTCGATCAGCCGCTTCTTGCCGGGGTCGCCCGCCCGTCCCCGGCCGCCCGGCGGCCGGCGGCCGCTTCCGCGAGCAGGCTCCGCCCCTCTGCGGCGACCACCGCCCGTACTTCTCTGGGCCGCCCGGCGGGCCTCGGCACGGCTGCCGTACTGACGTTCCTCGCCCTCCGGACCGTAAGAAGCCGACTCCTGGGAGCTCGTCCCATAGGAGTCGGCAAGAGACCCGGTGGCGCCTCGCGGAGCCGCGCGGCGGCCGGAGGACGAGCCGGACTGGCCGCGTCGGGCCGCGGCACGTCCGCCTCCCTGCGGCTGCGGCGGTTTGCGACGGTGCTCGCTCATCGAACGACTACTCCTCGGGCAGGCGCACCTTTGCGCGCCTGGAAACGGCGGCTGGTTTCCGGTCCCCCCGAAGTACGGATGCGGTCGGTTCCGCATTCATCCGTACCGCACCGGGACAGCAACGCTCCCCAGGCGTCGCTCGGTTCCCGGTGGTGTGCATGCCGCACAGACTACGCACCGTCAAAACCAGCCGTGCCCCGAAGTTCACCCCAAATCAGGCAACTTGGTTCGCATGAAACATTGATGTGATCCCGTTCACCGTCTCCCCACTTGTCGCTTCCGGAAGAGCGTTCTATCGTCTTGATGTATCGAGTCGATACATCGGTGCGACACAACGACGAGGAGGCGACGATGAGCCGGCGTTCCGGGATCCTCGAATTCGCCGTACTCGGCCTGCTCCGTGAGTCCCCGATGCATGGCTATGAGCTGCGCAAACGTCTCAATACGTCACTGGGCGTGTTCCGGGCGTTCAGCTACGGCACGCTCTACCCCTGCCTCAAGACGCTGGTCACCAACGGCTGGTTGATCGAGGAACCGGGGAACACCCACGAGGACGCCCTCGCCGCACCACTCGCAGGGCGTCGCGCCAAGATCGTCTACCGGTTGACGGCGGAAGGTAAGGAGCACTTCGAGGAGCTGCTTTCGCAGACGGGTCCCGACGCGTACGAGGACGAGCACTTCGCCGCTCGTTTCGCCTTCTTCGGGCAGACCTCGCGCGACGTCCGCATGCGAGTCCTCGAAGGCCGTCGCAGCCGGCTGGAGGAGCGCCTGGAGAAGATGAGTGCCTCGTTGGCACGCACCCGGGAGCGCCTCGACGACTACACACTTGAGCTCCAGCGCCACGGGATGGAGTCCGTGGAGCGCGAAGTGCGCTGGCTGAACGAGCTCATCGAGAGCGAGCGGGCCGGCCGGGACCTGAAGGGTCCGGGCCATGGAGAACCCACTCGCGACACCACAGAGGGAGCGCCGGGCGTCCTGCCCCGGCCCGGGGACACCCCCGGGTCGGATACGCCCGGCGACACCGCCACGTGAGGTCCCTGCCAGGGCCTCACTCGTACACACAGGGAGCAACCGGAATGGGTTCGGTTCGCGTAGCCGTCGTCGGCGTGGGCAACTGCGCCGCGTCGCTGGTTCAGGGAGTCGAGTACTACAAGGACGCCGACCCGGCGTCGAAGGTCCCCGGGCTGATGCACGTCCAGTTCGGCGACTACCACGTTCGTGACGTCGAGTTCGTCGCGGCGTTCGACGTCGACGCGAAGAAGGTCGGTCTCGACCTCGCCGACGCCATCGGCGCCTCCGAGAACAACACCATCAAGATCTGCGACGTGCCGAACACCGGTGTGACCGTCCAGCGCGGTCACACGCTCGACGGTCTCGGCAAGTACTACCGCGAGACCATCGAGGAGTCCGCCGAAGCCCCGGTCGACATCATCCAGGTCCTCAAGGACAAGCAGGTCGACGTCCTCGTCTGCTACCTGCCCGTCGGCTCCGAGGACGCGGCGAAGTTCTACGCCCAGTGCGCCATCGACGCCAAGGTCGCCTTCGTCAACGCCCTCCCGGTCTTCATCGCCGGCACCAAGGAGTGGGCGGACAAGTTCACCGAGGCGGGCGTCCCGATTGTCGGTGACGACATCAAGTCCCAGGTCGGCGCGACCATCACGCACCGCGTCATGGCGAAGCTGTTCGAGGACCGCGGTGTCGTCCTGGACCGCACGATGCAGCTGAACGTCGGCGGCAACATGGACTTCAAGAACATGCTCGAGCGTGAGCGCCTCGAGTCCAAGAAGATCTCCAAGACGCAGGCCGTGACCTCTCAGATCCCCGACCGGGATCTCGGCGCGAAGAACGTCCACATCGGCCCGTCGGACTACGTGCAGTGGCTCGACGACCGCAAGTGGGCCTACGTCCGCCTCGAGGGTCGCGCCTTCGGCGACGTGCCGCTGAGCCTGGAGTACAAGCTGGAGGTCTGGGACTCCCCGAACTCCGCGGGTGTCATCATCGACGCCGTACGCGCCGCGAAGATCGCCAAGGACCGCGGCATCGGCGGCCCGATCCTGTCGGCCTCCAGCTACTTCATGAAGTCTCCGCCGGTCCAGTACTTCGACGACGAGGCCCGCGAGAACGTCGAGAAGTTCATCAAGGGTGAAGTCGAGCGCTAAGGCTCACTCAAAACGCTCCTGCCAGGGCTACAGAGGGTCCCCGGGCTGTATCGCCCGGGGACTTTCGCCGTATGTGAGGCTGTGCCCCATGTCCGTCGTCCGCGATCTGCGTGCCCTTCTCCGTTTCCGAGACTTCCGACGTCTGCTCACCGTGCGCCTGCTCTCCCAGGGCGCGGACGGCGTCTACCAGATCGCGCTCGCCGCCTACGTCGTGTTCTCCCCGGAGAAGCAGACCTCTGCCACCGCGATCGCCTCCGCGATGGCGGTCCTGCTGCTCCCTTACTCCTTGGTCGGTCCTTTCGCCGGCGTCCTCCTGGACCGCTGGCGCCGCCGCCAGGTCTTCCTCTACGGCAATCTCGTGCGCGCCCTGCTGGCATCGGCGACGGCCGTCCTGATGATCGGCCACGTCCCGGACTGGCTCTTCTACGTCTCCGCCCTGTGTGTCACCGCCGTCAACCGCTTCATCCTGTCCGGTCTGTCCGCGGCACTGCCCCGCGTGGTGGACGAGGAACGGCTGGTGATCGCCAACTCCCTTTCCCCGACGGCCGGAACGCTCGCCGCGGCCGCGGGCGGCGGCCTCGCCTTCGTCGTACGCCTACTGGTCGCCGACTCCGACGCGGCCGTGGTGCTGCTGGGAGCGGGGCTGTACTTGTGCGGTGCGCTCGCCGCACTGCGCATGTCACCGGAACTACTGGGCCCCGATCGCGAGTTGGTGCAGCCTCGCCTCGGCACTGCCCTCGCTGGAACGGCTCGTGATCTGACCGCCGGTGTCCGTCATCTGGCCGCCCCCACACGTCGGTCGGCCGCCCGCGCGCTCGCCGCGATGTCGGTCATGCGGTTCTGTTACGGCGCTCTGCTCGTCATGGTGCTGATGCTCTGCCGGTACGCCCTGACATCCGATCCGGACGACGGACTCGCCCTCTTGGGCCTGGCGTTGGGAATCTCCGGTGCCGGCTTCTTCGTCGCCGCGGTCGTCACCCCCTGGGCCGCGGGAAAACTCGGACCGGAGCGCTGGATGGTCGTGTGCGCGGCAACCGCGGCAGTACTGGAGCCCGCCCTCGGGCTCCCCTTCGCCACCGCCCCCATGCTCATCGCGGCGTTCGTGCTGGGCTTGATCACCCAGGGCGCGAAGATCGCCACAGACACGATCGTGCAGTCCTCCGTCGAGGACGGATTCCGGGGCCGGATCTTCTCCGTCTACGACGTGCTGTTCAACATCGCCTTCGTGGGCGCCGCGGCCGTAGCCGCCCTGATCCTGCCACCGGACGGCCGCTCGGCGACCCTGGTGGTCATGGTCGCCGTTCTCTACGCAACGATCGCTGTGGCGATGACGAAGGAACGCCAGATGGCGACGGAACGATGAGGGAGCGATGTTTCACGTGAAACACCGCCCCTCGATGCGCTCAGGGTCATGTTTCACGTGAAACATGACCCCGTTTCACGGCCTCAGTTCTGCGCGGCCCACCACTCCTTGAGCGCGGCCACTGCTTCATCGTGCTCCATCGGCCCGTTCTCCAGACGAAGCTCCAGCATGTGCTTGTACGCGTGGCCCACCGCGGGGCCGGGTGCCACGCCGAGGATCTCCATGATCTGGTTCCCGTCGAGGTCGGGCCTGATCGAATCCAGCTCCTCCTGCTCCTGAAGCTGAGAGATCCGCTCCTCCAGACCGTCATAGGCACGCGACAACGCGGCTGCCTTGCGCTTGTTCCTGGTCGTGCAGTCCGAGCGGGTCAGCTTGTGGAGCCGGTCGAGCAGCGGGCCCGCGTCCCGCACATAGCGGCGAACCGCCGAGTCCGTCCACTCCCCGGTGCCGTATCCGTGGAAGCGCAGATGGAGTTCAACGAGCCGCGAGACGTCCTTCACCAGCTCGTTGGAGTACTTGAGCGCCGTCATCCGCTTCTTGGTCATCTTCGCTCCGACCACTTCGTGGTGGTGGAACGAGACCCGGCCGTCCTTCTCGAAACGGCGGGTGCGCGGCTTGCCGATGTCGTGGAGGAGGGCGGACAGGCGGAGGGTCAGGTCGGGCCCTTCCTTCTCCAGCGCGATGGCCTGCTCCAGGACGATCAGCGTGTGCTCGTAGACGTCCTTGTGCCGGTGATGCTCATCGCTCTCCAGTCGCAGGGCGGGAAGCTCCGGCAGCACGTGCTCGGCAAGCCCCGTGTCGACCAGCAGCGTCAGGCCCTTGCGCGGATGGGCGGACAGGATGAGCTTGTTCAGCTCGTCCCTGATCCGCTCGGCGGAAACGATCTCCAGGCGCCCGGACATCTCCGTCATCGCGGTGACCACCTCGGGCGCCACCTCGAAGTCGAGCTGCGCCGCGAAGCGTGCGGCCCGCATCATCCGCAGCGGGTCGTCCGAGAAGGACGCTTCCGGAGTGCCCGGCGTCCGCAGCACCCGCGCCGCAAGGTCGTCGAGGCCACCGTGCGGGTCGATGAACTTCCTCTCCGGGAGAGCGATGGCCATCGCGTTCACGGTGAAGTCACGCCGGACGAGGTCCTCCTCGATGGAGTCGCCGTACGACACCTCGGGCTTGCGCGAGGTGCGGTCGTACGCCTCGGACCGGTAAGTGGTCACCTCGATCTGGAAGCCGTCCTTCTGCGCCCCCACAGTGCCGAAGGCGATCCCGACCTCCCACACCGCGTCCGCCCACGGCCGAACGATCTTCAGAACGTCCTGGGGGCGGGCCTCGGTCGTGAAGTCCAGGTCGTTGCCGAGCCGGCCGAGCAGTGCGTCCCGGACCGAACCACCGACCAGGGCGAGTGAGAACCCGGCCTCCTGGAAGCGGCGGGCGAGGTCGTCGGCGACAGGTGCGACCTCAAGCGGTTCGTTCACCGCGCGGTCCTGCACCCGACTCGGGGCACTGAGGTTGTCTTCCTTGGCGTTCGGCACAACAGAAGAGGGTACGTGGCCCGGGCGTCCCCGTACGCCTCCATTAAACGTGCACGGACTCGCCATGCAGACCTGCACAAGGTCTGCTCCGGAGACTCACGGGCGCGCTCCCCTTTATACGTGCACATACGGGACAGTGCGGCAGCGTCCCCCGATCTTGTGGAGCAGTCCGCGGCACTTCCCCTCAGCGCGCATCGTTACCATGCGTGGACGCACATTCCGACGACCACTGACGACGACGAGGGACGGGCGAGCGCGTGGCCGAGGCGGCAGACTTCCAGGGGACGAGTCCCTCACCTGCCCGCCGCTGGCTGCGGCGTACCGGGGCCCTGCTCGCAGGCGTCCCTCTTGTGGCCGGCCTGTGCCAGCTTCCCGCCGCAATCCCCGCCCAGGCCGCCGACGACACCGGATCGGTATCGGTCGCGATCGACACGCTCAGCCCCACCACACCTACGGACGGTGACACGCTCACCGTGTCAGGGACGGTGACCAACAACGGCAAGCAGGCTGTCACAGCGGCCCATGTGGGCCTGCAGGTGGGCCCGGAGCTGAACACCCGCTCGTCGATCGACACCGTCACCGACGACGAGGACTCCCTCCAGGGCGCCACGGGGTCCGAGGTCGGCGGCAAGTACGTGGCGAAGTTCGCGAAGCTGACCCCTGGGGTGGCAGAGCCCTTCTCCATCTCCGTGCCGGTCGACGAGCTGGACCTCGGTGACGCCGGCGTCTACCAGTTCGCCGTCTCCCTCTCGGGCAGGACCTCCGCGCAGTCGTGGGACCAGCCGCTCGGCATCCAGCGGACGTTCCTGCCCTGGCAGGCCGACGAGGCGGACACAAAGACGAAGACGACCTTCCTGTGGCCGCTGATCTCCACCGTGCACATGACGGCGGAGACCGGCTCGAACGCACAGCAGACACCGGTCTTCCTCAACGACGACCTCGCCGAGGAGATCTCGGCGGGCGGCCGCCTGGACCAGATGCTCTCGCTCGGCGAGAACCTGAACGTCACGTGGGTGATCGACCCGGACCTACTGGCGTCCGTCGACGCGATGACCCGCAGCTACCGGATCCAGGGTGAGGGTGACACCACCACCCCGGGCACACACCAGGCACTCGCCAAGCAGTGGCTGGCCAGGCTGCAGAAGGCGGTGGAGGACAAGGAGGTCGTCGCGCTTCCCTTCGCCGACCCTGACCTCGCTTCCCTGGCCCACAACGGCACGAGCGTCACCGGCTCGCTCAGCCACCTCGACGAGGCGACCGACGTCGCGGCCACCACGGTGCGGACCGTGCTCCACGTGACGCCGAGCACCGACTTCGCCTGGCCGGTGAACGGCGCGGTGGACCCGTCGATCGTCAAGGTCGCCACCTCCGCCGGCGCCGACAAGGTGATCGCCCGCAGCGACAGCCTCCAGGAGACCGCCGGACTGTCGTACACCCCCTCCGCGGCCCGCCCCATCGGTGGCGGCACCACGGCGGTCGTCGCGGACGCGCGGATGTCCACGGCCTTCCAGGGCGATCTGACGAAAGCCTCCTCCGCCACGCTCGCCGTCCAGCGGTTCCTCGCCCAGAGCCTCACTCTCGACCTCCAGACGGACAAGCAGCGCAGCATCGTCGTCGCCCCGCAGCGCATGCCCACGGCGAGCCAGGCGGACGCGATGGCCGAAGCGATCACCGCGTTGCAGGGCGGTAACTGGTCGCAGCCCCAGAAGCTCACGGCGGCGGCTGCGGCCAAGCCCGATCCCGGGGCCACCACCAAGGTCCCCTCCGCGTCCGCCTACCCCTCCTCGCTGCGCAAGCAGGCGCTGCCCAAGTGGGCCTTCCAGCAGATCGCGAGCACGCAGAACAAGCTCGACAACTTCAAGGTGATCCTCTCCGACCAGTCCCGCGTCGTGACCCCCTTCGGACGGGCCATGAACCGCGAGATGTCCACGTCGTGGCGGGGCCGCGCCACCGAGGCGAGCGGCTTCCGCAGCGACGTCGAGGCCTACCTCGACGAACTGACCTCCCAGGTCAGCCTGATCGACAAGTCGGAGACCAAACTCTCCGGCCGCAGTGCCACGATCCCCGTGACAGTCCAGAACAACCTGGTGCAGGGAGTGGAGCACCTGAGGCTGCGGCTGACCTCCCTGAGCCCGAACCGTCTCGAGATCGGCGGCTCCTCCTACGACGAGCAGCCCGTCGAGGTCTCGGGCGGCCACAGCCAGACGGTGAAGTTCACCACGACGGCCAACGCCAACGGCAAGGCCTCAGTGATCGCCCAGCTGTACACGGAGGACGGCCAGCCGTACGGCGAGTCCGTCAGGTTCGACGTGAAGGTCACCGAGTTCACGGCCACCGTGATGCTGGTCATCGGCGGCGGTGTCCTGCTGCTGGTGCTGGCAGGGTTCCGGATGTACACCCAGCGCAAGCGCGCCGCCGCCCGGGAGGCCGAGCGGAACGGCCCCGACGACGAGGCGGGCGAAGCCGTGGACGGCCCGGAGAACCCGGAAGGCCCCGAGGACCGTCTCAAGGAGGAGACCGGCACCGGACCAGGGGCGGACGACCCGGAGCAGCCGAGTGATCTGACAGCGGACACCGCAGCGGAAAGCGCCGACCCGTCCGGCACGGGTGAGAGAGTGGACCGTTGAGGATGTCGTGGCCGGTGGGCCCGGGACGATGAGGTGGGGTAACCATGAACGCGCCGTACGACGGTGATCACGGTCAGGGCGCGGACAGCTCGGGTCGCTCCGAGGGGCCGCCGCCCGAGCATGGCCAGGTGCCGCCGCAGGCTCCCGCGGACATGTACCTCCAGGACGCCTACGACCAGGACCCCTACCGGGCACAGGACCTCCATGCCCAGGACCCGGTCGCCGAGGCCCTGTACGACCGGGCCGCGCACCCCCCGCCGCCCCCCGGCACCTATCAGCCTCAGCAACCGCTGTACTCCCAGCCGCCCCAGTCTCCTTACGCCCCGGACCCGCACGTCTGGGCGCAGACCCCGGCGCCCGAGCCGGAAGGCCCGACGCAGTATCTGCCGTACGGCGACGACCCTCGCACCACCCAGTTCGTGGGGGTCGACGACCTGGTGAGCCAGGCCGGCGAGGAACGCCACGAGCCGGACGCGTTCGCGCACCTTTTCCGCGATCAGCAGCAGCGCGGCGGCCGCCCGACTGATCCCCCGTCGGTGCCGGGGCCGGGCGGGCCGTCACCGACACCGCAGTTCCAGGCGCCGGTGGCGCCCGCGCCCTCGGCCGACGAGACCATGAATCTCGGTACCGCGCCGGCTGCGGCGGTGACTGCGGCCCCCGCTGCTCCCGCGAAGAAGGGCGGGAAGGCCGGGGGCCTGCTGAAGTCGAGCGCCGTGATGGCGGCCGGCACGATGGTCTCGCGTCTTACGGGCTTCATCCGCTCGGCGCTGATCGTTTCGGCGTTGGGTGTCGGTCTGCTCGGTGACACCTTCCAGGTCGCCTACCAGCTGCCGACGATGATCTACATCCTGACCGTCGGCGGTGGCCTCAACTCCGTGTTCGTGCCGCAGCTCGTGCGCGCCATGAAGGAGGACGAGGACGGCGGCGAGGCGTACGCCAACCGGCTGCTGACCCTGGTGATGGTGGCGCTCGGTACTCTGACCGCCCTCGCGGTCCTCGGTGCCCCGTTCCTGATCCGGCTGCTGTCCGACTCGGTGGCCAGCGACCCGGCGGCAAACGAAGTCGGCATCACCTTCGTGCGGTACTTCCTGCCCTCGATCTTCTTCATGGGCATCCATGTGGTGATGGGCCAGATCCTCAACGCGCGTGGGAAGTTCGGCGCGATGATGTGGACCCCGGTCCTGAACAACATCGTCATCATCGTGACGCTCGGCATGTTCATGTGGGTCTACGGCACCGCGGCCGACTCCGGAATGAAGGTCACGAACATCCCGCCGGAGGGACAGCGCCTGCTCGGCGTCGGCGTCCTGCTCGGCCTCGTGGTGCAGGCACTGGCGATGATCCCGTACCTGCGCGAAACCGGCTTCCGTATGCGGCTGCGCTTCGACTGGCGCGGCCACGGACTCGGCAAGGCCGTAACGCTCGCCAAGTGGACCGTCCTGTTCGTGCTGGCCAACCAGGCAGGCGCACTCGTCGTCACCCAGTTGTCCACCGCATCCGGCAAGGCCTCTCCCCTCGACGGCACCGGCTTCTCCGCCTATGCCAACGCCCAACTCATCTGGGGCCTGCCGCAGGCCATCATCACCGTCTCCCTGATGGCGGCTCTGCTGCCCCGCCTGGCCCGCTCGGCGGCCGAGGGAGACAGCGGCGCAGTCCGTGACGACATCTCTCAGGGGCTGCGTACCACGGCCGTCGCCATCGTGCCGATCTCCTTCGGGTTCCTCGCCCTCGGCATCCCGATGTGCACGCTGATCTTCGGCTCCTCGGGCACCGGCGAGGCCACGAACATGGGGTACATGCTGATGGCCTTCGGCCTCGGCCTGATCCCCTACTCGGTGCAGTACGTCGTCCTGCGCGCCTTCTACGCATACGAGGACACCCGCACCCCCTTCTACAACACGGTCATCGTGGCGGCGGTCAACGCGGGCGCATCGGCTCTGTGTTACGTGGTACTGCCGCCGCGCTGGGCCGTGGCGGGCATGGCTGCCTCGTACGGTCTCGCCTACGCGATCGGCGTCGGCGTCGCCTGGAACCGGCTGCGCAAGCGGCTCGGCGGCGACCTGGACGGCAACCGCGTCCTGCGGACCTACGCCCGACTCTGCATCGCCTCCGTCCCGGCGGCGCTGCTCAGCGGAGCGGCCTGCTACGGCATCGGTCACTCGCTCGGCCAGGGAGTTGTCGGTTCGTTCGCCGCTCTGATCGCGGGTGGCGCGGTTCTGCTCGGGATCTTCTTCATCGCCGCACGCAAGATGCGGATCGAGGAGCTGAACTCACTGGTCGGCATGGTCCGGGGGCGTCTGGGGCGCTGAGGCAGGGGTACGCGCACAACCATCGTCCGCCACCGTGTGTCGTGCATAGCGGCGGACTGTGGGCACAATTGGATTCTGCGTCGCACGGCGCGCAATGAATGGGGAGGCAGGGAACGACGGTGGCGGAACGGAGCACGGCTGCCGTCGACGTGGCAGACAACAGCGGTGACGAACCGCTGACCGCCAAGGCGGACCAGCCCACGGCCGACGGCGTGGCCAAGAACCGGGAGCGGGACACGGAAGACGTCGAGGCACAGGGGAGTGGCGGGACCGAGAGTCCTGGCAAGGCGTCACCGCCGGAGTTGCACAGCGGCCACAAGCTCGCCAGACGCTACCGTCTCGAGGAGTGCGTCACCCGTCTGGACGGGTTCAGCAGTTGGCGTGCCGTCGACGAGAAACTCCGTCGGGCCGTCGGCGTGCACATCCTGCCCGCGGACCATGCTCGGGCGCGCTCCGTCCTGGCCGCGGCCCGTTCCTCCGCGCTGCTGGGCGACCCGCGTTTCGTCCAGGTCCTGGACGCCGTCGAGGAGAACGACGTCGTCTACGTCGTCCACGAGTGGCTCCCCGACGCAACCGAGCTGACCACCCTCCTCGCCCCGGGCCCGCTGGAGGTGTACGACGCCTACCAGATGGTCAGTCAGGTGGCGTCCGCCATGGTCGCGGCCCACCGTGAGGGCCTCGCGCATCTGCGGCTGAACCCGAACGCGGTCCTGCGTACGTCGAGCGGGCAGTGGCGCATCCGCGGCCTCGCCGTGAACGCCGCGCTGCGGGGCGCCAGTTCGGAGACTCCGCAGCGCACCGACACGGAGGCCATCGGCGCGCTCCTGTACGCGGCGCTCACCCAGCGCTGGCCGTACGAGAACGACGCCTACGGTCTGGCCGGTCTGCCCAAGGACGTCGGTCTCATCGCACCCGATCAGGTGCGGGCGGGTGTCCACCGTGGGCTGTCCGAGCTGTCCATGCGGGCGCTCGCCAACGACGGTGCGACCGCCTCGCGGCACGAGTCGGCGTGCACCACACCCGAGGAACTGGTCAAGGCGATCGGTGAGATGCCCCGCATCCGCCCGCCGGAGCCGGCGTTCACAGCCCCGCCCGAGTACCAGCGCACGACGTACCAACAGGGCACGTACGGCCGCCCGGCACCGCACTCCGGCGTCACCCAGCCTGTGCCGTCCCCGCCACCGCCGCTGCAGAGCCGCACGGGCCGGGCCCTGAAGTGGGCGGTCTCCGCCCTCCTCATCGCCGCGCTCGGTCTCGGCAGTTGGCAGCTCGCGGACGCGCTGATGGATCGGAGCGGCACGTCGGACGAGAACCAGACCCAGACGACCGACGACGGCGACAAGAGCCCGACAAAGGCAGCCAGTGTTCCGATCGCCATCGTCAAGGGGTACGACTTCGACCCGTTCGGCGACGGATCCGAGAAGCCGACCGACATAAAGAAGGCCTACGACGACGACACCTCGTCGTACTGGCAGACGGACTTCTACGAGGGCGCCCGCTTCGGGAACCTCAAGCCGGGCCTCGGGATAATTCTCGACCTCGGCAAGGTCCAGGACATCGGCAAGGTCACTGTCACGTTCATGGGCGACACGTCTGTCGAACTACGTGCCGCCTCAAGCGACGCGAGTTCCCGGCCGACCACCTTCGACGCATACACCAAGGTCGCCGAGGGCTCCGGTACGGGTGTCCCGCTCAAGCCGGACAAGACCGTGAAGTCCCGCTACCTTCTGGTCTGGCTGACCAAGCTGCCCCTGACCGAGGAAGGCACCTACCGCGGCCGGGTGGCGGACATCAAGGTCACCAGTTAAGGCTGAGGAGGGGGTCCGATGGCAGATGACACCGCGTACGGCGACACCAGCGATCAGGATCTCCTGGCCCGTCACGTAGAGGGCGACCCCGAGGCCTTCGGTGAGCTCGTGCGGCGGCACCGGGATCGGCTCTGGGCCGTCGCCCTCCGCACGCTCGGGGACCGTGAGGAAGCCGCTGACGCCGTTCAGGACGCCCTGGTGTCCGCCTACCGGGCCGCCCACACCTTCCGGGGTCAGTCGGCGGTCACGACCTGGCTGCACCGGATCACGGTGAACGCCTGCCTGGACCGGGCCAGAAAGGCAGCCTCCCGCAAGACATCTCCCGTGGACGACACCGAGCGCCTGGAGCAGCTCCTGGAGCCGCACGAGTCCGCCTCGGCGCCCGCGGAGCGCAACGACCTCCACCGCCAGCTCCTGGAAGCCCTCGGCACGCTCCCGCCCGACCAGCGCGCCGCCCTCGTCCTCGTGGACATGCAGGGCTACCCGGTCGCCGAAGCCGCCCGCATGCTCGACGTGCCGACAGGGACGGTGAAGAGCCGCTGCGCCCGAGGCAGAGCCAGACTCCTCCCCCTTCTCACTCATCTCCGGCCGGAAAAAACCGGAGACGGCAGAGAAACGGGCTTCGGGCGGAACCGGACGCAGGGGACATCCGTCCCACCCGCAGCGGGACCTCCGTCAGAAGGCCCGCCGGATTCGGGATCAAGCGATTCAGCTGCAATGAAGGGCGGAGGTGGGCGAGCGTGACTTCCACGACAGACACAGCCGGGCACCCGGATGTCGCGGAGATCTCCGACCTCACCGAAGGCCTCCTCCCCGCTTCCAGGACCGCGGACGTACGTCGCCATCTGGATGAGTGCGAACTCTGCGCAGACGTACACGCCTCGCTGGAGGAAATCCGCGGACTGCTCGGCACATTGCCGGGCCCACCGCAGATGCCCGCCGACGTCGCCGGCAGGATCGACGCCGCCCTCGCCGCCGAAACTCTCCTGCAGGCAACTGCCCCCGAGGCCGTGAACGCACCGGCGCCAGTTGAGACTGCACATGTTTCACGTGAAACATCGCCCACGGCCGACCGCCCCACGGGACACGCCCGTACGGCCACCACCGGCCCCGGCCGCAAGGACCGCAAGAGGAACGGCCGCCGCAAGGTCGCGGTCCTCGGCGCAGTCTTCACCGTCGCGGCTCTGGGATTCGGTTCCGTCCTGCTGTCCGCGTTGGATGACGGCAAGCCGACCGACGCGGCACGCGGACAGGCGACCACCTCCGCCGACACCTTCTCCGCGAGCGGACTCGAGAAGCAGGTCTCGGAACTTCTCACGGACAAGAAAAGTGCGAGCGGCGGATCTCGGGCTCCGCACACCAGCATGGGCGCGGCGAACATCCCGGGCTCCGGGGATCCCCACATCCTCGTGACACCCGAGGTTCCCCAGTGCATCCAGAACGGCATCCACACCAGCGAGACACCACTCGCGACCGAGGACGGCGTCTACAAGGGCACGGACGCGCTCCTCGTCGTGCTGCGTGATCCCTCCGACAGCACCCGGGTCACCGCCTACATCGTGGATGCATCGTGCGTGAAGACCGCACCGACGGGCACCGCGAAGGTTCTGTTGAAGCAGTCCTACGCGCACTCCTGAGCCCTCGCGCTTCGTCTCTGTCCTGCGTGGTAATCCGTACGGTGTGGCCTCTCCGTGTGCCCGGACACACCGGGAATGCGCGCCCCTTAGGATCCGTTGGGTGGGGTGAGAGTTCTGAGAGGGGCTCCACCGGTCCGACGACGCAGTCCAGAGACGAGGAACCAAGCCGTGAGCGACGTCCGTAACGTGATCATCATCGGCTCCGGGCCCGCCGGCTACACGGCGGCGCTCTACACCGCGCGCGCGTCGCTGAAGCCGCTGGTGTTCGAGGGCGCCGTCACCGCAGGCGGCGCGCTGATGAACACCACCGAGGTGGAGAACTTCCCCGGCTTCCAGGACGGCATCATGGGCCCCGAGCTCATGGACAACATGCGTGCCCAGGCGGAGCGTTTCGGTGCCGAGCTCGTCCCGGACGACATCGTCAGCGTCGACCTGACCGGTGAGATCAAGACCGTCACCGACACCTCGGGCACAGTCCACCAGGCGAAGGCCGTGATCGTCACCACCGGCTCGCAGCACCGCAAGCTCGGCCTGCCGAACGAGGACGCCCTCTCCGGACGCGGTGTCTCGTGGTGCGCCACCTGTGACGGCTTCTTCTTCAAGGACCAGGACATCGCCGTGATCGGCGGCGGTGACACCGCGATGGAGGAGGCGACCTTCCTCTCCCGCTTCGCCAAGTCCGTGACGATCGTCCACCGCCGTGACACCCTGCGCGCCTCCAAGGCGATGCAGGAGCGCGCCTTCGCCGACCCGAAGATCAAGTTCGTCTGGGACAGCGAGGTCGCCGAGATCCAGGGCGACCCGAAACTCTCGGGCCTGAAGCTGCGCAACCTCAAGACCGGCGAACTCTCGGACCTGGCGGTCACCGGCCTGTTCATCGCGATCGGCCACGACCCGCGCACCGAGCTCTTCAAGGGCCAGCTCGAGCTGGACGGTGAGGGCTACCTGAAGGTGGAAGCACCTTCGACCCGAACCAACCTGACCGGAGTCTTCGGCGCCGGTGACGTGGTCGACCACACCTACCGCCAGGCGATCACCGCGGCCGGCACCGGCTGTTCCGCTGCTCTCGACGCAGAGCGCTTCCTCGCCGCCCTCGCGGACGAGGAGAAGGCCGAGCCCGAGAAGACCGCTGTCTGACCCCCGTCCCGCCCCACCGCACCAACCCAGTTAAGGAGCCCGCCGTGGCCGGCACCCTGAAGAATGTGACCGACGATTCCTTCGAGCAGGACGTCCTGAAGAGCGACAAGCCCGTCCTGGTGGACTTCTGGGCCGCCTGGTGCGGACCGTGCCGTCAGATCGCGCCGTCCCTCGAGGCGATCGCCGCCGAGTACGGCGACAAGATCGAGATCGTCAAGCTCAACATCGACGAGAACCCGGGTACGGCCGCCAAGTACGGCGTCATGTCCATCCCGACGCTGAACGTGTACCAGGGTGGCGAGGTCGCCAAGACCATCGTCGGTGCCAAGCCGAAGGCCGCGATCGTGCGCGACCTTGAGGACTTCATCGCCGAGTGATGTTTCACGTGAAACACGAGGGGGCCGGCCCGAAAGGGTCGGCCCCCTCGTATTACAGGGGGCGCAACGCCGGTTCCTTCTGTACCGCCCCCAGAAGCCGGTCGAGTGCCATCTCCACGTCTTCTTTCCAGGAGAGCGTGGTCCGCAGCTCCAGCCTCAGTCTCGGATACGTGGGATGGGGTCTGACCGTCTTGAAGCCCACCGCGAGGAGATGGTCCGCAGGGAGCAGGCAGGCGGGCTCTTTCCAACGGGCATCCCCGAAGGCCTCGATGGCCTTGAAGCCCCGCCGCAGCAGGTCCTTGGCGACCGTCTGCACCATCACCCGGCCCAGTCCCTGCCCCTGATAACCCGGCATGATGAACGACGTCATCAACTGGACGGCGTCCGGAGAGACAGGGCTCGTGGGAAACGCCGTGGAGCGGGGAACGTATGCGGGAGGGGCGTAGAGGACGAAGCCGACCGGTACGTCGTCGACGTAGACGACCCGGCCGCATGATCCCCAGTCCAGCAGTACGGCGGAGATCCAGGCTTCCTTCTCCAGAGCGGGTGTTCCCGCCTTTACCGCGGCTTCTCCGCTGACGGGGTCCAACTCCCAGAAGACACACGAGCGGCAACGCCGGGGTAGGTCCGGAAGGTTGTCCAGCGTGAGCGGTACGAGCCGACGCCCCATGAAGGCAGTTCCTCGCTTCCTTCGCCCGCCGCGTCGCGGGCGGCCGTCAGAGCGCTCCGTTCCCTGAGCAGGCTGCCGACGAATCCGCCGACCACCCCCAGTCCCAGGCCCGCGCTCACCAGTCCGCTTCGACCCATCGTTCGCATGGCCTCTGCCTCCCCCTCAGAGGTACTGCCGGGTGGATGCGCCGCACCCATTCGCATCGTATCCACACAGCGATTCCATCGATACCGCCTGAAAGCAAAGAGCGGGCCGCGTTTCGGGACACACCGGACACGTCCCGCTCTTCGTGCTCGCCCGGGCGGTGTCACCCCGGCGGGGCCTGGCTCAGCCTTCCGTCTCCTCGGCTTCGCCGTCCAGCAGGCTCTTCTGCAGAACCGGTCCCTCACCGGGGGCGAGGGAGCTGAGGATGCGTTCGAGGTCCTCCATCGAGGCGAACTCGACGGTGATCTTGCCCTTCTTCTGCCCCAGGTCGACCTTCACCCGCGTCTCAAAACGGTCCGAGAGGCGGGTCGCGAGGTCCGTCAGCGCCGGGGAGACCCGGGCGCCGGCACGCGGCCCCTTGGAACGCTGGGCGGTCTGCGGCCGCGACCCCATGAGGGTCACGATCTCCTCGACCGCACGCACCGAAAGTCCCTCGGCCACGATCCGGTGGGCCAGCCGGTCCTGCTCCTCCGAGTCTTCGACGGAGAGCAGGGCACGGGCGTGTCCGGCGGAGAGCACTCCAGCGGCCACTCGGCGCTGCACGGCCGGCGAGAGCTTCAGCAGACGCAGGGTGTTGGAGACCTGCGGACGGGACCGGCCAATGCGGTCCGCCAGCTGGTCGTGCGTACAGTTGAAGTCCTTCAGCAACTGGTCGTAGGCGGCTGCCTCTTCCAGCGGGTTCAGCTGAGCCCTGTGCAGGTTCTCCAGGAGGGCGTCCAGGAGAAGCTTGTCGTCCTCCGTGGCCCGCACGATCGAGGGGATCGCCTCCAGGCCGGCCTCACGGCTGGCCCGCCAGCGCCGCTCGCCCATGATGAGCTCGTAGCGGGCGGGACCGACCTGTCGTACGACGACCGGCTGGAGCAGACCGACTTCCTTGATGGAAGTGACCAGTTCCTGGAGCGCGTCATCGTCGAAGACCTCACGCGGCTGGCGGGGGTTCGGCGTGATGGAGTCGAGGGGGAGCTCGGCGAAGTGAGCGCCCACGGGAGGCGCGGGCATCTCCGCGTGGCCGTTGACCGACGGCGCCTCGGTTTCATGTGAAACAGGCGGCAGCGTAGCCACCTTCGCTGCGGCCACTCCGCGGTCGGTCGTCAGCACCGGGACGGACGTCGGTGACGCTGAACCGGGGCCCCCCATCGCCGCCGGAGTCGGCGTCTTCTCCGTCGGGGCAGCCGGGATCAGTGCGCCGAGACCACGGCCCAAACCCCTCCGTCGCTCGCTCACTGGATCCCCTCCACCATGCTTGGGTTGCTCTGTGCGCCGATGTGCGCCTGGGTCGGGTCATAGCTGACACCGACGCCCTTCAGCGCGATCTCTCGCGCCGCCTCCAGGTAGGACAGGGCACCGCTCGAACCTGGATCGTAGGTCAGCACCGTCTGTCCATAACTCGGCGCCTCGGAGATACGGACCGAGCGGGGAATGCTCGTCCGCAGCACCTCCTCGCCGAAGTGGGTGCGCACCTCGTCCGCGACCTGGGACGCGAGGCGCGTCCGGCCGTCGTACATGGTGAGCAGGATGGTCGATACGTGCAAGGTGGGGTTGAGGTGGCCCCGCACCAGATCGACGTTGCGCAGCAGCTGACCGAGGCCCTCCAGCGCGTAGTACTCGCACTGGATCGGGATGAGGACCTCCGCACCGGCCACGAGCGCATTGACCGTCAACAGGCCGAGCGAGGGTGGACAGTCGATGAGGATGTAGTCCAGAGGCTGCTCGTACGCCTGGATCGCGCGCTGCAGCCGGCTCTCACGTGCCACCAGGGACACCAGCTCGATCTCCGCACCGGCGAGATCGATGGTGGCAGGGGCGCAGAAGAGGCCTTCGACATCAGGGACCGGCTGGACGACCTCGGCCAGCGGCCTGCTCTCGACCAGGACGTCATAGATGGACGGGACTTCGGCGTGGTGGTCGATACCCAGCGCAGTGGATGCGTTGCCCTGGGGGTCGAGGTCGATCACCAGGACACGACCGCCGTGCAGAGCCAGCGAAGCAGCAAGATTGACGGTCGTCGTCGTCTTGCCCACCCCACCCTTCTGATTGGCCACGACCATGATCCGGGTCTGCTCGGGCCGTGGCAGACCCTCGCCGGCCCGGCCAAGAGCCTCTACCGCCAGTTGGGCAGCACGACCGATCGGAGTGTCGTCCATCGGGGGCGGTGTTTCACGTGAAACATCCTCCCCCATCGACTCGGTTCGGGGACCGGGGACCGGATCGGTCATCGGTCCCGCGATGTTGGCGTCGGACCGCAAGGATTCACTCTCCTCGACTTCAGGCTCGCAATGAACAGAGCCTCCCATGTCTTCGGGGTCGTGAACCAGTGAGGCCTGTTGTTCTGTGGAGAAATCCACCTCTGTGGACAACTCCGTTACCTCTCCGAGTGACCCGAGAGGCTTCCGGTCGCGGGGTTCGGCCGCGGCGCGGCCCCGGCTGATGATGCCGTGCAGCAGTGAGCGACGTTTCACGTGAAACACGATGCAGTGCAGCCGTGCCCGATCTGCCGCGACACTCCGGCATGCATAGGTTTGGCAGCTTGTGTGGAGTACGTCTCGTCGCCAGGAAGGGGATCAACGACGTCGACGCGTGCGGCCGGTACGAGCCGCCTTGGCACGCTTGGCCGCGAAACGTACCCCGCCGGGACTTTCCCCGACCTCGACCCTCACCACCGTGGACAGCGGGTCGACGACGCCCTCACCCACATGCAGGATGGAGGTCTCCACGGCACCGAGCTTGCTCAGGGCCACCCCTGCCGCCTTGAGTTCCTCCTCCGCGGTGTCGCCCTTGAGCGCGAGCATCTCGCCGTAGGGCCGCAGCAGCGGGACTCCCCACGTCGCCAGCCGGTCCAACGGGGCCACGGCCCGGGCCGTCACCACATGCACGGGGGTCACCTTGCCCATGACTTCTTCGGCACGGCCCCGCACGACCGTCACATGGTCCAGACCCAGCAGCTCCACCACCTCCGTCAGGAAGGTCGTGCGCCTCAGCAGCGGCTCCAACAGCGTGATCTTCAGGTCCTCACGGACGAGCGCCAGAGGAATGCCGGGCAGACCGGCACCGGAGCCGACGTCGCACACCGTCACGCCCTCGGGAACGACCTCCGAGAGCACCGCGCAGTTCAGCAGATGCCGCTCCCAAAGACGGGGCACTTCACGGGGGCCGATGAGACCGCGCTGCACACCCGCCTCCGCGAGCAGCTCGGCGTAGCGCACCGCGTCCTCGAAGCGATCGCCGAACACCTCGCGCGCCTGTTCGGGCGCGGGGGGAAGCTCCGCTGCCTCCGTCACGGGGAACCGTCCTTCCGTACCGCATCAGCGCACCGGGCGCCGACCATCAGAACTATCAGGCTGACAAAGTTCGGCCCCGCCTGCTCTACAGACGGGGCCGGAGGAACGTACGGACCGATCAGGCGGGAAGCACGACGACGAAGCGCTGCGGCTCCTCGCCCTCGGACTCGCTGCGCAGCCCGGCGGCCTTGATCGCATCGTGCACGACCTTGCGCTCGAACGGCGTCATCGGGTCGAGCTTCACGGCCTCACCGGTGCTCTTCACCTCGGCGGCGGCCTTGGCGCCCAGTTCGGAGAGCTCCGCGCGCTTCTTTGCCCGGTAACCGCCGATGTCCAGCATCAGCCGACTGCGGTCCCCGGTCTCCCGGTGCACGGCCAGGCGGGTGAGCTCCTGCAGGGCTTCCAGCACCTCGCCGTCACGACCGACCAGCTTCTGCAGATCACGGCCGCCCGCGTCGCTGATGATCGAGACAGCGGCGCGGTCGGCCTCGACGTCCATGTCGATGTCGCCGTCGAGATCGGCGATGTCCAGCAGACCCTCGAGGTAGTCCGCCGCGATCTCGCCCTCCTGCTCCAGGCGGGTCAGGGTGTCTGCACCCTCGGCAGCGGCGGAGGTGGTGCCTTCCGTCACGGGATGGACTCCTTCTTACTTCTTGGACGGGGACTTGGGCCGCTGCGGACCCTTGCGCTGTCCGGACTGGGCCTTGCTGCGGGTACCGCCGCCGGACTGACTCTTGGCGGGAGCGGCGGGCTTGGCGTCCTCGGGCTCGTCGGACTTGCTCAGCGAGATCGGCTCCGACGGCTGGTCGTCACCGGCCGCCTTCGAGCCGGCCGAAGCCGCACCCGACTGCCGCTGGGACTTGCTCTGCCGCTTGGGCTGCTGACGCTTGGGAGCCGCCGCGCTCGCCGGCGAACCGTCCTCGGTCTGCACCGCGGCCTGCGACTCGCTCTGGATGACCGAACCGTCGGCCTGGGCCGCGAGGCCCGCCTTGTTCAGACCGTTGATGAACTTGCGCTCGAACTCGTTGCGGTCACGGCCCTTGGCGACGATCGCCTTGATGATGGTGCGCTCGCTGCGCTTGCGGGCCTTGCCGTGGGTCGTGACGTGCTTGGTGAGGCGCTCCAGGTAAGCGGCCTGGGCCTTGGAACCCGGGGTCGGGTTGTTGTGGATGACGTACATCTGCTGGCCCATGGTCCACACGTTGGTGGTCAGCCAGTAGACGAGGACACCGACCGGGAAGTTGATGCCGAAGACGGCGAACATGACCGGGAAGACGTACATCAGCATCTTCTGCTGCTGCATGAACGGCGTCTTGACCGTGGTGTCGACGTTCTTCGTCATCAGCTGGCGCTGCGTGTAGAACTGCGACGCCGACATCATGACGATCATGACCGCGGTGACGACCCGCACGTCCGTGACCGTGGCACCCAGCGCCTGGACGGTGGCGGAGCCGTCCTTGAACTTCGCGGCGAGCGGGGCACCGAAGATGTGGGCCTTACGGGCGCTGGCCAGCAGCGATTCGTTGATGACACCAATGGTGTCGCCCGTCGCGATGCCGTTGAGCACGTGGTACAGGGCGAAGAAGAACGGGGACTGCGCCAGGATGGGAAGGCACGAGGAGAGCGGGTTGGTGCCCGTCTCCTTGTACAGCTTCATCATCTCTTCGGACTGACGCTGCTTGTCGTTCTTGTAGCGCTCCTGGATCTTCTTCATCTCGGGCTGGAGCGTCTGCATGGCCCGCGTCGACTTGATCTGCTTCACGAAGAGCGGGATCAGGCAGATACGAATCAGGATCACGAGAGACACGATCGACAGGCCCCAGGCCCACCCGGTGTCAGGGCCGAAGATCTTGCCGTACACCGTGTGGAACTGAACGATGACCCAGGAGACGGGTGTCGTGATGAAGCTGAAAAGACTGGCAATCGTGTCCACTAATCATGCTCCTTGGGCATGGGACGGAGTCTCTGCGGCCGGGCTCGAAGGAGTCTGTCCCTCGGTGGCCGAGGCGGCGGAGGGCCCGCCCCTACGTGCACGCCAGGCGTTACGCAGCATTTCGTGCCACCGCGGACGCTTGCGCGGCGGGACATGGTCCACACCGCCCAGCGACCACGGATTGCACCGCAGGATGCGCCAGGCGGTGAGTGCCGTTCCCTTGATCGCACCGTGCCGGTCGATGGCCTGGTAGCCGTAGTGGGAGCACGACGGGTAGTACTTGCACACCGGCCCCAGCAGCGGGCTGATGGTCCACTGGTACAGCTTGATCAGCGCCAGCAGCGGGTACTTCATCGTGCGCCCCCTCCCAGCAGCCGCTGAACGGCGGCATCCAGGTCTCGGGCCAGCTGTTCGTGATCGGCGTCGCCCGCCTCGGGCAGCGCTCGTACCACTACCAGGCTACCGGGGGGAAACAGAGCGACCCTGTCGCGCATCAGGTGACGCAGCCTGCGCTTCACCTTGTTACGCACGACGGCGCCGCCCACGGCCTTGCTCACGACGAAACCCGCACGCGTCGGGGGAGCGCTCTCCCCAGGCGCGTGCGGGTCCGTGGCACCGCTACGAAAATGGACGACGAGGGACGGGCGTCCGGCCCGGCGCCCTCGTCGTACTGCGGTCGCGAAGTCCTCGCGCCGCCTCAGCCGGTTCTCGGTGGGCAGCACGACGGCATGACCTGACCGGGATCAGGCGGACAGGCTGGCGCGACCCTTGCTGCGGCGGTTCGCCAGGATCGCGCGGCCGGCACGGGTACGCATCCGCAGACGGAAGCCGTGGGTCTTGGCACGACGACGGTTGTTCGGCTGGAAGGTGCGCTTGCTCACTCGGGGGCTCCAGAAATCAATCGGTGGTGGCGGGTGCCGTCCTGGCTGTCACCGTGCGCCCACGAGTAGCTCGCAGTTACGCCCGTGTGCACCGCTTACCGATCACCTGACGCGATCTGTGCCCATCGGAGGCAGGCGGCAGCAGCCATCGACAACTCGACCTGGTTACGGTACGCGCGGCTACGCCATCCGGTCAAACCAGTGGTCACCGGGAGACACTATCCACAGGCTGGGGACAACAACTTGAACCGCACCCGTCGCCCTGACTACCGTGGCTGAACTCCGCTTCGTTCCTTTGACCCCTCTGTTTCGGCTCCATCCCATTTGAATCCCGACTCGTCCCACAACCACACGTTCGTGGGACCCGTGAGAGAGCGTGCCCTGTGGCTGACGTACCTGCCGATCTTGCCGCAGTGTGGCCACGCGTACTCGAGCAGCTTCTCGGTGAGGGCCGCGTCCAGGGTGTGGAGGCGAAGGACGAGCACTGGATCCGGCGCTGCCAGCCGCTCGCGCTGGTCGCCGACACCGCCCTGCTCGCCGTACCGAACGAATTTGCGAAAGGCGTACTGGAGGGCCGACTGGCCCCGGCCGTCAGCGAGACCCTGAGCCGCGAGTGCGGCCGCCCGATCCGCATCGCGATCACCGTCGACGACTCCGCGGGCGAGCCCCCGGCACCGCCCGCGCCTCCGGCCCCCCGGCCCCAGCCGCGCTACGAGGAGCCGGAGCTGCCCTCCGGCCAGTACGACAACCAGTACGAGGGCTACGGCCGTCACCGCGCCGACGACTCCCGCCCGGGCCGCGGCGAACAGCGCCCCGGACACCAGGGCGACCACGCGCCCCGCCCGGACCAGCTCCCGACCGCACGCCCCGCCTACCCCTCGGAGTACCAGCGCCCCGAACCCGGCGCCTGGCCGCGGCCGACGCAGGACGAATACAGCTGGCAGCAGCAGCGGCTCGGCTTCCCGGAGCGCGACCCGTACGCGTCGCCGTCACAGGAGCCCTATCCGCAGGAGCCGTACCCGCAGGATTCGTACGGCCCCCCGTCGCAGGACTACCGCCCGCAGTCGTTGGAGCGCCCGTCCTACGACAGTCCCCGCCGCGACTACGACCAGCGGCCGGACTACGACAAGCCGCGTCCCGACTACGACCAGCCCCGGTCCGACTACGACCAGCGCGACGGCCGCCGGGAGCTGAACGATCCGCCGTCCGGCTCCGGGCGGGTGCACCGCGGCGGCCCGGTCGGCTCCAACCTGCCCACCACCGGCGCCCCCGGCCCGCTGGCCGCGCAGCCCGCGCCGGCGACGGGCCCTGGTGAGCCCACCGCGCGGCTGAACCCGAAGTACCTCTTCGACACGTTCGTCATCGGCGCGTCCAACCGCTTCGCCCACGCGGCCGCGGTGGCGGTCGCCGAAGCTCCGGCCAAGGCGTACAACCCCCTGTTCATCTACGGGGAGTCGGGCCTCGGCAAGACCCACCTGCTGCACGCGATCGGGCACTACGCGCGCAGCCTGTATCCCGGCACGCGCGTGCGGTACGTGAGCTCGGAGGAGTTCACCAACGAGTTCATCAACTCCATCCGCGACGGCAAGGGCGACAGCTTCCGCAAGCGCTACCGCGAGATGGACATCCTGCTCGTCGACGACATCCAGTTCCTCGCGGACAAGGAGTCGACGCAGGAGGAGTTCTTCCACACCTTCAACACGCTCCACAACGCGAACAAGCAGATCGTCCTCTCCAGCGACCGGCCGCCCAAGCAGCTCGTGACGCTGGAGGACCGCCTGCGGAACCGTTTCGAGTGGGGTCTGATCACGGACGTCCAGCCGCCCGAACTGGAGACGCGGATCGCGATCCTGCGCAAGAAGGCGGTCCAGGAGCAGCTCAACGCACCGCCGGAGGTCCTGGAGTTCATCGCCTCCCGCATCTCGCGCAACATCCGCGAGCTGGAGGGCGCGCTGATCCGGGTCACGGCCTTCGCCTCGCTCAACCGGCAGCCGGTCGACCTGGGCCTGACGGAGATCGTGCTGAAGGACCTGATCCCGGGGGGAGAGGATTCGGCGCCCGAGATCACCTCGACGGCCATCATGAGCGCGACGGCGGACTACTTCGGCCTGACCGTCGAGGACCTGTGCGGCACCTCGCGCGGGCGGGCGCTCGTCACGGCCCGCCAGATCGCCATGTACCTGTGCCGCGAACTGACGGACCTCTCGCTGCCGAAGATCGGCGCGCTGTTCGGCGGCCGCGACCACACGACCGTGATGCACGCGGACCGCAAGATCCGCAATCTGATGGCCGAGCGACGCTCCATCTACAACCAGGTGACCGAGCTGACGAACCGCATCAAGAACGGCTGACCGAGGCGGAGTCACGGCGGTTTCGACGCCGCGGGGCGCCCTGGGGACGAGATCCCGAGGGCGCCCTTCGGCATTCCACAGGTCACGCCGCCGTAGCCGGCTGTTCGATTCCCCGCGGGGTTACGGCCTCTCTCCACAGATCCGGTGACTTTTTCCCGTCCACATCCTGGGGACTGGGAAGTTGTCCAGATCGCGGTCCACAGGCTCCCTGTCGAAAGGCCATCAGGCCAGGTCAGGGGGCTGTGGATTCGTGGACGAACGATCTCCACAGACTGTGGACAGCGAAAAGATCCACAGGCTGTGCACCGAGTTGTCCACCGGCAACCCACAGGCTGGGGCCGGTTGTCCCCAGCGATCACCGGCTTCTCCACATGCCTGTCCACTGTTCGGCAACGCGACGCGCCTGATCACCGGGTCGAGTGAAAGGCGTCACACGAAGGTGCCGGGTTGGGCTGTGGGAAAGACGGGTAAAGCTGGGGACGGCGCTGGGGAGAAGTCGCCTCAGGCTGTGCACGGAGTGTGCAGAACTTTTTGTTCTCCACAGTTAGACCCGGTTGTCCACCGCCGTCGCCCACAGGGCCGGTGGACAAAATTCATGCTCTGAGCTGGGAAAACGGGGTTATCCACGGTATCCACAGCCCCTACTACTACTCCCAACTAGAGAGAGCTGGGAATCCGTTTCGAAGTGGGGCCTGTGCACAACTCGCTGTCCGGCTCCCGGCTGCCCCTCGTCACGACTTGACCCCGAGAGGCACCTACTGTCAGTGGGGTGCGTCAGACTGTTCCCCGGTGTCCTTCCCGGCACAGGGACCGACGACACCGAGACAGACGACGAAGCCAGGCAGGCCGAGCAGCGCCGGCAACAGCAGGAGGCGGCAACAGTGAAGATCCGGGTGGAACGCGACGTACTCGCGGAGGCAGTGGCCTGGGCGGCGCGCAGCCTCCCGGCCCGTCCGCCGGCGCCTGTCCTCGCCGGCCTTCTCCTGAAGGCCGAGGAAGGCCAGCTGAGCCTGTCCAGCTTCGACTACGAGGTCTCCGCACGGGTCTCCGTGGAGGCCGAGGTCGAGGAGGAGGGCACGGTCCTCGTCTCCGGCCGCCTGCTCGCCGACATCTGCCGCGCCCTGCCCAACCGCCCCGTGGAGATTTCCACAGACGGTGTACGGGCGACGGTGGTCTGCGGCTCCTCCCGGTTCACACTCCACACCCTGCCTGTGGAGGAGTACCCGGCGCTGCCGCAGATGCCGAGCGCCACCGGCACCGTTCCCGGTGAGGTCTTCGCCTCCGCCGCCGCCCAGGTGGCCATCGCCGCGGGCCGTGACGACACCCTCCCCGTCCTGACCGGTGTGCGCATCGAGATCGAGGGCGACACCGTCACGCTGGCCTCCACCGACCGCTACCGCTTCGCGGTCCGCGAGTTCCTGTGGAAGCCGGAGAACCCCGAGGCGTCCGCGGTGGCCCTGGTGCCCGCCAAGACGCTCCTGGACACCGCCAAGGCCCTCACGAGCGGCGACAGCGTCATCCTGGCGCTGTCCGGTTCGGGCGCGGGCGAGGGCCTGATCGGTTTCGAGGGCGCGGGCCGCCGGACGACCACGCGTCTGCTCGAGGGCGACCTGCCGAAGTACCGCTCGCTGTTCCCGACGGAGTTCAACTCCGTGGCCGTGATCGAGACCGCCCCCTTCGTGGAGGCCGTCAAGCGTGTGGCCCTGGTCGCCGAGCGCAACACCCCGGTGCGGCTGAGCTTCGAGCAGGGGGTGCTGATCCTGGAGGCGGGTTCCAGCGACGACGCACAGGCTGTGGAAAGGGTCGACGCCCAGCTGGAGGGCGACGACGTCTCGATCGCCTTCAACCCGACCTTCCTGCTGGACGGGCTGAGCGCCATCGACTCCCCGGTGGCCCAGCTCTCCTTCACGACGTCCACCAAGCCCGCGCTGCTCAGCGGCAAGCCGGCCCTGGACGCCGAGGCGGACGAGGCCTACAAGTACCTGATCATGCCGGTGCGCCTCAGCGGCTGAGTCAAAGCCCCAGGTGAGGGCATACGTTTGAGCGCGTATGCCCACAGGTGTGCGTGAGCGTCCGGGTTTAGGCTCGTACGTGGGTACGAAGGTGCCCCACACGCCACAGCAACCTAAGGAACCACTGATGGAGCTCGGTCTCGTCGGCCTCGGCAAGATGGGCGGCAACATGCGCGAGCGGATACGCCGCGCAGGCCACACCGTGATCGGATACGACCGCAACCCGGACCTCGCAGATGTCCACAGCCTGAAGGAGCTTGTGGACGCGCTGCAGGGCCCGCGGGTCGTGTGGGTGATGGTCCCGGCCGGTGCGCCGACCCAGGCGACCATCGACGAGCTGGCCGAGCTTCTGGAGCCCGGCGACGTCGTGGTGGACGGCGGGAACTCCCGCTGGACGGACGACGAGAAGCACGCCGGGGAACTGGCCGCCAAGGGCATCGGCTTCGTCGACTGCGGTGTCTCCGGCGGTGTGTGGGGCCTGGAGAACGGCTACGCGCTGATGTACGGCGGGGACGCGGAGAACGTCGCCAAGGTGCAGCCGGTCTTCGACGCCCTCAAGCCCGAGGGCGACGCGGGCGCGGTGCACGCCGGCAAGGTCGGTGCGGGCCACTTCGCGAAGATGGTCCACAACGGCATCGAGTACGCGATGATGCAGGCCTACGCCGAGGGCTGGGAGCTCCTGGAGAAGGTCGACTCCGTGACCGACGTCCGGGAGGTCTTCCGCTCCTGGCAGGAGGGCACGGTCATCCGCTCCTGGCTCCTCGACCTCGCGGTCAACGCTCTCGACGAGGACGAGCACCTTCAGAAGCTGCGCGGTTACGCACAGGACTCCGGCGAGGGCCGGTGGACCGTGGAGGCCGCCATCGACCACGCGGTGCCGCTGCCGGCGATCACCGCGTCCCTGTTCGCGCGGTTCTCGTCCCGCCAGGACGACTCGCCGCAGATGAAGATGATCGCGGCGCTGCGCAACCAGTTCGGCGGCCACGCGGTCGAGACGAAGTAATCCACAGGGCTGTTCACACAGTCCACAAGCCACACAGTCCACAAGCTGGGGGAGGTCGGCGACCGACCATGCACGTCACGCATCTGTCGCTGGCCGACTTCCGCTCGTACGCCCGGGTCGAAGTTCCGCTCGACCCGGGCGTCACCGCGTTCGTGGGGCCCAACGGGCAGGGCAAGACGAACCTGGTCGAGGCGATCGGCTACCTCGCCACCCTCGGCAGCCACCGGGTCGCCTCCGACGCCCCTTTGGTCCGCATGGGCGCCGACCGTGCGATCGTCCGGGCGCAGGTCAGACAGGGCGAGCGGCAGCAGCTGGTCGAGCTGGAGCTGAACCCGGGCAAGGCGAACCGTGCCCGCATCAACAGGTCCTCGCAGGTCAGACCGCGTGATGTGCTCGGGATCGTACGCACGGTGCTGTTCGCGCCGGAGGATCTCGCGCTGGTGAAGGGCGACCCGGGCGAGCGGCGCCGCTTCCTGGACGAGCTGATCACCGCGCGCTCCCCGCGCATGGCCGGCGTCCGCTCCGACTACGAGCGGGTCCTCAAGCAGCGCAACACCCTGCTGAAGTCGGCCGCTCTCGCGAGGAGGCACGGCGGCCGCTCGATGGACCTGTCCACCCTCGACGTATGGGACCAGCACCTGGCGCGCGTGGGTGCCGAGTTGCTCGCCCAGCGGCTCGACCTGATCGCCGCGCTCCAGCCGCTGGCCGACAAGGCGTACGAGCAACTGGCGCCCGGCGGCGGTCCGGTGGCCTTGGAGTACAAGCCGTCCGCGCCGGGCGAGGCACACACGCGTGAGGATCTCCACGAGCAGCTGATGGCGGCGCTCGCCGAGGTGCGCAAGCAGGAGATCGAGCGGGGAGTGACCCTCGTAGGGCCGCATCGGGACGATGTGAATCTCAAACTCGGTCAACTGCCCGCCAAGGGATACGCCTCGCACGGCGAGTCCTGGTCGTACGCGCTGGCGCTGCGTCTGGCGTCGTACGACCTGCTCAGGGCCGAGGGGAACGAACCCGTGCTGATCCTCGACGACGTGTTCGCCGAGCTGGACACCCGTCGCCGTGAGCGTCTGGCCGAGCTGGTCGCGCCCGGTGAGCAGGTCCTGGTGACGGCTGCGGTCGACGACGACGTGCCGCACGTGCTGGCGGGGACGCGGTACGCCGTGGCCGAGGGGACGGTGGAGCGCGCATGACCGACGAACAGCCTCCCGTCGAAAGCGCCAAGCCCGCCGAACCCTCCGGCGTCGACCTCGCGCGCGTGGCGCTTCGGGCCGCGAAGGAACAGGCACGCGCGCGTGGGGACGCGGCGCAGCAGAAGCGGCAGGCGCGGCGCGGAGGCGGTCTGCGCTCCGGCGCGCGCGCCGACGGACGCGACCCCATGGCTTTCGGCGCCGCCATCAACCGCTTGATCACCGAGCGCGGCTGGGAGACGCCGGCCGCGGTGGGCGGGGTGATGGGGCGCTGGCCGCAGATCGTGGGCGAGGACCTGGCCAAGCACTGTGCGCCGGAGACGTACGACGAGGACGAGCGGGTTCTGGTGGTGCGCTGCGATTCGACGGCCTGGGCGACGAACTTGCGGCTGCTCGCCCCGCAGTTGGTGGCCCGCCTCAACGAGGATCTCGGGCACGGCGCGGTGAACATGATCAAGGTGAACGGCCCTGCCGGGCCCGCTCGTCGCTACGGTCCGCTGCGCGCCCCCGGCAGCACCGGACCCGGTGACACCTACGGGTGACAGACATCACATCAAGGGCGTCGGCGGTGCCTTCGGGGCGCCGCCGACGCCTTTGTCGTAGCGCTGCACGCGGTTGCGAATTCCGACCTGACTCCCAAGTAGCCAAGGGTTGACAGCCAGAAGCGCTGAGTGCCTCCGTGAGCCTCTTGGAGCCCCGCTCCGTATATGGGGACCTGGAAGACGCCGGTTGAGGGCGGCACATGCGGACTCAGGTACCGGCAAACCCCCATCACTGTCGGCGCTACCGGTAGACTGGAAGCCAATCCCGCCCCGAACGTGGGGACCGCCCGGGAGAAGCTGAGCAACGCTGATCAAGGCTTACCAACGCAACATGCCGCAGCCGCTCCGGCAACCCGCCGACGAGCCCGGCTCGTGCTGTGCCAGAAAGGGCGCTTCGTGGCCGATTCCGGCAACCCCAACGAGAACATTCCGTCCACCGACGCCGAGGCGACCTCGTCGAACGGCGAGGTAACCGCCTCGTACGACGCCAGCGCCATCACCGTCCTCGAGGGTCTGGACGCGGTCCGCAAGCGACCCGGTATGTACATCGGCTCGACCGGCGAGCGCGGCCTGCACCACCTGGTGCAGGAGGTCGTCGACAACTCCGTCGACGAGGCACTGGCGGGCCACGCGGACACCATCGATGTGACGATCCTCCCCGACGGCGGGGTCCGGGTCATCGACAACGGCCGCGGCATCCCGGTCGGCATCGTGCCCTCCGAGGGCAAGCCGGCCGTCGAGGTCGTGCTCACCGTGCTGCACGCGGGCGGCAAGTTCGGCGGCGGCGGCTACGCGGTCTCCGGCGGTCTGCACGGCGTGGGCGTCTCCGTCGTGAACGCCCTGTCGACCAAGGTGGCCGTCGAGATCAAGACCGACGGCTACCGCTGGACGCAGGACTACAAGCTGGGCGTGCCGACGGCCCCGCTGGCCCAGCACGAGGCCACCGACGAGCACGGCACCACGGTCACCTTCTGGGCCGACCCGGACATCTTCGAGACCACCGAGTACTCCTTCGAGACGCTCTCGCGGCGCTTCCAGGAGATGGCGTTCCTCAACAAGGGTCTCAGGATCAACCTCACCGACGAGCGCGAGTCGGCGAAGGCCACCGCCGGCGCGGACGAGGCGGGCGAGGACGAGAAGCACGAGGTCAAGACCGTCTCGTACCACTACGAGGGCGGCATCGTCGACTTCGTGAAGTACCTCAACTCCCGCAAGGGAGAGGTCGTCCACCCCACCGTGATCGACCTCGAGGCCGAGGACAAGGACAAGAGTCTCTCCCTCGAACTCGCCATGCAGTGGAACGGCGGTTACAGCGAGGGTGTGTACTCCTTCGCCAACATCATCCACACGCATGAGGGCGGCACGCACGAAGAGGGCTTCCGCGCGGCGCTGACCTCGCTGATCAACAAGTACGCGCGCGACAAGAAGCTGCTCCGCGAGAAGGACGACAACCTCACGGGTGACGACATCCGCGAGGGTCTGACCGCGATCATCTCGGTGAAGCTGAGCGAGCCGCAGTTCGAGGGCCAGACCAAGACCAAGCTGGGCAACACCGAGGTGAAGACCTTCGTTCAGAAGGTCGTCTACGAACACCTCACCGACTGGCTGGACCGCAACCCCGTCGAGGCCGCGGACATCATCCGCAAGTCCATCCAGGCGGCCACCGCGCGCGTGGCGGCCCGCAAGGCCCGCGACCTGACCCGCCGCAAGGGTCTCCTGGAGACCGCGTCCCTGCCGGGCAAGCTCTCCGACTGCCAGTCGAACGATCCCACCAAGTGCGAGATCTTCATCGTCGAGGGCGACTCCGCCGGCGGTTCCGCCAAGTCCGGGCGCAACCCCGAGTACCAGGCGATCCTCCCGATCCGCGGCAAGATCCTGAACGTCGAGAAGGCGCGGATCGACAAGATCCTGCAGAACCAGGAGATCCAGGCGCTGATCTCGGCCTTCGGCACCGGGGTCCACGAGGACTTCGACATCGAGAAGCTGCGCTATCACAAGATCATCCTGATGGCGGACGCCGACGTCGACGGCCAGCACATCTCCACCCTGCTGCTGACCTTCCTGTTCCGCTTCATGCGGCCGCTGGTCGAGGCCGGGCACGTGTACCTCTCCCGTCCCCCGCTGTACAAGATCAAGTGGGGCCGGGACGACCTCGAGTACGCCTACTCCGACCGCGAGCGCGACGCGCTGATCGAGATGGGCCGTCAGCGCGGCAAGCGCATCCGCGAGGACTCCATCCAGCGCTTCAAGGGTCTCGGCGAGATGAACGCCGAGGAGCTGCGCGTGACCACCATGGACCAGGAGCACCGCGTCCTGGGCCAGGTCACCCTCGACGACGCCGCCCAGGCCGACGACCTGTTCTCCGTCCTGATGGGCGAGGACGTCGAGGCCCGTCGCCAGTTCATCCAGCGCAATGCCAAGGACGTCCGCTTCCTCGACATCTGAGTCGGTCTCAGCTGACCGCACCAGGAAGGATCTTCACCCGCAATGGCCGACGAGAACACGCCCGTCACCTCTGAAGAGGGCGGCGTCATCGCCCAGCGTGTCGAGCCCGTCGGGCTCGAGACGGAGATGCAGCGTTCGTACCTGGACTACGCGATGTCCGTCATCGTGTCCCGCGCGCTGCCGGACGTCCGGGACGGTCTCAAGCCCGTCCACCGCCGCGTCCTGTACGCCATGTACGACGGCGGCTACCGCCCCGAGCGCGGCTTCTACAAGTGCGCGCGCGTGGTCGGCGACGTCATGGGCAACTACCACCCCCACGGCGACTCCTCGATCTACGACGCCCTGGTGCGCCTCGCCCAGCCGTGGTCGATGCGGATGCCGCTGGTCGACTCCAACGGCAACTTCGGCTCTCCGGGCAACGACCCGGCGGCGGCCATGCGCTACACCGAGTGCAAGATGGCGCCGCTGTCCATGGAGATGGTCCGTGACATCGACGAGGAGACCGTCGACTTCACGGACAACTACGACGGCCGCTCCCAGGAGCCGACCGTCCTGCCGGCCCGCTTCCCGAACCTGCTGATCAACGGCTCGGCCGGTATCGCGGTCGGCATGGCGACCAACATCCCGCCGCACAACCTGCGCGAGGTCGCGTCCGGCGCCCAGTGGTACCTGGAGAACCCGGAGGCCTCGCACGAGGAGCTCCTGGACGCCCTCATGGAGCGCATCAAGGGCCCCGACTTCCCGACCGGCGCCCTCGTCGTCGGCCGCAAGGGCATCGAGGAGGCGTACCGCACCGGCCGCGGCTCGATCACCATGCGCGCGGTCGTCGAGGTCGAGGAGATCCAGAACCGCCAGTGCCTGGTGGTCACGGAACTGCCGTACCAGACCAACCCCGACAACCTCGCGCAGAAGATCGCCGACCTGGTGAAGGACGGCAAGGTCGGCGGCATCGCGGACGTCCGGGACGAGACGTCGTCGCGCACGGGTCAGCGGCTCGTGATCGTCCTGAAGCGTGACGCGGTCGCCAAGGTCGTACTGAACAACCTGTACAAGCACACGGACCTGCAGTCGAACTTCGGCGCCAACATGCTGGCGCTCGTCGACGGTGTCCCCCGCACCCTCTCGCTCGACGCGTTCATCCGGCACTGGGTGGCGCACCAGATCGAGGTCATCGTCCGGCGTACGAAGTTCCGGCTGCGCAAGGCCGAGGAGCGGGCGCACATCCTGCGCGGCCTGCTGAAGGCCCTGGACGCCATCGACGAGGTCATCGCGCTGATCCGGCGCAGCGACACCGTCGACATCGCGCGCACGGGCCTGATGGAGCTCCTGGAGATCGACGAGATCCAGGCGAACGCCATCCTCGAGATGCAGCTGCGGCGACTGGCCGCCCTGGAGCGCCAGAAGATCGTTCAGGAGCACGACGAACTCCAGGCGAAGATCACCGAGTACAACGAGATCCTGGCCTCGCCGGTCCGTCAGCGCGGCATCGTCAGTGCCGAACTCGCCGCGATCGTCGAGAAGTACGGCGACGACCGCAAGACCATGCTGGTGCCCTACGACGGTGACATGTCCATCGAGGACCTCATCGCCGAGGAGGACATCGTCGTCACGGTGTCGCGCGGCGGTTACGTCAAGCGCACCAAGACCGTCGACTACCGCGCCCAGAAGCGCGGCGGCAAGGGCGTACGCGGTACGAAGCTCAAGGAAGACGACATCGTCGACCACTTCTTCGTCTCCACCACGCACCATTGGCTGCTGTTCTTCACCAACAAGGGCCGCGTCTACCGGGCCAAGGCGTACGAACTGCCGGACGCCGGGCGCGACGCGCGCGGACAGCACGTCGCCAACCTGCTGGCCTTCCAGCCGGACGAGGCGATCGCCGAGATCCTCGCGATCCGCGACTACGACGCGGCGCCGTACCTGGTGCTCGCCACAAAGGCGGGTCTGGTCAAGAAGACATCACTGAAGGATTACGACTCTCCGCGTTCCGGTGGCGTCATCGCCATCAACCTGCGTGAGCGCGAGGACGGTTCGGACGACGAACTGATCGGTGCCGAACTCGTCTCGGCCGACAGTGATCTGCTTCTGATCAGCAAGAAGGCCCAGTCGATCAGGTTCACCGCCTCGGACGACACCCTGCGTCCCATGGGCCGTGCCACCTCGGGTGTCAAGGGTATGAGCTTCCGCGAGGGCGACGAGCTGCTCTCGATGAATGTTGTTCGACCCGGTACGTTCGTGTTCACTGCTACGGACGGCGGGTACGCGAAGCGCACCCCTGTCGACGAGTACCGCGTCCAGGGTCGCGGCGGCCTAGGCATCAAGGCCGCCAAGATCGTGGAGGACCGTGGATCGCTCGTCGGAGCGCTGGTGGTCGAGGAGACCGACGAGATCCTCGCCATCACACTGTCCGGCGGTGTGATTCGTACGCGAGTCAGCGGAGTCAGGGAGACGGGCCGTGACACCATGGGCGTCCAACTGATCAACCTGGGCAAGCGCGATGCCGTGGTCGGCATCGCACGTAACGCCGAGGCAGGACGTGAGGCGGAGGAGGTCGAAGGCGATGTGGCCGACGACGAGACCGCCGAGGGTGTCGCCGAGACCATCGGCACGGACGAGGGTGAGGCACCCTCGGCCGAGTAGCACGAGGAGAGAGTCATCGTGAGCGGAGCCACGGGCGCCGGATCGACCGGAACCTCTGGGGGGTCCTCCCCCGGCACGGAGGCGGACGGCGGCGGCCGTGGCTCTGCCGCGCGTGCGACAGACGCGCGGGCGACGGACGCGCACCCAACAGATACGCACACGACTCAACTCAAGGCGATCAAGCCGCCCGCGACCCAGTCGCGCTCGCCCGAGACGCATGGATCCCAGGGGGGACCTGTGACGGACACCCAGCCGCCGGCCCAGCCGACGGCGCCCGCCGCGCCGCCGAAGGGGGCGGCCCAGCCGCAGCCCCAGCCCGCGGTACAGCCTCAGCCTTCACCCTCTCCGCTGCCGGGGGAACGGCAGCCGCAGCAGCAGGCCGGCCCGTACCACCCGCCGCAGGCCTACCCGACCCAGGCCGGCCCGGCCGGTGCGGTACGCCGCCCGCGCACCGGTGCGCGCACCATGCCCCGTACCCGCAAGGCACGTCTGCGGGTGGCCAAGGCCGACCCGTGGTCCGTCATGAAGGTCAGCTTCCTGCTCTCCATCGCGCTCGGCATCTGCACGATCGTCGCGGCCGCCGTGCTGTGGATGGTCATGGACGCGATGGGCGTCTTCTCGACGGTCGGCGGCACGATCTCCGAGGCGACCGGCTCGAACGAGTCGAACGGCTTCGACCTCCAGGCGTTCCTCTCCCTGCCGAACGTCCTGATGTTCACGTCGATCATCGCGGTCATCGACGTCGTCCTCGCGACGGCGCTCGCGACCCTCGGCGCGTTCATCTACAACCTCTCCGCCGGCTTCGTCGGCGGCGTCGAGCTGACGCTGGCCGAGGACGAGTAACGCTGCCTCAAACGTGCGGAGGCGGTCCTCGGGGAACCGATTTTGGGACTGCCCACGTCGTGCGCTAATCTTCAGGAGTCAGCGCGCGGGACACACTCCGCAGAGCGCGGCGGGGCTATAGCTCAGTTGGTTAGAGCGCATCCCTGATAAGGATGAGGCCACAGGTTCAAATCCTGTTAGCCCCACCAGCACGAAGACCCCCAACCGATCATGGTTGGGGGTTTTTGGCGTCCGGGGGGCGATGTCTGGGGGGCGTCGTCCGGGGTTTCGTCGTCTACGACTGACATCGGTCTTCGGTGCCGTGTCGCCGTGTCGGTCGGCCTCTCGCCAAGCCGAGGCTCTTGGCTGGGTTGTGGCTCACTCCCTCTGATGAGGAGTTCGAGATCCGCCCGGAGCCGGACCGCCTGCCAGGGCTGGCTTCGTCAGGATCGAGGAGAGCGAGATCGAGGAGAGCGAGATCGAGGAGGGCAAGATCGAGGAGGGCAAGCAAGTCAAAAGTCGGCTGCATCTCGACTTCAGGCCTGATGACCAGGCCGCCGAGGTGGCTCGCCTTGAGGCTCATGGTGCCAAGCGGGTCGACATCGGCCGGGGTGACCAGTCGTAGGTGGTCATGGCCGACCCGGAAGGCAACGAGTTCTGTGTCCTGGGACAAGGGCGTCAGTGAGAGCCCCTGAGCGGGTGCAGGGGGCCGGTGAACACTGGTGGCGCGTCCATCGCGTGCGGTGTCCTTCGGAGTGCGTCCTCTTGATTCCACCGGAGACGAAGACCTTCAGCCGGTTCCGGTCGGGGGTCTTCGGCATTCGGCGGGTGTTTCCGTGCGGGGCTGTATGCGACGTCGTCACTTCTTCAGCGCTTCTTCGCTGCGTCTTTGGTGCGTCTTCAATGCGATGCTGCTGCGTCTTCGGTACGTCTTCGAGGCGTCTTTGATGCTTCTGCGGTGTTTCTCGGGCGGGACCGTGGAGTCAGGTGCAGTCCGCTCCAGCCGGTTCGGCTGTGCCCGCTTCCAGGTCCGGGTCCGCGGCCGTGTCCGTGTCGGCGAGAGAGCGGGGGCGGCAGCTGGGGGTCTTGCCGTGGGCCTCTGCCCGGATTCGCTGCTTCATCGTGGGGGGCAGGGACCTGACGTAGGACCAGAGTCCGTGGGACGTCGCCGGAAGCTCCGGGTGTGCGGTCGCGCTGTTGCGGGCCGGCTGGCTCTGCGGTACGGCAGCGGCGGCGGTCGTCGTGATCAGTCCGAGCGCCGTGAACAGCGCGAGGAAGGCGGTGATGACGACGGTCCACAGCTTCATGACCTTGTTCTGGGCCATGGTCCCTCACTTTCGGGTCGGGCGATTTGCGTACTTTCCTCATGATGTGTATGAGCGTCGCGAAAGCACGGACCCAAGCCTGTGGCGCGTCGATCTTCAGATGAACACCACACGGATGGGTGCATAAAGGGCGAAAAATAGGAGAAGTGGTGCAATGGGTGCTGTAGTGACCGTCCGTGGAGGTGTGATCACCCTCTGATCGGAGGTCCCTGTTCCGCTTCTACTGGGCCATTCCCGACGGGAGTTGAGGGCCCGGACGCAGGTCACCGATCGGTATCGGTCGGTGTGTATAGTCGGGCGCCAGAGGTCCCCTACGTCAAGGAAAGACGAGGTAGCGCGGTGAAGAAGCTGCTCCTGGTCGCACTGGCCGCCATCGGCGGGCTCCTCGTGTACCGCCAGATCCAGGCGGATCGCGCCGAGCAGGATCTGTGGACGGAGGCGACTGACTCCGTGCCCACGGGTTCGTGAGTACCGATATCCGATTCTGAACAGACCCCGGCCGTAGTTGCGGTCGGGGTTTTGCGTTGCCCGGCCTGGCCCGGCCCGGCCCGTTCCGTACGCGGACCGGTGGTGGCCGGGGGTTTCGGACGGTCGTACGGATTGCGAGGGTGGGCGGCGGCCCGGCGGGGCAGGATGGGCCACGGCCGCCCGGCCGCACGGGCGGTCATGTCGCATCGGTGGCGGTCGTAGGAGCTCGGGCGCGGGCACGGAGGGGTGGCGGCGGGATGGGGCGGCGTAGGGCGTGGTGGCGGGTGGCCGTCGTGGGGGTCGTGCTCGGCGCGGTGGCCGGTGCGCCGGGATCTCCTGGCTTCGCCGCCTCGGCCTTCCCTTCCACGTCCCCCTCCCCCTCTCCTTCTTCCTCCGCCACGGCTTCCTCCTCCGCCCCGCCTTCCTCCTACACCTTTGCCGAAGGCGCCCCGACGGTCACCGGAGCGACGGACACCGCGGACGCCGAGCGTCTCGAACCCGGTACGACGTACCGGAGTTCGCTGCCGAGCGACGGCAAGGTCTACTACCGCCTCGTACTCGACGGCACGTCGACCGTGTACGTCGCTGCGACGGCCGTACCCCCGACGGACACTGCGGTCACCCCCACGGAAGGGGTCAGGGTGTCCGTGCAGGACGCAGCCGGCCGTCCCTGCTCCGCGACGGACACCGCGAGCATCGGCGCCGGCCGCAGCCCACGTCCCCTCACCGTGTGGGCGGCGCGTCAACTCCCGTCGAGCCGGTCACTGTGCCGGGCCGCCGGTACGTACTACGTCGTAGTCGAGCGGGTACTGCGCACCGAGTCCAGGCCGGGAGACTGGGACCTGGAGCTCGCACCCGTGCTGGAGCCACGGCTACGGAAGGCCGGTTCGACCAGTGCCCCCGAGGCCTGGGACTCGGCCACGCCCTCGCCCCCCGGCGGTGGGGGCGTGCGGCTGCGGGGAGGCGGAGGCTTCGGCTCGGCGACCGCCCTGGAACAAGGCGCCTGGCGCGACGACATACGGCCCGGGCAGACGCTGTTCTACGAAATGCCGGTCGACTGGGGGCAGCAGGTGTACGCGACCGCCGACCTGAGCGGTGCGAACAGTGCGAGCGGTGGTGGGGCAGGTGGGGGCTTTGTGCCTGGGGGCGCGAATCTGGCGCTGTACAACCCTGTGCGTGGCCTCGTCGACGACACGAGCATCAGTTACAACGGCAGCCAGAAGTCGGGCGCGCTGGCTGCCCTGCCGCCGGTCGGGTACGACAACCGGTACGCCGTTTCCGACCGGGTGGGCGGGATGCGGTTCGCCGGGTCCTACTACCTCGTCGTGCATCTCGCCGCACGGGTGGGCGAGGAGTTCGGGGACGGGCCGTTCGGGCTGACGCTGCGTGTGCGGGTGAAGGGGGCGGCGACGGCCGGGCCCGGTTATGCGGGACAGTCCGCGCCTTCGGGGATCTTCCAGGTGGGGCTTCTCGGGCGGGGCTCGGGGGCGGTGGGGGACGCGGATTCGAGTGACGGCGACGGTGGTGGGACGGGTGGCGGTGATGCCGGGATGAAGCTGGTGGCCGTCGGGGGGATCGGGGCGGGGACCGTGGTGTTGGTGGTACTCGGGGTGTGGGTTGTGGTGGGGCGGCGGAGGGCTGCCGGAGTGTAGGGCGTGGTGGGTTCGGGGGCGGGTGGGTCCGGCCTGGGGAGTTCGAGGGGTGGGGCAGGACCGACCTCGGGGGTTCGAGGGTGGGTGGTCCGGCTTGGGCGTGGCGTCGGAGTTCGGGGCTGACGGGCTTGAGCGCGGCTGTCTTGCCGCCGGTCGGGGCGCCTGCATGGGGTGGGCGGGATGCGTGTGAGTCACGCGTACGGCGGTACGTCCTGCGGGTGATGCGGTGGTGCGCGTGGGTTCTTTCTGGATGGCGGTCTGTCCGGGGGCCCGGTTCTCAGATCTGGGTGAGTGCCCAGAACCCTACGGCGTAGCAGGCCAGGGCCAGGAGCAGGAGGGGGATCGCCACCTTTGCGGGTGGGCCGCTGCGGCGCGCTCGGGAAAGTGACGGGGCGGGAGGTGGAACCTGCGGGCTCTGAGCGGTGTACGAAGCAGTAGAGGTATCGGCGTGGAGCTGGTGCGGGACCGGTGTCGGAGCCTGCGGGGGGAAGCGGGAGGCGCGGGGTTGGGAGGAGGGCAGGACATGAGTGGGGGGTGTGGGGTCGTGGGGGGAGACGTAGGCCGAGTGAGCCGGGGGCACAGGCCGGTGTGGTTGCGCTGGGACCTGTGGGTAGGGGTGGTGCGGCTGTGCCTGGTGCTCCGGTGGAGTGGAGGGCTGGGAGCCGGAGTCCGTGGGCCGGGGTGGCGGCAGATGGAAGCTGCCGGTGTCCGACACCGAGGGTGGGCTGGTGGGAGCGGGCCAGGGGGTTCCGCCGCCGGTGGTGGGGGAGGACGTGTCGGTACCGGTGTTGGGGTGGGCAGTTGGGGTGTCGGTACCTGGGGAGGACGGGCGGCCGACCTCGCGGGGCCAGGACGGCGGGTCGGCCTGTTCGGGCCACGGCGCCGGGTTCGATTCGCTGGGCCAGGACGGCGAGTTCGCCTCAGCGGGCCAGGGCGGTGTGTTGCCCTCTCCGGCGCGCTGCGAGACCTCGCGGCCCTCGACGGGCCAGGACGACTCGTTTCCCTCGCGAGGCCAAGAGGGAGCCCGGTGCGCCTCGCCGGACCGGGACACTGGTCCGCTCAGCTCACCAGGTTCGTAGGCGGGTCCGTTCGGCCCACCGTGTCTGTAGGCGGATCCATCTGCCCCACCTCGCTGGTAAGGCGTCTCACTTGCCTCGTGGGGCCGGGGAGGCCCTCCGCTTGTCTCGCTGGGCCCGTAGGGGGCTCCGCCTGGCACCTCGGGGTGGGCGGACCGTCCGTTTCCTACGCCGGACCAGTTGGTCGCTCCACCTGCCTCGCCGGGCTGGGAAGGGGTGCGGCTCGCTTGACCGGACTGGGAGCCCGACCTGTTTCCTTCTCCGGACCAGGGCGGCGTCCCGCTCGGTCCTCCGGGCAGGTAGGGGGTCGGTCCATTCCCTTCGCCGGGCTCGAGGGGGGCTCCGCCCGCTGGACGAGGCCGGGGGTCCCCCACCTCGTTTCCGCCGCCGGGCCAGGACGGGGGACGGCTCGCGTCCCTGGATCGGAAGGGGCCTGGCGCATTCCCGTCGCCCGACCGGAAGGGAGCCTCGCCTGCTTGACCAGGCCGGGATCCAGCCTCGTTTCCTTCACCGAACCAGGAGGACGCCCCACCCGCCTCACCTGGCCGGGAAGCCACGCCGTTGCCCTGGCCAGGCCACGAAGGCATCCCGTCGGCCTCACCAGCACCAGGCGCAGCACCGGCACCAGGCCGCCAAGCAGCACCACCAGACCCCACACCGGCACCCGACCCAGCACCAGCCCTGGGCCCAGCACCACCGGCGTCTACACCGGCACCCGACGCAACACCACCGAGACCAGCACCCGACCCAACACCACCATCAGCCCCTTCGCCTGCCCCCCGCCAGAAAGCTCCCCCGTCCCCTCCGCCGCCGGCAAAGGCCCCCGCCCTCTCTCCGCCGCCCACAGGAGGAAGCCCTGTCCCCCCGCCGCCCCCAAAGGAACCCCGGCTTCCGTCAACCGTCCCGTGGCGTGCCTCTCCCCCCGTCCCGGGCCCCCCGTTCCGTGTCCTGTTCGGGTCCACGCCCGGTGCCCGCTTGAGTGGTCCTTCCGGGCCGAACCCGGGGGGCAGGGGGCCGAGTTGGTCGAAGATTTCGATGGCCTCGTCGTCGGGGCCGGGATCAGGGAGGAGTTCTCGGGCGGCGGCGAGGGCTTTGCGGGCCCCCGTCGCCGTGCGAAAGCGGGCCTGGGGGTCCGGCTGGAGAAGGGAGGCCACGACCTGCCAGAGCGGTTCGGGGACGCTCTGGGGCGCACCAGGGGTGCCGTGGGCGGCGAAGTACTGGATGAGTGCCTTGGCGTCGGGCTTGGCGCCCTCCAGGAGGTACAGCGCGACCAGGCCGACGGCGAACAGGTCGGCGGGGAAGTCCGGTTCCGCACCCATCATCTGCTCGGGGGCGAGATAACCGGGCGTGCCCACCACGAGGTTGGTCTCGGTCAGGCGGGGCTCGCCCAACCGCATGGCGATGCCGAAGTCGGACAGCCGCAGCCGCGGGCGAGCGGTGCCGGTCGCTTCGAGCAGGATGTTGGCGGGCTTGATGTCACGGTGCACGACACCTTCCGCGTGCACCGCGGCCAGCCCCGCGAGGAGTTGGTCGAGCAGGGTGCAGACGAAGGCGGGTGGCAGGGGACCGTAGTCCCCGACCAGATGGACCAGCGAGCCACCGGCGACCAGATCCATGGTGAACAGGACCTTGTCGTCGTCGGCGGCCCAGCTGGCGGGCGCGAGGACATGGGGGTGGTCGATCCGCAGAGCCTGTTCGCGGACGAAGCGCAGCAGGGAGTGGGCGTCGCTCTGCAGCAAAACCTTGGCGGCCACATAACGTCGGCGCCGGTGGTCCCAGGCACGCCAGACGGCGCCGACGCCTCCGCGTCCGATCGGATCGGCCAGTTCGTACCGGCCGGCGAACACCTCACCCATGACTGCGTGTCGCTCCTCCCCCTGCGGCTACCCCCGTTGCTTCCCCCTCGATGAGCGATACGACCCCTCGTGGCCTCCCGGATGAGAGATACGGCCCCGTGTTCCTCGTCTCCTCGGTGGCCGACACACCCCCGTGTGTCGCCCACCGGTGAGGAGCGCGACCCCCTCGCGCTCCTCCGTGCCACCGCACGGCCCCGGCCCGGCTGCCGAACCCCCTTCGGCGACCGGACGGACGGCTCAGTTCTGGTGGGACTGGTAGTGCGTGACCGCGTCGGAGGTGCGGCCGGCGCCGTAGACCCGGAGGAACTCTGCCAGTTCCGGGTGGGTCGGGGCGAGAGTGTCGGCCGCGTCGATGATGTCTCCGGCGGCGGCCACCGAGCGCAGCAGCGACTGGATCTCGCGGACGACCCGCTTGACCGTCGGCGCGCCCGAACTACTGGTTGTGGTCGTGGTGTTGCTGAGCACCGAGCCCCCCTGCGACTTCTTGATCTCGTCCATGCGCTCGGTCGCCTCGGCCGCGCTCACGCTGCCGTCCGCGACCTGCCCCGCCAGGTCCTGCAGCAGCTGCACGCGCTGGACCACGGCGGGATTGCCGATCTTCGCCCGCTGACCGCTCATCAGCTGTGACAGCATCGGAGCGGACAGTCCCAACACCCCCGCGAGACGAGCCTGGTTGAGGCCGAGGTCGTCTATGAGCTTACGGAAGAGCGCCCCCAGCGGCTCCCCGTACCAGTTCCGCTGCAGTTCCCGCGCTCTTGCGGTCGCTTCCTGCTGTGCGGCGTCCATGTGCGTCTCCCCATCGCTTCCCCAAAAAACCGTGGTTCGCGACAGCGAACCACGCCGAGCATCTTACGGAGAGTGGTCGTTCGCGGGGACCCCCATATCTTTTTGCGGAATACCCGGGGTGACCCGGTACTCTGGTCTGCGGCGCCCACCGGCAAGTGGTTCTTCCGGCGGACGTTCCTCTTCCCGGGGCCTTAGCTCAGTTGGTAGAGCGCTGTCTTTGCATGGCAGATGTCAGGGGTTCGACTCCCCTAGGCTCCACTCCAAAATCCCCTCCGACCTGCGAATACGCGGGCGGAGGGGTTTTTCGTGCGGGTGCCGGGTGCCGGGTGCCGGGTGCCGGGAGCGGTTCGGATGGCGGTGGCTGCCGTTCCGCACCGGCCGTCGGTCTGCCCCCAGCCTCCCAGCCGCTATTCCCTTGGGCGGACCCAGCACCCCCGCCGCGCTCCAGGCCGCCGAACACCGCCGAGTTCCGCCCCTACCAGACCGCACGAGGACGCAGCGCTGATCGACAGGAGCGCCACCGCCAACGGGCCACCTGGCTGACCAGCGCGAACCCCGGCCAGGCCCAGCGCTGCGCCCACCCTCCCCGTTCCGCGACTACCGGCCCACTGCCGCGGGGACACGGTCGACCCACCAGGGCCACCGGGACAACGTCGAGTCCTTCACGGGGGGACTCTGCGACCGGTGAAGGACTCGTCGTCGTAGAGCCAGACGTCGTCCCGTGGGCCCTGGCCGGCTCTCCTCAGCCGGACACGACAGACACGACGGACACGCCTGACACCGAGGACCCAGCGGAGCGTCTCGCGCCGTTCGCCCACGCCGTGGCACGGCACGGCACAAGCGGCAGCCGCACACTCAGGGTCTGCCTCGACACGGCAACCCGGGCTGGATCACCGACATGTCCTGGCCGGCCCGCGCCCCGTGCCCCGTGCCAGGCTGACGTGGCCGGGACCGACGGCGTCGCGCGCAAGGTTTGCACCACCCGTCGACGACGAAGTGCGCACCGCCGCCCAGCGCCTGCGCCACGCGTCTCCGACCTCCGCACCACGCAGACCGTGGTGCCGTACGACGGCGGATATCGCGGCCCCGGACGACGCGAGCGACCCCCGACCCGCCGGTGCGGCCGCAGCGGCCTACTTCATCAACGAGCGATACACCGCGGACGACCTCGGATGGGACCGGCAGCCCCACACACCGTGCGGGCAGTAGTCGGTGATGGCCTGGTAGAGGGGACGCTGCCGGGCGAACCAGGTGAGCATGCCGCGCATGTACGCCGGATTGTCGCCGTTCTTGTACAGACCCCACTCCTGATACGAGAAGGGCTTGCCGTGGGCGCGGGCGAAACGGACGTGGGCGATCAGGCCGTACGGCTCGCTCACCTGGTCGGCGAAACGCCGACCGCGCGGGGCGTCGTAGGCGTCCATGCCGATGATGTCGACGACCTCGTCGCCCGGATAACAGCGCGGCCACGGGATCGCGTCGCGGCCACGGTTGGGTGTGAACTCGAAACGCAGACGCTGACCGGGCACCGAGCGCATCGCGCGCACGATCCTCCTCCAGTACGTCTTCCACGCGCCCGGGTCCGGGCCGCAGCGGTGGGTGTAGGTGGTGCCGTTCATCTCCCAGCCCAGGACCACGATCGCGTCCGGGACGCCCAGAGCCGTCAACCGCCTGGCCAGCGCCCGGAAATGCCCGTCGTAGTCACCGCTCGCACCGCGCCGAAGCTGTTCGCGAACGACGCTGTCGGGCAGGTGGGCCTCCGTGTGTTCCAGCATCGGCACGTTCAGGACGAACATCCGTCCCGGATCCGCCCGCCGCCAGGCCGCCCACGACTCCAGGTAGCCCGGCGCCCCCGCGATGTTGCTCCAGCGGTCGCCGGGCAGATACACATGCCCGACCCGGGGCGCGGGCCCGCCCAGCCAGGCGCCGAGTGCGCCAAGACGCCCCACGTCGGCCGGCTGGTAGCCGACATACGCGCCGTACGCCGAAGCCGCCGCGGGCTCGGGGGCACGGGCGGTGCAGGCCGAGGCCAGGAACAGCAGTGCGGCGGCCAGAGCGAGCGGCCCGCGGCGCGAGGGCTTCATCAGGGCGGCGGTCCATCCGGTGCGAAGACATGTCCCCGCGACTGTGGCGCACGGAAACCCTGCCGCACCGATCGGGCCCCACCGGGCCACACCGTCGGGTGAACACGACGGTGGGGCGGAGAAGTTCCGCCCCACCACTGGTACACGCCGGTGTCGGCGTCAGCGCCCTTCGTCGTGCTTCGCGGCGTCCTCCTCGGCCTCCTTCGCCTGAACCTCAGGGTCCAGGACGGACTGACCGCTGCCGTCCACGGACGTCAGCCGGCCCGTCTCGGGCACCTCGGTCGCGGCGGGCGGCTCGACCAACCAGTCAGGATTGGCCTGCTTGTCCCACCACTTCCAAGCGGCGAACGCACCGCCCGCGACGAGGCCCACGACCGCCAAAGCCTTGGCGAGCCGTCCTGCGCGGGCCCGACGCTCGTGCTTGCGGACCAGCTTCTGGACCTCCTTCGGCGTGACCTGGCCACGCAGCGCGGCCAGTGCGGCCACACTCCGAGACGTGGCCTCGTCGCGAACCGGGCCGGCCGCGGCGACGGCCTGCTCGATCCTCGGGCGGGAATAGTCGGCGGCCTGCCGAGCCGCCTTGCGAGTGCGTACTGCGGCCTCGTGGGCGGCCTGGTCGACCTTCGGCGGAACATGCGTACGGGCCTGCTCCAGGCGCGGCGCGACATGGGCGCCGTACTGGACACGCGCCTGCTCGGCCGCCTGCGAGACCTTGGGCGCGAGCCGTACGCGTGCCTCCGTCGCGTAGTGCGAGGCCCTGTCCTTGGCCGTGTCGGCGTAGGGCGCCACCACTTCCGCGGCGTGCAGCACGCTGTCCTTCGCCGAGCCGGTCGCGGCGCGCACGCTTTCGATGCGGGTCACGGGATCCTCCTCCTCGGTGGCGTACGGTAATTCGACTTTCCACCCTTTTACGGATCATGCCTGCCGGAGCACAGCCCGGCACCTGAGGGCGGGCATCCGGATCAATAACGGATGAATACGTGGCATCAGGAGCTTGTCGACGACAATGCCACGGATCGCCGCCCCGCGCCCCCGCCCGACCGATCCTCGGCCGGATCCGTGCGAGGATCGGTCGGGCACAAGAAGACAACGGAAGGCAGATCGTGGCCGAGCAGCTTTACGCCACCCTGAAGACCAACCACGGCGACATCGAAGTCCGGCTCCTGCCGAACCACGCCCCGAAGACGGTCCGGAACTTCGTCGAACTCGCCCAGGGCGAGCGCGAGTGGACGCACCCGGGCACCGGTGAGAAGTCCACCAAGAAGCTCTACGACGGCACGATCTTCCACCGCGTCATCAGCGGCTTCATGATCCAGGGCGGCGACCCGCTGGGCACCGGCATCGGCGGCCCGGGCTACGAGTTCGAGGACGAGTTCCACCCCGACCTCGGCTTCAACAAGCCCTACCTGCTCGCCATGGCCAACGCCGGCCCCGGCACCAACGGCTCGCAGTTCTTCATCACCGTCTCCCCGACGGCCTGGCTGAACCGCAAGCACACCATCTTCGGCGAGGTCACCGACCCGGCCAGCCAGAAGGTCATCGACGCCATCGCCGGCGTCAAGACCACCCGCCCCAACGACCGCCCGGTGAACGACGTCGTCATCGAGCAGGTCATCGTGGAGACGCGCCAGGGCTGAGCCCGAGCAGCCACCGCGCAGGGAACCAAACGCCCCGCTCAACCGTAAGGATGAGCGGGGCGGTCCATGTGGGCACGACGACTCAGGGCGACTTAGGGGATGGCATGAATCAGGAGGCGGGCAGCACACCGGAGGCCCAGAACCTGCCTGGCTGCTACCGGCACCCGGACCGTGAGACCGGCATCCGCTGCACCCGCTGCGAGCGCCCGATCTGCCCCGAGTGCATGGTCAGCGCCTCCGTCGGCTTCCAGTGCCCCGACTGCGTGCGCGACGGCGGTGGCCAGGGACCGGCTCCGGCCACGGCCCGACCCCGCACCATCGCCGGCGGTACGGTCACGGCCGATCCCCGGCTGTTCACGAAGATCCTCATCGGGATCAACCTGGCGCTGTTCATCGCCATCCTCGGCAAACCGTCCCTGGCGGATGACCTCAGCCTCGTCGGCGCATACCCGCCGCCGCCTTTCACATCCACCGAGGGCGTCGCGACCGGTCAGTACTACCGCCTGGTGACCTCGATGTTCGCGCACCAGCAGTACTGGCACATCGGCTTCAACATGCTGAGCCTGTGGTGGCTCGGCGGCCCCCTGGAGGCCGCCCTGGGCCGGGCCCGTTATCTCGCGGTCTATATCGTCTCCGGCCTCGCGGGAAGCGCGCTGGCGTATCTGCTGGCCTCCCCGGGCACAGGGACGCTCGGCGCCTCCGGTGCCATCTTCGGCCTCTTCGGCGCGACCGCTGTGCTCATGCGGCGGCTCAACTACGATCTGCGGCCGATCATCGCGCTCCTGGTGATCAACCTGATCATCACCTTCGGCTGGAGCAGCATCTCCTGGCAGGCCCACATCGGCGGCCTCGTCGCCGGTCTCATCACGGGCTACGGCATGGTCCACGCCCCGCGTGAGCGGCGGGCACTCGTGCAGTACGGGACCTGTGCGCTGGTTCTGGCGGTCGTCGTGGTCATGATCCTGGTCAGAACCGCCCAGCTGACCTGACGGGTCCGCACCCCCTCTGAGCGGCACGTTGTCCACAGAGAGTCCCGGATCTTGTGCATACAGTGCGGGAACAGCTGTGCCCCCTGTCGCTGGCCTGTATTTGCGCAGGTCAGGCAGGGGGCGAACAAGCTTGCGGGCACTGGTGAGATGGTCGTACCGGCGTCAACACCCGATGGGTTATCCACAGATCGTCGTCTTTTCCCCAGCCTGTTGTGGAAATTCAAGCCGGGCTGTGGATAACTCAGCGGATACCCCTGGGGAGAGCTACTTCCACTGGGTGGACACGCCGAAGCCGGCGGCGATGAAACCGAAGCCCACCACGATGTTCCAGTTGTCCAGAGCATCGAGGGGCAGTGAGCCGTCGGTCACATAGAAGACGACGATCCAGGCGAGCCCGATGAGGAACATGGCCAGCATCACAGGAGCGACCCAGGCGCGGCTGTTGAGCTTGATGGCGGTCGCCTGCTTCGCCGGGGGCGGCGTGTAGTCGGCCTTCTTGCGGATACGTGACTTCGGCACGAGGGTCTCTCCTGTCGATGCGCTGCGTGGCCGCGCAGGTAATGGTCGGGCTCGGGGCAGCGTACAAGGGGACACTGAGTGCTCCCCCGGGCGTCCGTTAGCGTAGTGCTTCCGCAGCGCCGAAGGAGATAAGGGTACGTTGAGCAATTCTGCCGACTCTCCCCAGTCCGGATCCAGTCCTGTCCGCAAGCGGGGTTTCAGGCCGGTGCGGGTGCTCACGGTGGGTGTCTTCGCTCTCGCGGGACTCATCTTCTTCACGAGTTTCAACACGGCCAAGGGCACCGACATCCGCACGGACGCCTCCATGCTGAAGCTCTCGGACCTCATCCAGGAGCGCAGCCGCAACAACGGCGAGCTCGACGAGTCGAACGGCTCGCTGCGCCGGGACGTCGAGTCGCTCGCCGAGCGCGACGACGGCAGCACCAAGGCCGAGGACGACAAGCTCGCCGCCCTGGAGGACCGGGCGGGCACCCAGAAGATCAAGGGGAAGGCGGTCACGGTCACGCTCGACGACGCCCCGCCGAACGCCACCGCCAAGCTTCCCGGCTATCCCGAGCCGCAGCCCGACTACCTGGTCATCCACCAGCAGGACCTGCAGGCGGTGGTCAACGCCCTGTGGAAGGGCGGCGCCCAGGGCATCAAGATCATGGACCAGCGGCTGATCTCCACCAGTGCGGTGCGCTGCGTCGGCAACACCCTGATCCTCCAGGGTCGCGTCTACTCGCCGCCGTACAAGATCCAGGCGGTCGGTGACCCCGGCAAGCTGAAGCAGGCGCTCGCGGACTCCAAGGCGATCCAGAACTACATGGTCTACGTCAACGTCTACGGTCTCGGCTGGAATGTCGCCGACGACGGCACGGTGACTCTTCCCGGCTACTCGGGCACAGTGGATCTGCAGTACGCCAAGCCCGTGGAGTGAGCACGATGTGAGCCCCTGGAGCCGCCGGTGCGTGTCGTCGTCCGGACCGTCAGCGAGCTGTGCATCACCGCCGGTGCTCTGATCGTGTTGTTCGTCGCCTATGTGCTGTTCTGGACCGGTGTGAAGGCCGACACCGTCATGGACGACCAGATCGACCAGTTGCAGAACCAGTGGGCGAAGGAGAGCGTGCGGCAGCCCGAGGCGGCGGCCGGTGCGTCCGCCTCGTCGTCCCCGTCCGTCGCCGCGCCGGCGCCGTACCGTAGCGGGAAGCCCTTCGCGATCATGTACATCCCTCGGCTTGGTTTCACGTGGAACAAGCCCGTGCTCGAAGGCACCGGGGTCGGCACCCTGAAGAAGGGCCTCGGGCACTACGCGAACACCGCGCGGCTCGGGCAGCAGGGCAACTTCTCGGTCGCCGGTCACCGGCGCACCTACGGCGATCCCTTCAAGGACTTTCCGAGGCTGCGGCGCGGCGATGCGGTCGTCCTGACCGACGGATCGACATGGTTCACGTATCGGATCGACAAAGGGCCTTACAAAACCGTGCCCACCGACATTGAGGTGATCGATCCTGTGCCACGTAAGTCGGGGTACAGGCGGCCTGGCCGCTATCTCACGCTGACCACGTGCGATCCGGAGTGGGGACACAGTCACCGGCTGATCGTCTGGGCACACCTGGACTCCACACAGCCTGTGGAGGACGGCAAGCCGGTTGCCCTGCGCCGTTAGTCTGGTGCGGTACGGCGTGTGTGTGGTGCCGTGGTGCGACGGAAGGGACGGCATGTACGGCTGGATCTGGCGGCATCTGCCGGGGAACGCGTGGGTGAAGGCGTTGCTCTCGCTCGTGCTGGCGTTTGCTGTGGTCTACGTCCTGTTCCAGTACGTCTTTCCGTGGGCGGAACCGCTGCTGCCCTTCAACGATGTGACGGTGGACAACCAGTGAGCGCGCGCATTCTCGTCGTCGACAACTACGACAGCTTCGTTTTCAACCTGGTCCAGTACCTGTACCAGCTGGGTGCGGAGTGCGAGGTGCTGCGCAACGACGAGGTGTCGACGGCGCATGCCCAGGACGGCTTCGACGGCGTCCTGCTCTCGCCCGGTCCTGGTACGCCGGAGGAGGCCGGGGTGTGCATCGAGATGGTGCGCCACTGTGCCGCGACCGGGGTGCCGGTTTTCGGTGTCTGCCTGGGCATGCAGTCGATGCAGGTGGCGTACGGCGGTGTCGTGGACCGTGCCCCCGAGCTGCTGCACGGCAAGACGTCGCTGGTGGAGCACGAGGGCCGCGGGGTCTTCGCCGGGTTGCCCTCTCCCTTCACGGCGACCCGCTATCACTCGTTGGCCGCCGAGCCGGCGACGGTTCCGGCCGAGCTGGAGGTCACCGCGCGGACGCACGACGGGATCGTCATGGGGCTCCGGCATCGTGAACTCCCGGTCGAGGGTGTGCAGTTCCACCCCGAGTCGGTGCTGACGGAACACGGCCACCTGATGCTGGCCAACTGGCTGGTGGAGTGCGGGGACCAGGGTGCGGTGGCGAGGTCGGCGGGGCTCGCCCCGGTGGTGGGCAGGGCCACGGCGTGACGGCCCTGCGCCCCGAGCGCGAGGACTTGTACGGCGACGCGTCGTACGAGTCCTACGGCGGCGATGCCTATGCCGGGGAGTCCTTCGGCGGTGCTTCCTACGCCGAGGAGCCGCAGGTGGAGGAGCCGTACACCGAGGAGTCGTTCGGCGGGGCGTCGGCGCCGTATGTGCCTCCGGCGGACGACGAGACGGTGGCGCTGCGGATCCCCGATCCACCGCCGCCCTCCGTATCCGCTTCTGCGGCCTCTTCCGTCACATCTGCCACTGGATCCCCACAGGGTGGCCGTGCGGCCCGCAGGAAGGCCGCCAAGGGCCGTCACGGGCGTCATGGCGGCCCGGCCGCCCCCGAAGCGCAGTCGGAGCAGGAGTCGCCGGACGGCAAGCCGCTCTCGCGTGTCGAGGCCCGCAGGGCGGCGAAGGCGCGCAAACCCGGCGCGGCCGTCGTCGCGAGCCGGGCGATCGGCGAGGTGTTCATCACCACCGGTGTGCTGATGCTGCTGTTCGTCAGCTACCAGTTGTGGTGGACCAACGTCCGGGCGCACGCACAGGCGGACAAGGAGGCGAGCAGCCTCCAGAACGACTGGGCGAGCGGGAAGGGCGCTCCGGGCACCTTCGAGCCGGGCCAGGGCTTCGCTCTGCTGCACATCCCCAAGCTGGACGTGGTGGTGCCGATAGCGGAGGGCGTCAGCAACAAGAAGGTCCTCGACAAGGGCATGGTCGGGCACTACAGCGAGGGCGCGCTGAAGACGGCGATGCCCGACGCGAAGACCGGCAACTTCGCGCTCGCCGGGCATCGCAACACGCACGGTGAGCCCTTCCGTTACATCAACAAGCTCTCCCCGGGTGACGCGATCGTCGTCGAGACGCAGGACGAGTACTACGTCTACAAGATGACGTCGACGCTGCCGGTGACGGCTCCGAGCAACACGAGCGTCATCGACGCCATCCCCAAGGGGTCCGGGTTCACCACGGCCGGCCGCTACATCACCCTCACCACCTGCACGCCGGAGTTCACCAGCAAGTACCGGTTGATCGTCTGGGGCAAGATGGTCGAGGAACGGCCGCGCAGCAAGGGCAAGCCGGATGCGCTCGTCCAGTAAGGGCAGATGACTAGTGGCAGCGACCACCGATCAAGAGCAGAACACCGGCGCGCCCGCGTCGCGCCGCCGTGGCACCGGCCGGATCGCCATGGCGGTCAGCGTCTTCGGTGAACTCCTCATCACGGCGGGCCTGGTGCTCGGCCTGTTCGTCGCCTACTCGCTGTGGTGGACGAATGTCGTCGCCGACCGCGCGGCGCACAAGGAAGCCGACAAGGTGCGCGACAACTGGATGCAGAACCGGGACACCGGTCCCGGGGCGCTGGACACCAAGAACGGGATCGGCTTCCTGCACGTCCCCGCGATGAAGAACGGTGAGGTCCTGGTCGAGAAGGGCACCTCGACGAAGATCCTCAACGACGGTGTCGCCGGCTACTACACCGACCCGGTCAAGGCCACGCTCCCCACCAGCGGCAAGAAGGGCAACTTCTCCCTCGCCGCCCACCGCGACGGCCACGGCGCGAAGTTCCACAACATCGACAAGGTGGCGAAGGGCGATCCGATCGTCTTCGAGACCAAGGACGAGTGGTTCGTCTACAAGGTCTTCGCGGTCCTTCCCGAGACCTCGAAGTACAACGTCAAGGTCCTCGGCCAGATCCCCCAGGAGTCCGGCAAGAAGAAGGCCGGCCACTACATCACGCTGACGACGTGCACGCCGGTGTACACGTCGCGGTACCGGTATGTGGTGTGGGGGGAGTTGGTCCGCACGGAGAAGGTGGACAGCGAGCGGACACCGCCGAAGGAACTGACCTAGGATGACGGAGGCCCGAAGCCGCAACTTTCTCTTGCGGCTTCGGGCCTCTTTGCGTCAGCCCGTGCCTACTCCAGGACGTCCAGGGGTTCCCCGGCGCTCCACTGCTCCAGCAGCCCACGGTGTACGACGGTGATCCCGGTCTCGGCGGCGATGCTTAGGGCCTCCGAGGTGAACGGGCAAGTGGCCACGAAGAGAGCCACCTCCGCGGTGTGCAGAACCTTGGCCGCTCCGACGAACTTCTGCATGTCGGGGCTGGTGATGTTGAGGTAGGGCGCGAACCGCTTGCACTGGACGACGAGGCGTCGTCCATCGGCTGTGAGTCCGCTGATGTCGATACCCCGGTCTCCGTGGCCGCCCTGAACGGTCACGTCGGTGCATCCGTCGCGGCGCAGCAGCTTGGCGATGTGGTGTTCGAACGTGCGGCCGTTCATGGCGTCCATGGCGGCCATGACTCCGACGGTGGGTCGGTCGTCTCGTACGCCTTCGAGTCGTTTGAGGCGGGTGTGGTGCTGGTGGAGGCGTCGCTCGATGCGCTGGACTCCTGCCCGCAGGGCGACCAACTCCTTGCGGTGCTCACCCGATGTTTCGATCAGGGCGTTGAACATCGGTACGACGGTCTTACCGAGGATGTGGGTGATGCGTTGGTCGATGCGGTCGTCGAGGGAGACGGTGTCCCTGTGGATTGAGTTATCCACAGGCCGCGTACGCGCCAGGTACTCCATGTCCAGGAGGTACACACGCACCTGACGTGCTACTTCGCTGTCGCGGAGCAGCATGGCGACGTTGAGGACGGCTCGGCGGGAGAAGAGGGCGAGAGACGCCGTGCGCGATTGGATCCCACTGAGGTTCTTGAAGGACCTCAGTTCCTCACCCGTGAGGGAACGGTACCCATTGGTCTCCAGCTCCGTCCGGTGGTCCTTGACGAGCGACTTGACAGCTTCGAGACCGACCTCGAAATACGCGGCCACCATCGCCGTGGTCACATGCATCCCGTCCGGGAGCAGCGACAGTGCCTTGACCCTGTCGAGTACGTCCGTGCGGTCCAGCACGCCGTCGCGCAGGCTCCTGGATTCCAGCAGGGCCGAGTCGTTGATCATGTTCTGCCTTCCGTGGGTGGGTGTAGCCCTTTGGTCAGGACGAGGGTGTGAGACCCAGCCCCACCCGATCAACGAGTAGGTACATATGAAGACACGATCGACGTGCGGGTGGATGATTTACCGAAACGCCAACGGGCTCCGGCAGAGAGCACCGGAGCCCGTTGGTGAAGAAAGCTCGAACCTAAGACTTCGGGGCGTAATCGCTGCACTGGAACTGTGCCCAGTCCGAGGAATTTACAGTGCCCTCAAGAAATACGACCTTTATGCCCTTGGGCTGCTGAAGAGTGCTGCTCCACTCACTGATCACGCTTCGCCCCTGAGCGCCGACGTTCCAGGGATATTCAGTCCGCGAGCCGTCTTTGTTGGCGGTCATGAGCCTGAGCTTTGGGGCTCGAGTGTCGTCGATATAGTCGGTGATCCTGAAGCCGACGTCGTACTTTGCCGTAGGTGCACCGCTTCCTTCAAGGGTTGCGTTCACCTTGAAAGTCTTACGTGCGTCGGTGCAGCTCAGCTTGATGACTACGTCGCCAGCTGCCTGAGCCGGTGCTGCGGCGGCAACCGCAGTTGCCACTGTCGTCACACACAGGGCGACGGACGCGACTCTACGGCGGGTCTGAGACCTGCCCGTCATACGGGACTGCATGATGTTCCCCCTTGCTTAGGGTTAAAGCGTGGTCACCTCCAATTTGAACACATTGAATTGGACACGACAAGTTTGTCGATCTTGCCATATCGGACATTATCTATTTACTGAGGTGTGAGGCTCGCCACTGCGTGATGGGCGGCAATGCTTGAGGCCTGGGCGCGTCTATGCATTCCCAGGCCTCAAAACCTTTGAGCTCCTCAGACGAGTGAGTTCGTCAAAGGGGTCTCTTGCTAACCGAAAATACCTCCGTTGTTTCCGCCGTTATTGCCGCCATTGTTACCGGCGTTCACAGCTGTGAGTGTGATCGTTGTGCTTCCGGGATCATCCACTTCCGTGCCGCCGGGGGGGTCCTGTGCGAAAACTATGGCGTTGTCGTCCGGCGAACTGCCATTGCTGAACTGAATGTTGGTGAATCCTGCCTGTTGCAACGCGGCTCGGGCGTCCTTCACAGTTCGCTGGACGACGTTCGGGACCTCGGTCTTGTCCTTCGGCTTGCCGATCTGGATGTTGACCGACGAGTTCTTGTCGACCTGGGTGCCGGCCTGCGGCGCGGTCGAGATGACCTTGCCGATCTTGTTGGTGTCGTCGGTCTCGACCTCGGTGCAGTTGCCGACGAGGTTGTTGGCCTGCATCTGTGCCTTGGCGTCGTCACAGGAGCGATCGACGACGTCCGGGACCGTGGACTTCGCCTCGGCCTTGGCGATCTCGAGTGTCACCGTTGAGTCCTTCTCCAGCTCAGTCCCAGGGTCGGGGTTCTGGCTGAGAACCGTGCCCGGGTCTTGGGAAGACTCGGTCGTGGTTGTCTTCACCTCGAAGCCCTTGTCTTCAAGCAGCTTCGTGGCCGCGTCGACATCCTTGTCGATCACGTTTGGTACGGCCACCTTCGGTGCGCCCGTGGAGACAACCAGGTTCACGGTGGAGTTCTTGTCGGCCTTGGTTCCTTGGGCTGGGTCCTGCTCACAGACCTTGCCCGTACTTTGGTCCTCGCAGGGCTTCTTGGTGACGGTACCCAGCTTGAGATCACTGTTGGTCAGCAGTTTCTCCGCGTCGGCCTGTGACTGACTGACCAGGTTCGGTACGGGCACCGTGTCGTTGGCCGCACCGCCGCCGCTGAAGATCCATTTTCCGATGAGGATCGCGCCGACGAGCACCAGGATGCCCGCTACGACCAGCAGGATCGTCGAGGTGTTCGACTTCTTCTGGCGGCGTCGGTCGGGGCGGTCGTCGTAGCCGTAACCGCTGTCGTCCGGGCTCATCGGCGGCAGCATGGTGGTGGCGCCGGCGTCGGAGCGCAGGGCCGTGGTCGGCTGGTCGTCCGGGTAGCCGCCGTAGCCCACCGAGCCCATGGCCGAGGTGGCCGCGACCGGCTGGCCGTCGAGGCAGGCCTCGATGTCGGCGCGCATGTCGTCGGCGGACTGGTAGCGGTAGTTGGGGTCCTTGACCAGGGCCCGCAGGACGATGGCGTCCATCTCGGGGGTGATCTCGGGGTCGAAGACCGACGGGGGCTGCGCCTCCTCGCGTACGTGCTGGTACGCGACGGCCACCGGGGAGTCGCCGACGAAGGGCGGCCGGACCGTCAGCAGCTCGTAGAGGAGGCAGCCGGTGGAGTAGAGGTCCGATCTCGCGTCGACCTGTTCGCCCTTGGCCTGCTCCGGGGAGAGGTACTGGGCGGTGCCGATGACCGCGGAGGTCTGGGTCATGGTCATGCCGGAGTCGCCCATGGCGCGGGCGATGCCGAAGTCCATGACCTTGACCTGGCCGTTGCGCGTGAGCATGACGTTGGCGGGCTTGATGTCGCGGTGGACGATGCCGCTGCGGTGGGAGTACTCCAGGGCCTGGAGGATCCCGATGGTCATCTCCAGGGAGCGCTCCGGCAGCAGCTTGCGCCCGCTGTGCAGGAGTTCGCGGAGCGTGGAGCCGTCGACGTACTCCATGACGATGTACGGGATCGAGACCCCGTCGATGTAGTCCTCGCCCGTGTCGTAGACCGCCACGATCGCGGGATGGTTGAGCGAGGCGGCCGACTGGGCCTCCCGGCGGAACCGGGCCTGGAAGGACGGGTCGCGCGCGAGGTCCGCGCGCAGCGTCTTCACCGCCACGGTGCGGCCGAGGCGCGTGTCCATGGCGAGGTATACCTCTGCCATGCCACCACGGCCGAGCACCTGGCCCAGCTCGTACCGGCCGCCGAGGCGACGCGGCTCTTCCATAGCTTCCTACCAGCCCTCTCCGTCGGTCCCGACCGGCACGTGTGTGCGGTCGGAGGCTGCACTCCGGGCCTACCGTACCCGGCTAGCTTTGTGTGACCTGGCCAAGTGCGTCACCCGATACAGGACCGGTATCGCAACGTGCACCGATGTGGAGGTGACGTGAGCGGGGTCACTTCTTGGAGTCGATGACCGCCTCCATGACGCTCTTGGCGATGGGCGCCGCGAGACCGCTGCCGGAGATGTTCTCGCGGACCGCGTTGTCGTCCTGGACGACCACGGCGACGGCGACCGGTGCGCTGTCGCCGACCTTGGCGTACGAGATGAACCAGGCGTACGGGTTCTTGCTGTTGTTCTCGCCGTGCTGTGCGGTACCGGTCTTGCCGCCGACGGTGACGCCGTCGATCTGCGCGGTGGTGCCGGTGCCCTTCTGGACGACGGTCTCCATCATCGACTGGAGGATCTGGGCGTTCTCCGGGGACAGCGGTTCGCTCAGCTTCTCCGGTTCGGTCTTCTCGAGGGTGTCCACGTTGGGGGCCTGGAGGGAGTCGACCATGTACGGCTTCATCAGGGTGCCGTTGTTGGCGACGGCGGAGGCGACCATGGCCATCTGGAGGGGGGTCGCGGCGGTGTTGTACTGGCCGATCGAGGACAGCGCGGTCTGCGACTTGTTCATGTCGTCGGAGAAGACCGACGCGCTGGAGCGGACCGGCGTGAACTGCTCCTCGGTGAAGCCGAACTTCTTGGCCTCTTCGAGCATCTTCTCGTTGTCGAGGTCGGAGCCGATCTTGCCGAAGACGGTGTTGCAGGAGTACTGGAGGGCGACCCGCATGGTGGCGTTCTTGCAGGGGATGTTGCCCTCGTTCTTCAGCGGGGTCGTGGTGCCCGGCATGGTCCACGGCAGCGGCGAGTCGGTCTTCTCGTCGGCCGACTTGTACAGGCCGTTCTCGAGGGCTGCGGCCGCGGTGACGACCTTGAAGGTCGAGCCGGGCGGGTAGACCTCGCGCAGCGCCCGGTTGAGCGAGGGGTCGTCGGGGTTGTTCTTCTTGTCGATCTTCTTCCAGGCCTCGGCGTCGGAGTCGCTGCCGCCGGCGATCGTGGAGGGGTCGTACGACGGGTACGAGGCCAGCGCCAGGATCTTGCCCGTGGAGGGCTCGATGGCGGCGACCGCGCCCTTGCCGCCCTGCTTCTTCAGGCCGTCGTAGGCGGCCTTCTGTGCGGCGGCGTTGAGGGTGGTGACGACGTTGCCGCCCTCCTTCGGCTTGCCGGTGAGCATGTCGAGGGTGTTGCGGAAGAAGAGCCGGTCGTCGGTGCCGGTGAGGATGCCGTCCTCGATGGACTCCAGCTGGGTGGCGCCGTAGGCCTGCGAGACGAAGCCGGTGACCGGCGCCCACATCGCGCCGTCCTTGTAGGTGCGCTTGTACTTGAAGTCGCCCGACGTGGTCTCGGCGTGCCCGGTGATGGCCTTGCCGTCGACGATGATGTCGCCGCGGGGCGTGGCATACCGCGCGATGAGCACGCGGCGGTTGTCCGGGTCCTCCCGGAGGCTGTCCGCCTTGACGTACTGGAGCCAGTTGTCGCGGATGAGCAGGGCCAGGACCAGGAGGCCGCAGAAGATCGCGATCCGGCGCAGGGGCTTGTTCATGACGGGCGGACCACCTGGGTCATCTCGGCGTCGGGGCTGGGGGCGGGAGCGGGCGCCGGGCGGCGTGCGGTGTCGCTGATTCTGATCAGGATGCCGATCAGGGCCCAGTTGGCGATGACGGAGGAACCGCCGTACGCGAGGAAGGGCATCGTCATACCGGTCAGGGGGATCAGGCCCATCACACCGCCGGCCACCACGAAGACCTGGAGCGCGAAGGCGCCGGACAGGCCGATGGCGAGGAGCTTGCCGAAGGGGTCGCGGGCGGCGAGGGCGGTGCGGACGCCGCGTTCCACGATCAGCCCGTAGATCAGCAGGATCGCCATGAGGCCGGCCAGGCCCAGTTCCTCGCCGAAGGTGGCGAGGATGAAGTCGGAGTTGGCGGCGAAGCGGATCAGCTCGGAGTGGCCCTGTCCCCAGCCGGTGCCGAGGGTGCCGCCGGAGCCGAAGGCCCACAGTGCCTGCATGGCCTGTTCGGAGTGGACCATGCCGTCGCCGTTCGGGTTGCGGCTCAGCGTGTACTCGCGCATCGGGTCGAGCCAGGCCTGGACACGGGTCTGGACGTGCGGCTCGAAGCTGGCCACGCCGACGGCGCCGGCCGCGGACATCAGCAGACCGAAGACGATCCAGCTGGTCCGCTCGGTGGCGACGTACAGCATGATGATGAACATTCCGAAGAACAGCAGCGAGGTACCGAGGTCGGTCTCGAACACCAGGATGAGGATCGACATCATCCAGACGACGATGATCGGTCCGAGGTCGCGGCCGCGCGGCAGGTACAGGCCCATGAAGCGGCGGCTGGCGAGGGCGAGCGCGTCCCGTTTGACCATGAGGTAGCCGGCGAAGAAGATCGCCAGGACGATCTTGGCGAACTCTCCGGGCTGGATGGTGAAGCTGCCGACCTGGATCCAGATCTTGGCGCCGTAGGTGATGTTGGCGCCGAGGCCGGGGACCAGCGGGAGGAGCAGCAGGACCAGGGCGCCGACCATGGAGATGTAGGTGTAGCGCTGCAGGACCCGGTGGTCCTTGAGGAAGACCAGGACGACGGCGAACAGGGCGATGCCCATCGCCGTGTAGATGAGCTGGTTGGTGGCCTTGCCGCCGGCGACGTGGAGCTGCTGGAGCAGTTTGGACTGGTCCAGCCGCCAGATCGCGACGAGGCCGAGGCCGTTGAGCAGGGTGGCCAGCGGCAGCATCAGCGGGTCCGCGTAGGGCGCGAACTTGCGGACGACGAGGTGGGCGACGCCGGCCAGCAGGCCGAGGCCCAGGCCGTAGCTCAGCAGCCCGGCGGGGACCTGGTCGTCGATGGCGAGGCCCACGTTGGCGTAGGCGAAGACCGGGATGAGGACGGCGAACACCAGCAGCGCCAGCTCGGTGTTGCGGCGGCTCGGTGCGCCGATCGCGCCGATCGTGGACGTGTGGTGCGTCGACGTGTTCGAAGTACTGCTGCTCATCGTGTGACAGGGCCTCTCACGGCTTGCCTACTGCGTACCGCAGTTCCCGACGACCTGCTTCTCCTCGTCCGAGAGGGTGGGGCCGGGGGTGGGAGTGGGCGTCGGGGATGCGGAAGCGCTCGGGGACGGGGAGGACGTGCTCGTCGGGGTCGGTGTGGCCTTGGACGCGAGGGAGGACTGCGTGGTTCCCGTGGTGCCGCCGGCCTGGCCCTCGCCCGTCTTGGAGTTCTTCTTGCCCTCCGTGGCCTGCGCCTCGGCCTGCTTCTTGCACGCGGAGGCCTGGACCCCCAGTTCGTCGATCTTCTTCTGGGCCGTCTTCAGGCCGCCCTCGGCGATGGTGCCCTCGACCGACTTCTGCTGGTAGGGCGGCAGGTACTTGAGTTCGATCTCGGGGTGGTCCTTGGACACCTTCGAGAGCGAGACCCACGCCAGGTCCTGGCTGATGCCCCGGTACAGCGCCACGTGCTCGCCGTTGACGCCGACGTAGTACTGGGTCTGCGTCCAGCGCCAGCCGCCGTAGAGGCCACCGCCGATGACGGCGAGCGCGAGGACCGAGTAGAACGATCTCTTCAGCCACTTGCGGCCCGTGCGGGGCTTGACGAAGTCGTCGTCGGAGTAGTCGCCGAAGCTGCCCGCGGGGGTGTAGCCGGTGGTGTCGGAGGAGCCGTACTCGCCGCCTCCGCCCTGCCCGTGGCCCTGGCGGCCGAGTCCGGAGGCGCGGCCCGCGGGGGTCTGCATGATGCCGGGGTCGTGCAGGTGGCCCTGGTTCTCGGCGACCGCGCCGACCACGACCGGGGTGTCGGAGAGCTGCCCGGCGAGGGTGTCCCCGGTGTCCAGGTCGAGGACGTCGGCGATGATGACCGTGATGTTGTCGGGGCCGCCGCCGCGCAGCGCGAGCTGGATGAGCTCCTGCACGGTCTCCTGGGGGCCCTGGTAGCTGGCGAGGGTGTCCTCGAGCGTCTGGTGCGAGACGACGCCGGAGAGGCCGTCGGAGCAGATCAGGTAGCGGTCGCCGGCGCGGACCTCGCGGATGGAGAGGTCGGGCTCGACGTGTTCTCCGCTGCCCAACGCCCGCATCAGCAGGGAGCGTTGGGGGTGGGTGGTGGCCTCTTCCTCGGTGATGCGGCCCTCGTCGACCAGGCGTTGCACCCAGGTGTGGTCCTGGGTGATCTGGGTGAGGACGCCGTCGCGCAGCAGGTAGGCGCGTGAGTCGCCGACGTGCACGAGGCCCAGGCGCTGGCCCGTCCACAGCAGGGCGGTCAGGGTGGTGCCCATGCCTTCGAGCTGGGGGTCGTCCTCGACCATGGAGCGCAGCTGGTCGTTGGCGCGCTGGACGGCCACGCCGAGGGAGGTGAGGACGTCGGAGCCGGGGACGTCGTCGTCGAGGGCGACGATGGTGGAGATGGCCTCGGAGGAGGCGACCTCGCCGGCGGCGGCGCCGCCCATGCCGTCGGCGATGGCGAGCAGGCGGGGCCCGGCGTATCCGGAGTCCTCGTTGCCCTCCCGGATCATGCCTTTGTGCGATCCGGCGGCGAAGCGCAGTGACAGACTCATGCGCACCTCGCCCGTCGGCTCCGGGTACATCCGCACGGTGCCCACCCTCCGGTCGGGAGCGCGCCGGGGCCCGGGGTGGGGGCCCACGCCGCGTGCTCGCTCCGCTCGCGCCTATTCATGATGTAGCACTACTTCCGCAGCTCGATGACGGTCTTGCCGATGCGGATCGGCGCGCCCAGCGGAATCGGTGTCGGGGTCGTCAGCCGCGTTCGGTCGAGATACGTGCCGTTGGTGGAGCCCAGGTCCTCGACGATCCACTGGCCGTCACGGTCCGGGTAGATCCTGGCATGGCGGCTGGAGGCGTAGTCGTCGTCCAGCACGATGGTGCTGTCGTGCGCCCGGCCCAGCGAGATGGTCTGCCCCTGGAGCGCGACGGTGGTGCCGGTGAGGGTTCCCTCGGACACGACGAGCTTGGTGGGGGCGTTACGGCGCTGGCGGCCGCCGGCCGCCGGTTGCTGGCGCTGCTGCGGGGGCGCCTGCCGCTGGGCCTGCTGGGCCCGGCCGGCTTCCCGGCGCGAGCCGCGCTGGGTGACGCGCGTACCGAACAGGTCGCTGCGGATGACCTGCACGGCCACGATCACGAACAGCCACAGTACGGCCAGGAAACCCAGCCGCATGACCGTCAGGGTCAGCTCTGACATTGCCCCCGCTTCACCCTTCGGCTTGCCGGTAAATGATGGTGGTACTGCCCACGACGATCCGCGAGCCGTCGCGGAGCGTAGCGCGGGTGGTGTGCTGCCCGTCCACCACGATGCCGTTGGTGGACCCGAGATCCTGGATCGTCGAGGGCGTTCCGGTCCGGATCTCACAGTGCCGGCGCGAGACGCCGGGGTCGTCGATCCGCACGTCGGCTTCGGTGCTGCGGCCCAGCACCAGCGTGGCGCGGGAGATCTGATGGCGGGTGCCGTTGATCTCGATCCAGTGGCGGGTACGGGAGCCCGGCGCGGGCGCGCCGACCGGGCCGCCGGCGCCTGGGCGCTGGGCCTGGGCCGGCTGCGGATAGCCGTAGCCGCCGGGGGCGCCACGGCCGGGAGGCGGGGCGGCCGGCATGGGCGGGGCGCCCGCCGGAGCGGCCGGCGGGTAGCCGTAGCCGGCTCCCGCGCCGGGTGCCGGTGCGCCGGGCCGGCCGGCCGGGGCCGCGGTTCCGGGAGCCTGCTGGTTGGTGGAGGAAGCGAGCGTACGGCTGCGCACCCGGTACAGACCGGTGTCGAGGTCGTCCGCCTTCTCCAGGTTGACCTTGATCGGGCCCATGAAGGTGTAGCGCTGCTGCTTGGCGTAGTCGCTCACCATGCCGGCGAGTTCGTCGCCGAGCTGGCCCGAGTAGGGGCTGAGCCGCTCGAAGTCCGGCGTGCTCAGCTCCACGATGAAGTCATTGGGTACGACCGTGCGGTCGCGGTTCCAGATGGTCGCGTTGTTGTCGCACTCCCGCTGGAGCGCTCCCGCGATCTCCACGGGCTGGACCTCGGACTTGAACACCTTGGCGAAGGTGCCGTTGACCAGACCTTCGAGACGCTGCTCGAACTTCTTCAGGACTCCCATGAGGCACCTCCTCCGTCCTTGCCGTCCTGGGTACTGCGCCGGCTGCTGCTTACCTGGTACTGCTCACTGATCGTATCCACGCGCCGGTGAATCGGCTGGTTCCCCCTGTCGGCACGGTCGACGGGTGTCGACGCCTCCGAAAGTTCCCTGTGGAGCTCCACTTCGAACTCCGCTGTCGAACTCCTCTGTCAAGGATCGTAGAGGCGGCCGCAGACCAGTGTCCCGCACCTGACTGTGGACCCCTACCTGTCCTGGGGAGACGGGTGCTACCGGTACGAGGTTGATACGTGAACCAGCACAAGTTGATACGTGCGCCGACGCGGGGTGAAACGTGGCCGGTGGCACCCCGGTGCGGGGGCCGCTTCCGAAGCCGCTGGTGGGCGGCTGCCCCCGGATATGGGATGTGAACCCACCCTCTTCAGCGTGCTAATGTTCTGCGTGTCGGAAGGCGCCGGACCGCAAGGCGAGGGGCCCGAGGACACACCCAATGCGCGGGTGGCGGAATAGGCAGACGCGCTGGATTCAGGTTCCAGTGCCCGAAAGGGCGTGGGGGTTCAACTCCCCCCTCGCGCACCACCACTGGAAGCCCCTCAGGTCCTGGACCTGAGGGGCTTCTTGTTGCCCCTGCGCGGGGGCCGGGACGGTGGCAGGTGCGCGGGCACGGTGGTGGCACGGCTCACGCTGTGAGGTCTCTCTCACTCCCTCGTGGCGGCCGGTTCCAGGGCTCCGCGACGCATGGCCCAGGCGGCCGGGGCGACGGAGAACACCACGGCGAGGACCGCGCAGACTCCGGTGACCGCGCCGAGCTCCGGCCAGGGGACTCGCATCCGCGCGTGCACTGACAGCAGGGCCAGCGCACCCTGCATCCCGGCCAGGTTCAACCCGGTGACCAGAAGCCCGAGCACGCCGCCCACCGCCACGACTGTCAGCGCCTCGGCGCCGACCAGCCGCAACACTTGCCGGCGGGTGGCCCCGGCGAGGCGGAGCACGGCCAGGTCGCGCATCCGGTCCGAGGTGGCCATGACCATCGTGTTGGCCAGGGAGATCCCGGTGTAGAGCAGGGCGATGCCGAGGACCAGCACCAGGCCGTACCGGGTGGTCCGGTCGGTCCCGGGGTGACTCGCCCGCAGCCACTCGTCCCTGGTCAGGACGTGTCCGCCCGCCTCGCGCAGAGCACCTGCCACCACAGCGGGGTCGGCACCGGCGGCGAGGGTGACGTCCACGCGGTCGACAGGGGAGCCGGGGGCGTTGGCCGGGGTGACGTAGACACCGTTGTCGCCGGTGCCGGTCGTCATCACCGCGGCGATCCGCAGCGACTTCCGGGTGCCGTCGCCGAGCCACACGTCCACGTTCTGCCCGACGGTGTGCCGTTCCCACTCCTCGTTGACGATGATCGACCCGTCGTCGAGGTCGCTCACCTTCCCGGCGGCCAGGGGGAGATCGGCGGTCGCGGCGAGCGGTGCGGCCTCGGCGGCGCGCGCCTCGGATTTGATGAGGGCCACGCCGTCCTCCAGGACGAAGACGGTGCTCGACGAGGTCGCGGAGGCTGTGGTGCCGGGGATCGTGCGGAGCCGCTGAAGTGTCCGAGTGTCGAAGCCGGGTTCGTCGGCAGGGCGTTCGCCCTCGGCTGGGCCGAAGTGGCCGGTGGGGACGACAACGAAGTCGGCCGTTAGCCGCTCGCGTACCTCGCTGGCCCTGGCCTCGTTCAGTGTGGCGGTCGCGCCCAGCAGCGAGCCCGTGAGGGCGACCGTGACGAGGACGGGCGCCGCCACGGCTGCCGTACGGCGGACTTGCGCGGCGGCGTTCTCCCGCACCAGCATGCCGCCCGCGCCCGGCAGTTGGGCCGGCAGCCAGGCGAGCAGCCGGGTCAGCGGACGCACCAGGACCGGCGCGAGCAGCGCGACCGCGGTGATCAGCAGCAGCGGACGGCTGACGTAGGTCTTGCGGTGCAGCAACTCACCCGGGTCGGTGACCAGGGCCAGAGCCGGTGTGACCGCGGCGGTCAGCAGCAGGCCGGCCCCGAACAGCAGGCGGCCCCATGTCAGCGTCCTGGTATCCACGGAGGCCTCGCGCAGCGCTTGGGCGGCCCCGGTGCGGCCCGCCCGCCAGGAAGCGGCGATCACACCGGACAGCGCGACGAGCAGGCCCGTCCAGAAGGCCATGTGGTACGGCCACTTGGAGTCGCCGATGGTGAACCAACTCGGTGCGAGGCCGACGTCGACCACCCGGTCGGCGAGGTGCGGGGCAGCGTAGGCGCCGAGCACGCAGCCGGTGGCCGAGGCGAGGACGCCGACCAGCAGTGCTTCCGTGCACACCGTCCGGCGGATCTGGCCGGGAGTGGCTCCCGCGGTGCGCAGCAGGCCGAACTCGCGGCGCCGCTGTGCGACCGCGAAGGCGAAGGTGGACGCCACGACGAACACCGACACGAAGGCGGTGACTCCGCCGGCGGTGCCGAACAGGGCGTTCATCGCGGTGAGCGCCTCCTGGTCGCGGTCCGGGTCGGGGTCGGCGAGACGGCGGGCGCTGCCGGTGAGGACGTCGACGGACTCGCCTTTTACTGCTTCTCGTACGTCTCGCGCGTCTGCCTTCACCACGAGTCGCGTGCTCTTCGGGGACAACTCGGCGGTGCGGGCGTCGGTGTAGAAGACGGCGGTCTCGAAGCTTCGGGAGGGGACGGTGCCTACGACTCGTACGGTGCCGTGGTCGGTGCGCAGTCGGTTGCCGGGATGGACCCAGTCACCGGTGACGACCACTTCGTCCGCGGTGCGGGGTGCGCGGCCTTCGGTGATCTCGTACGGGGCGAAGGCGGCGATGGACCAGGGGTGGCCGACGAGATCGCGGGGGCCGCCCTCGGCGCGTACCGGGAAGGAGCGGTCCGGGGTGACCGTGCCGAGCCTTTGCAACTTGGCCACGGTGGTCTCGGGCACCGCACGGGGGTGGGCGAGCGTGCGTGTTTCACGTGAAACATGGGCGCCGATCGTGGTCGGCACGGTCAGGGTGGTCTGGCCCTGGACGACGACTGGTGCGGTGGCGAACCGCTCGGGCTGTCTCTCCGGCGCGTTCAGCGAGGAGGCGAGGGTCAGGCCCATCACGGCTAGCAGGGCGACGCCGAGGGAGAGGGCGATGAAGGTGCCCAGGAAGGTGGACCAGCGGGTGCGGAGGGTGTGGAGGGCGATGGTCAGCACGACTGGCCCTCCGGGCGGGGAGTGGTGGTGAACGCGGGGCGGGGTGTGGGAGGGGTGGTGGGCGGAGCCGGGGCTGTGGGAGGGGTGGTCGGCCGGGGCGGTGGGGTGCGAAGGGTGGTCGGCTGGGGTGGTGGGGTGGCCTCCAGTTCGGCCAGGTGTGTGGCGATGTGGTTCGGACCGGCTCCGACGAGCTCGCCGTTGACCCGGCCGTCGACGAGGAAGACCACGCGGTCGGCATAGGACGCGGCCACGGGGTCGTGGGTGACCATGACGACCGTCTGGCCTTCGCGGTCGACCATGGTCCGCAGCAGGGTCAGTACCTCGCGGCCGGTCTGTGAGTCCAGGGCGCCGGTCGGTTCGTCGCCGAAGAGGACCTCGGGGCGGGTGACCAGGGCACGGGCCAGTGCGACGCGCTGCTGCTGGCCGCCGGACAGCTCGGTCGGCCGATGCCGGGCGCGCTCGGCGAGGCCGACCTGCTGGAGCACCTCACGGATCCGCACCCTCGGAACGCGTCGGCCGGACAGCCTGAGCGGCAGGGCGACGTTCTGCTCGGCGGTCAGTGAGGGCAGCAGGTTGAACGCCTGGAAGACGAACCCGACGCGCTCACGCCGCAGCAGGGTCAGCTTGGTCTCGCTGAGCGTCGTGAGCTCGGTGCCGCGCAGGGTGACCGAGCCCGAGGTCGGCCGGTCCAGGCCCGCGGCGCACTGCAGCAAAGTCGACTTGCCGGAGCCGGAGGGGCCCATGACGGCGGTGAAGGTGCTGCGGGGGAAGGCGAGGGTGACGTCGTGGAGCGCGGTCACGGTGGTGTCGTCGGGTGAGGCACGTCTGCTGGCCCTGCTGTGCGTCCTGCCATATGTCCTGGTGACGGATCGCAGGCTGATGGCGTCGGTCGTCATGGGCCCCCCACTCCTCCGGTCGGACCGTGTCGTCCCGTCCGGTGTCGTTTCGGCCGATGTGGTCTCGGCCGGTGTCTTCGGTGGCTCCACGAAACCGTTCGCAGGTGCTCGGGCGCAGTGCGGCGGGACCGAGACCTGGGGTAGGGCCGGCCATACCCCCACTCCTCCGTCCTGGCCCATGGCCCGGCCCCGCGCCGCGCTTCTACGGTGATCCGCATGCATCCTCGGAATGTGTGGCAGGCCATGTCCCGGCGGGGTTTCCTGGTGTCGGCGTGGCCCTGGCGCTCGGTCGGTTATCTGCTGAGCGGTGCGGTGGCGGGCGTGGTCGCGCTGGTGGGGATCGTGACGCTGGCGGTGGTCGGCGGGGCACTCACCGTCGTACTCGTCGGACTGCCGCTGCTCGTCATGCTGGCGCTGTCCGGCGTCGTGGTCGGCCGGGTGGAACGGCAGCGCCTGCGCCTGGTCGACGCGGATCCCGTACCCGATCCGCACCGGGCGCCCGCCGCCACCGGCCGGTGGGCCTGGCTGACGACGCGGCTGAAGGAACAGGCGACCTGGCGTGAACTCGGGTACACCCTGCTCTTCGCCGGCCTGCTCTGGCCGGTCGACGCCCTCGCGGTCACCGTCGCTCTGCTCTTTCCGGTATCCATGGCCGCCACTCCGCTGCTGATGGCCACGGCCGGAGACGGCCAGGAGGCGAAGGTGCTCAAGCAGTGGACGGTCGCCACGTGGCCGACGGCCCTCGGGGTCGCCGTACTGGGGCTGCTGCTCCTGGCGGCGGGTCTGTACGCGCTGGGGGTCGTGGCGGGTGCCCGGGCCGGGCTGACGCGGTCGCTGATCGCCTCCCGCGACGGCGAGCTGGACGCCAGGGTGGTCGAACTGAGCCGTTCGCGACTGCGGTTGGTGGACGCCTTCGAGGCGGAGCGCAGGCGCATCGAACGTGATCTGCACGACGGTGCCCAACAGCGCCTGGTCGCCCTGACGATGACCCTCGGCCTGGCCCGTCTCGACGCCCCGCCCGGACCGCTCGCCGACCAGCTCGCCAAGGCCCACGACGAGGCGGGCAGGGCCCTGGCCGAACTGCGCGAGCTCATTCAGGGCATTCACCCCAAGGTCCTCGCGGACTACGGCCTGGTCGCCGCCGTCGCCGACGCCGCGGACCGCTCCGTCGTCCCGGTCGACGTCGACCTTTCGGTACCGGGGCGGCTGGATCAGGCGGTCGAGGCGGCCGCCTACTTCGTGGTCTGCGAGGCCCTCGCCAACGTCGCCAAGCACAGTGGCGCGGGCCGGGCCGAGGTCCGCGGCGGCCACTCCCGCGGACGGCTGCTGCTGGAGGTGCGGGACGACGGCCGCGGCGGCGCGGACGCCTCGGCGGGCAGCGGGCTGACCGGACTCGCCGACCGGGTGTCGGTCCTGGATGGGACACTCTCCCTGTCCAGTCCGCCGGGCGGTCCGACCCTGTTGCGTGTGGAGTTCCCTTGCGAGGTGACCGAGTTGGCCGAGGCGTGCGGGACGAACGGGGTGGCGGCGGACGGCGACCGCTCCGGGTAGTGCTCGCCGAGGACAGCGTGCTGCTGCGCGAGGGACTCATCGGCCTGCTCGGCCGGTGCGGCCACGAGGTCGTGGGGGCCGTCGGCGACGCCGAGGAACTGCTTGCCGCGGTCGAGGAACACAGCCCCGACATCGTCGTGACGGACGTCCGTATGCCGCCCGGCTTCCAGGACGAGGGGCTGCACGCGGCGGTCCGCCTGCGGGAGGGGCGCCCCGGCCTGCCGGTGCTGGTCCTGAGCCAGTACGTGCAGCGGACGTACGCCTCCGAACTCCTCGACTCCGGAGACGGCACGGGCATCGGCTATCTGCTCAAGGACCGGGTCGGCCAGGTCGAGCAGTTCGTCAACGCCCTGTGCGAGGTCGCGGACGGCGGCACGGTCGTGGACCCCGAAGTCGTACGGCAGTTGTTGCGCCGTCGCCGCGATCCACTGGAGCGGCTCACCCCGCGCGAGCGTGAGGTCCTCGCACTGATCGCCGAGGGGAAGTCCAACGGGGCGATCGCGCGCGAACTGGTGGTGTCCGAGGCCGCGGTCGGAAAGCACATCGGCGGCATCCTGACGAAGCTGGACCTGCCTCCGGCGGAGGAGACACATCGGCGGGTGCTGGCGGTGCTTGCGTATTTGCGGGCGTGAGGGACGCCGGGGGCGTGAGGGACGCCCGGGGTGGGAGGGGTGGGAGGGGTGCGCGGACCGGATCCAGGCTGTGGGGGGCGACGGGCGCGTAGGGCCGTGCCGTAGGGCCGCGGCATTCACCCGGGTTTTCCACAGCTGTGGAGTTGTCCACAGGGTCTGACGTGTTTCGGCCGGTGGTTGTACGGTCTGCACGAGTTGATGTTCTTGCGAGTCACGGGGGAGGCGGTCGGTGTGACCGATGCCGGTGCGGAGGCGAAGGTCGGGACGCAGGCCGGCGACGGGGCCGGGGTGCGGGAGATGGCGGTCTCGGCTGCGTCGGCCGAAGCGACCGCGGACTCGGCCCGGCGGCGCCCCCGAGTGCGCGGCTTCGCCCAGTGGCCCCTCGAAGGCTCGCCCAAGAAGGAGGGCAAGGCCCTGCGGGAGAGCGTCCCGCGCAGTGCCCATGCGGCGCTCGACCTCGACATCTCCCGCCCCGGCGCGGTCGAGGCGGTCGAGGAGTCGAGCCGGGGCCGTATCCCCGAGCTCACGCCGATCCGGGTGGGCCGGATGGCCGCCACGCCGTTCGCCTTCCTGCGCGGCGCGGCGGGCCTCATGGCGTACGACCTGGCCCGCACCCCCATGACCAGGATCCGCGCCCAGATCTGCGGCGACGCGCACGCGGCGAACTTCGGCCTGTACGGCGACGCCCGCGGCGACCTGGTCATCGACCTGAACGACTTCGACGAGACGGTGTACGGCCCCTGGGAGTGGGACCTCAAGCGGCTCGCCGCCTCCCTGGTCCTCGCGGGCCGGGAGATCGGCGCCGACGAGGACACCTGCCGCGCGGCGGCGCACGGGGCCGTGGGGGCGTACCGGCGCACCATGCGGCTGATGGCCAAGCTCCCGGTGCTGGACGCGTGGAACGCGATTGCGGACGAGGAACTCGTCTCCCACACCGACGCCCACGACCTGGTCGGCACGCTGGAGCGGGTCTCGGAGAAGGCGCGGGCCAACACCAGCGGGCGCTTCGCGGCGAGGTCGACGGAGCTGACGGAGGACGGCGGCCGGCGCTTCGTGGACGCCGCGCCGGTGCTGCGCCGGGTGCCCGACGAGGAGGCCGCGGCAGTGGCCGCGTCCCTGGAGCACTACCTGACCACGCTCTCCGAGGACCGCCTCCCGCTGCTGGCCCGCCACGCGGTGCACGACGTGGCGTTCCGCGTCGTCGGCACGGGCAGCGTGGGCACACGCTCCTACGTGGTCCTGCTGCTCGACCACCGCGGCGAACCGCTGGTCCTGCAGGTCAAGGAGGCCCGGCCCTCGGCCCTCCTGCCGCACCTGGTCACCGCGGGCTTCGACGCCCCGTCGGTCGACCACGAGGGCCGCCGGGTGGTCCTCGGTCAGAAGCGGATGCAGGTCGTCAGCGACATCCTGCTGGGCTGGACGACCGTCGAGGGCCGTCCCTTCCAGGTCCGCCAGTTCCGCAACCGCAAGGGCAGCGTCGACCCGGCCGCCCTCTCCGCCGACCAGATAGACGACTACGGCCGTATGACCGGCGCCCTCCTGGCCCGCGCCCACTCGCACAGCGCCGACCCCCGCCTCATCTCCGGCTACTGCGGCAAGAACGACGAACTCGACGAGGCCATCGCCACCTTCGCCGTCACCTACGCCGACCGCACGGAGGCGGACCACGGGGAGCTGGTGGCGGGAATCCGGGCGGGAAGGGTGGCGGCGGAGACGGGTGTGTGAGGAGGCCGGGGCATCGTGACGGTCGGGCCGCACCGACGCCCGAGGGGCGCGAGGCTGTATCAGTCTCCGGCTCCGCCGCGTGGGCGCGACCAGCCATGACGACCAGACACGACACCACCCCTTCCCGCTCGACGAGCCGACCCGACAACCCGGCCCTGCACCCCGGATGGCGCCTGCCTTGGGCCGACCCGGTTAGGCTGTCCGGATGACGTCCCCGGAAGCCGACCCCCACGGCACAGCCGCCGCAGGCACCGCGCGGCTGGAGCAGGCCGTGCGGGCCGCCGAGCAGGCGCTCATCGAGTACGAGATCGCGGTGGAGACCTTCCGCATCGAGGTGGAGAACTTCTCCCGCCTGCACCACCAGAAGCTCGGCCCCATGTACACCCGCCTCGACGAGCTGGACGCGCAGATCGCGGAGATCCGGGCCGCCCGCAGCGGCGACCCCGAGGATCTGCGCAAGGCGGACGAGGCCCGCGCCCGCGTGCTGCCGATGCCCGGCGTCGAGGAGCTGTTCCACGGCTGGATGGACGGGGAGGGCCTGTTCCCTGAGGCCGCCTCGATGCTCACCGACCAGCCGGTGCGGCCTCCGCAGCGGGTGCGTCCCAGCGACGAGGCCCGCAAGCTCTACCGTGAGCTCGCCCGCAAGGCCCACCCGGACCTCGCCCAGGACGACACCGAGCGGGCCCGGCGCGAGGAGTTCATCACCCGGGTCAACGCGGCCTACTCACGCGGCGACGAGCCTCTCCTGCGGGAACTGGCCGAGGAGTGGGCCGCCGGTCCCAAGCCGCCGGAGCAGGGCCCCACCCCCAGCGAGGAGCTCTACGCCCGCCTCGAATGGCTCTCCCGGCGCAAGGAACTGCTGTCGGTGGTCGCGCGGGAGCTGGAGGAGGGCGCGATCGGCTCGATGCTCCGGATGGCACCGGACGACCCGGACCGCCTCCTGGAGGAGATCGCCGAGAAGCTCCTGGCCGACGTCTCCGCGCGCGAGGCGGAGCTGACGGAGCTGCTCGCGCAGGAGTGACCGTGACCGGCCGCGTCCTCAGGGCGTCAGGTAGCGTCGGCCCCATGAATTTCGGTGCTGGTGTGCCCACGGTCCAGGTCACTGACCTCAAGGACGGCGATTTCCTGCTGGACGTCCGCGAGGACGACGAGTGGCAGGCGGGCCACGCCGAAGGGGCGTTGCACATCCCCATCAGTGAGTTCGTGGCCCGCTACGGCGAGCTGACCGAGGCCGCCCCGCAGGACGGCCGCGTCAATGTGATCTGCCGGTCCGGCGGCCGTTCCGCCCAGGTCACGATGTACCTGGCCCAGCAGGGCATCGACGCCGTGAACGTCGACGGCGGCATGCAGCAGTGGGCCGAGGCGGGCCGCCCCGTGGTGACCGACGACGGCCGACCGGGCTTCGTGCTCTAGCTTCGCCAGGCCCCCGGCGGCCGCGGGCAGTTTCCCGGGCCGTCCCGGGCGGAGGGTGCTCAGTCGTCTCCGGCGCTCGGGTTCCGGTCATAACGGCTCGCGCGGCGGGCCAGATCGCCTGCCGCGAGGGTCGCCGAGGACACCGCGCGCGTCCAGCGCGGGCCGCCCCGGGCCGCCCACCAGACGCAGACACATCCCCCGACGGTGAGCACGAGGATGCCGGACAGGGCGAGCACCATCATGCTCAGCCTCCTTCTGGTGGCGCGGTTCCGTCACCCTCTCAGTCGCCGATCAAGGGCCCCGCGGTTTCGCCTCACCCCAGGGGATGCGCCGCCAGCAGATCCCCCAACGCCTCCTCGTGCGCCGCCGCCGGACCGAGCGACAGCTCCAGATGCTTGGCCCACGCGTGGTACCGGTGCAGGGGGTAGTCGATGTCGGCGCCGAACCCGCCGTGCAGATGCTGTGCCGTCTGCACCACCCGCCGTACCCCCTCCGATGCCCAGATCTTCGCCACGGCGACATCCCCCGCGACCGGCAGCGCTCCCCGCGCTCCCGTGGCGGTCCGCCACGCCGCCTGCCACAGCGTGACCTCCATCGCGCGCAGGTCGATATAACGGTCGGCGGCCTGCACGGCGACGGCCTGGAAGGTGGCGACCGGGAACCCGAACTGCTCCCGCTTGCTGGTGTATTCACTGCTCATCCGCAGCACCCGCTCACCCAGCCCGAGCGCCAGCGCACAGGTTCCCGTGGTCAGCAGGTCCCGCAGCCACTCCCACGCCCCCTCGACGTCGATCACGTCCCGCGCGGCGATGCGCACCGACTCCAGCCGCAGCTCGCCCAACCGCTCCCCGCTGGTGGAGAACTGCTCGCCGAGCGCGACCCCGTCACGGACCCGGGCCACCAGCGCGAGGACGGTCCGGCCCGCGGCCGTGTGCGCCGGTACGACGACGAAGTCCGCGTCGTACGCCCACGGCACCGCGGTCTGCACCCCGTCCAGGATCCAGTCGGCACCCTCCCCCTCCTCCTGCCGTGCGGTGACGGCGAGTTCGGCGGGGTCGTGCCCGGTGCGGCCGCTCGCGGCGACGGTCAGCACGACCTCCCCGCGCCCGGCCCGCTCCAGCAGATCGCCCTTCAACTCCGGCCCGGCGTAAGCCTGTACCGCCGCCATGGCCGCGCTGCTCTCCAGCAGTGGCACCCGCGCCAGCACCTTCGCCGACTCACGCAGCACCAGGCACAGCGCGACCGCGTCCAGGCCGGCCCCGCCGTACTCCTGCGCCAGCAGCAGGCTCAGCAGGTCCGCGTCGGCGAGCCTGGCCCACAGCGCGCGGTCGAACTCGTCGGCCACGGCACCCGTGGTCAGCGCAGGAGAGGGCACCGCGTCCGGCGCGACGTCGGCGAACACCCCCCGCGCCGCTTCCGCCGCCGCCTGCTGCTCCTCGCTGAAGGTGAAGTCCACGGTTTCTGTCCTTCCGACGGGTCGGCAGCTCGGCTCAGCTGATCTGACGGTCCGTCAAGATAGAACAGGTTCTAGAAGAAGGGAACGGGCTCCTGCCGGCCTACCTGTCGAAGTCCAGCTCCACCTTCTCCGTCACCGGATGCGACTGGCACGCCAGCACATAGCCCGCCTGCGTCTCCTCCGGCTCCAGCGCGAAGTTGCGGTCCATGCGCACCTCGCCGGAGACCAGGAAGGCCCGGCAGGTCCCGCACACCCCGCCCTTGCAGGCGTAGGGCGCGTCGGATCGGTTGCGCAGCACCGTCTCCAGCAGCGACTCCCCGTCCTGGACGGGCCAGCTGCCGCCGCGTCCGTCGAGCCGGGCGGTCACCGTGCTGTGCGCGGGCGCGGGGACCTTCGGAGCGGGGGCCGCCGCGTCCACATGGAAGATCTCCTCGTGGATCCGGGTACGGGCGACCCCCAGCTCCCGCAAGGCCTTCTCCGCACCCTGCACCAGTCCGAACGGTCCGCACAGGAACCATCCCGCCACCCGGTCCACCGGCAGCAGCGCCGGCAGCAGCCCGGTCAGCCGCTCCCGGTCGAGCCGCCCGGACGGCAGCCCCGCCTGCTGCTCCTCCCGGGAGAGCACCGTGACCAGCTGGAACCGCTCGGGATGGCGGTCCTTCAGGTCGGCGACCTCCTCCAGGAACATCGTCGAGGCGGAGGTACGGTCGCTGCGGATCAGACAGAACCGGGCCGCAGGCTCGCGCGCCAGCAGCGTGGCCACGATCGACAGCACCGGGGTGATGCCACTACCGCCGACGATCGCCGCGTACAGACCGGGCGCCGGGTCGAGGGTGAACCGGCCCGCCGGCGTCATCACCTCCAGCTCGTCACCGACGTTGATCTCCTTGAGCGCGTAGGTCGAGAAGGCGCCGCCCTCCACCAGCCGCACCCCGACCCGCAGCTCGCGTGGTCCCTCTCCGTCGGGTGCCGGGGAGCAGATCGAGTAGGTCCGGCGAATCTCCTTGCCGTCGGCCGTGCGGCGCAGGGCGAGATGCTGGCCCGCGGCGTGCCGGAACTCCTCGCGCAGCTCTGGCGGCACGGTGAGGGTCAGGGCCACGGAGTCGTCGGTGGGCCGGTCGACCGCGGCCACCGGGAGCGGGTGGAAGCGGGCCATCACAACTCCTTGAAGTGGTCGAACGGTTCACGGCAGTCCAGGCACCGTCGCAGCGCCTTGCAGGCGGTGGAGGAGAACCGGCTGAGCAGTTCGGTGTCCGCGGAACCGCAGTGCGGGCAGCGGACGGCTTCGACCGGGGCGTCGAGTGTCCGCGTCGGCCCGAGACCGACCGCGACCGGCCCGGATGCCGCCACGGCTCGGGGTGGCGCTATGCCGAACTCCCGCAGTTTGCGGCGCCCTTCGGCCGTGATGTCGTCGGTCGACCAGGCGGGCGCGAGCACGGTGCGGACAGTGACCTCCTGCACGCCGTGTTCGTGCAGCACCCGCTCTATGTCCACGGACATAGCCTCGATCGCCGGGCAGCCGGTGTACGTGGGCGTCAGTTCGACCTCGACGGAGTCCGCGTCCCGGACATGAACCGCGCGCAGCACGCCCAGCTCGCGCAGGGTGAGCACGGGCAGTTCGGGGTCGGGCACCGAACCGGCGAGCGCGAACAGCTCGGTCTCCAGCGGGGTGAGCGTCACCATGACGCCCCCGGGTGACTGCGGTGCAGGTGCTGCATCTCGGCGAGCATCCGCCCGAAGGACTCGGTGTGCAGGCCCTGCCGTCCCGCCCCGGCGGCCCACGCGCCCGTGCGCGCTCCTTCGGGGACGCTCAGGGTGGCCCGGCGCAGGACGTCCCCCACGGACGCGAGCCAGGCGGTCTCCATGCGCTCCCGGTCGACATCGACTCCCTCCACCGGCTGGAACATCTCGCCGGTGAACCGCCACAGCGCCTCGCACGCCCGCAGCGTCCGGGTGCGGCTCTCCTCGGTGCCGTCGCCGAGCCGCAGGGTCCACTGCTCGGCGTGGTCGCGGTGGTAGGCGACCTCCTTGACGGCTTTGGCGGCCAGCGGGGCGAACGGGCCGCCGCCCGCTGCCAGTTCGGCGTAGAGCAGGTGCTGGTAGGTGGAGAAGTAGAGCTGGCGGACGATGGTGTGGGCGAAGTCGCCGTTGGGCTGCTCCACCAGCTGGAGGTTGCGGAAGGCGCGCTCATCGCGCAGGTACGCCAGTTCGTCCTCGTCGCCGGCCATGGACAGCAGCAGCCGGGCCTGGCCGAGCAGGTCGAGGGCGATGTTGGCGAGGGCGACCTCCTCCTCCAGGACGGGGGCGTGGCCCGCCCACTCGCCGAGCCGGTGCGAGAGCACCAGGGCGTCGTCGCCCAGGGCCAGGGCGGCCGCCGTGGGAATCGGGGCGGGCGCGTGAGCAGCCGTTGCCTCGGGCGCGGTCACAGGTGCTTCACCCCCTCCGGGATCTCGTAGAAGGTCGGGTGCCGGTACGGCTTGTCGGCGGCCGGTTCGAAGAACGGGTCCTTCTCGTCGGGCGAGGAGGCCGTGATCGCGGACGAGGGCACGACCCAGATGGAGACGCCCTCGCCGCGCCGGGTGTACAGGTCGCGGGCGTTGCGCAGGGCGAGCTCGGCGTCCGGGGCGTGCAGGCTGCCGGCGTGGGTGTGGGAGAGGCCGCGGCGCGAGCGCACGAAGACCTCCCACAGGGGCCAGTCGGTGTTCGTCATGCGCGCGTCGCTCCTGTCTCGCCGGTGTGCTGTGCCGCCGTGTGCTTCGCCGCGTAGGCCGCGGCCGCCTCCCGCACCCAGGCGCCCTCGTCGTGCGCCCGTCGGCGCTGGGTGATGCGCTGTTCGTTGCACGGGCCGTTGCCCTTCAGGACCTCCCGGAACTCCGTCCAGTCGATCGGGCCGAAGTCGTGGTGCCCCCGCTCCTCGTTCCACCGCAGGTCCGGGTCGGGGAGCGTGAGGCCCAGGGACTCGGCCTGGGGGACGCAGATGTCGACGAAACGCTGGCGCAGCTCGTCGTTGGAATGGCGCTTGATCTTCCAGGCCATCGACTGCGCGGAGTGCGCGGACTCGTCGTCGGGCGGGCCGAACATCATCAGGGACGGCCACCACCAGCGGTCCACCGCGTCCTGGGCCATCGCGTGCTGCTCGGGTGTGCCGTTGCTCAGGGCCAGCAGCAGTTCGTAGCCCTGGCGCTGGTGGAAGGACTCCTCCTTGCAGATACGGACCATCGCGCGCGCGTACGGACCGTAGGAGCAGCGGCACAGCGGGACCTGGTTGGTGATCGCGGCGCCGTCCACCAGCCATCCGATCGCGCCGACGTCCGCCCAGGTCAGGGTCGGGTAGTTGAAGATCGAGGAGTACTTCTGGCGGCCGGAGTGGAGCTTGTCGAGGAGCTCGTCGCGGCCGGTGCCGAGGGTTTCCGCGGCGCTGTACAGGTAGAGGCCGTGCCCCGCCTCGTCCTGGACCTTGGCCATCAGGATGGCCTTGCGGCGCAGGGAGGGCGCGCGCGTGATCCAGTTCGCCTCCGGCTGCATGCCGATGATCTCGGAGTGGGCGTGCTGCGCGATCTGGCGGACCAGGGTCGCGCGGTAGGCGTCGGGCATCCAGTCGCGCGGCTCGATCCGCTCGTCGGCGGCCACCGCGGCGTCGAAGACGCTCTGGTACGCGGTGGTCTCGCCGACGGCGCCCTGAGCGCCGTACGCCTGTGTGCTCGCCATCTGATGCGCGGCTGCTGTCGCCATGAGGCCCCCTCGACCTGGGCTCCGCCGGAACCTGCTCCCGACCGATCGTTCGGTTCGTGCGATTCCATGGTGTGCCGGGCGCCGTAAGGTGTCAACCGCTGTGGAAAACCCACGGACAGCCTGTGGAAAACCCGGACCGGAGTGAGAACGGCCACGGCGGGGCCGGTCGGCAGGGGCTGTGCGCGGCGGCCGGGCCTGAGTACCGTGCCGTGCGAGCCACCGCGGCGAGGCGGGTGCGGGCGCCGACACCGGGCGCCGCCGCCCCCTCCGCCGGGTGGCGGTGGACGGACCGGAATCGGGAACGGGGCGGAATGGACGCGTACGACGGAGGCTCGGACGCCCGGCGAGGACCGGGCGCCGCGAGCGAGCCGGGCGGTGCCCCTGAGCCGGAGCGGCCGGAGGGGCCGGAGGGGCCCGATGGTCCCGGCGGTCCGGAGGGTCCGCGACGTCCAGGTGAGCCGGACGCGTCCACCGAGGCGCGGGAAGCGGCGGACCCCGCGCCGGATCGTGAGCCCGCCGACGCGCGGTCGGCCCCGCACGACGCGAACGCCGAGGCCGCTCGCACCCGCCCCACCGATACCCGCCCCGCCGACCTCGCCGCGATACGCCCGGCCGCCCCGTCCCCCGGCACCGCCCCCCACCGCGATCCCGCTCCCCATCACGATCCCGGCCCCCGTACCGGCGTGGCCGCCCTCTCCCTCCGCTATCAGATCGGGGTCGCCCTGGCGCTCGCCGTCGTGGCCGTCGCCGTCTGTGTGCACATCGGGATGGTGTTCCTGCACGTCGCGCCGCCGAACACGATGACCAAGCAGCACGGCAGGGCGGTCGACGACTGGGTCTACCCGGAGTTCGAGCAGAACTGGAAGCTCTTCGCGCCGAACCCCCTCCAGCAGAACATCGCGGTGCAGGTCCGGGCCCGGATACGGACCGCCGACGGTGGCAGCCGTACGACGGGCTGGTACGACCTGTCCGCCCAGGACGGCCGGGCCATCGACGGCAATCCGCTGCCCAGCCACACGCAGCAGAACGAGCTGCGCCGCTCCTGGGACCTCTTCGTCGCCACGCACGACGCCGACAACCGCCCGGTCGGCGTGCGCGGCACTCTGTCCGAGACCTATCTCCGCCGCATCGTGGTGCTGCGTCTGGAGCGCGACCACGCGACCGCGCGGGGCGACGTCCTCGTGAGCGTCCAGGTCCGTTCCAGGACCTCCAACGTGCCCCCGCCCGAGTGGAGCGAGGAGAGGGTGTCGGTGCAGCCGGCCTACCGCGAGCTGCCCTGGTGGGCCGTCACGGCGGACGACACCGAGGGGAGCGCCCGGTGAACCGATTCGCCCTGGCGGTGTCCACCGGCATCGCCCGCGTCACCGGGGCCGCCCTCGGCCCCTACCAGACCGCGATGATCCGTATCGGTTTCAGCGCGACCTGGCTGCTGTTCCTGCTGCGCGAGTTCCCGCACCGCCAGGAGTTGTACGGCCCGGACGGTCCGTGGAGCTGGAACCTCGCCGACCAGCTGATCTCGATCAACGGCGCGTTCACGGCCCTGCTGTGGTCGGACGGTCAGTTCTGGTTCGAGACGGTCTATGTGCTCGCCGCTGTGTCGAGCCTGCTGCTGCTGCTCGGCTGGCGCACCCGCGCGATGTCCGTGCTGTTCATGGTCGGCGTGCTCTCGCTCCAGAACCGCAGCATCTTCATGGGCGACGGCGGCGACAACGTCCTGCATCTGATGTGCGTCTACCTCGTCTTCACGCGCTGCGGCCAGGTCTGGTCGCTGGACGAGCGGCGGGCCCGGCGCACGCGGGAGGCACACGCGCGTGGAGAGCACGTCGTGGACCGCGTCGGCCCGGCCCTGTGGGGTGTCCTCGGGCTGGTGCTGGTGTCGGCGGCCTTCCTGGACAGGCTGAACGGCGACCCGTTCGTCCCGGCGCTCCTGTGGTCCCTGTGGCTGGCGCAGGCGCTGTGGTGGGCGGTCGGGCGGTTCACCCGGTCCGGGCAGTCGCGGATCATGCTCGACGTCGTCGCCGACATCGTCCACAACGGCGCCCTGCTCGTGATCATGGCCGAGGCCTGTCTCATCTACGCGACGGCGGGCTGGTACAAGATCCAGGGATCCCGCTGGCAGGACGGCACCGCCGTCTACTACCCCCTCCACCTGGAGTCCTTCTCGCCGTGGCCCGCCCTGGCCGACCTGCTGTCGGCGAACGGCGTGATGGTGATGCTGGTGACGTACGGGACGGTCGCCGTGCAGGTGGCCTTCCCGTTCACGCTGTTCAACCGGCGGGTCAAGAACGTCCTGCTGGCCGCGATGATCACCGAGCACGCGGTGATCGCGGTCGTCCTCGGACTGCCGTTCTTCTCGCTGGCGATGATCGCCGCCGACTCGGTCTTCCTGCCGACGTCGTTCCTCCGGCGACTCGGCGAGATGTCCGCACGCGCGCGTGGACGGCTGTGGACACGGTTGCGAGGCGGGGGCGGCCTGGGCGCGGGGCTGTCCGGGGAACGCAATCCCTCAGGACGACATGACTTCGAGGGGGAACGCGGTCCCCGGACAGGCGCGCCGAAGGTGCCGGGGCCCGCGATGACCGAGCACCCCGGCCCCGGCAGCCTCGCCGGCCCCGGTGACCCCCACCCTGGTCCTGGTAACTCCGGCCCCGGCACCCCCGACCCCGGCGACCCCGAGAACCCCGATCACCGCCACGTAGGCTTCCCCGCATGACCGGTCCCGATCCTGTGAGCCTGTGGCACCGGCTCGCCGACACCTCCGTGCTGCTCGACGGCTTCCACGCCCTCAAGCACGCCGTGCGCTTCGGGGCGGAAATCCCGGTGGCGGTCGCCGTCGACCGGGGCGCCGCGCTCGCCCTGGCCGAAGAGCTGGCGCCGGATGTACGCGACACCCTGGACGCGCTGCTGGCACAGGTCCCGGAGTCGGCGTACGCGTCCCTCGTGCCGCGTCCGCATCCCACGGCGGTCGCGGCCCTGGCCGTACGGCCGTCCCGGGCCGCCCATCTCGAGAAGCTGGCGCAGACACCCCGTACCGCCCCCGTGGTGGTCCTCGACAATCCGCGCAACCTCGGCAACGCCGGGGCCGTGATCCGGCTGGCGGCGGGTTTCGGGGCGACCGGTGTGGTCACCACGGGCACGCTCGACCCCTGGCATCCGACCGTCGTCCGCGGTGGGGCGGGCCTGCACTTCGCGACCGCGGTGGAGCGCCTGACGGTCGCCGAGCTGCCGCCCGGCCCGGTGTTCGCCCTGGACCCGGAGGGCGACGACATCCGGGGCGTGAAGCTCCCGGACGACGCCGTCCTGGCCTTCGGCTCGGAGCGCAGCGGGCTGTCGCCCGAGCTGCGCGCGCGTGCCGACCACCTGGTCGCTCTTCCGATGCGCCCCCAGGTCTCCAGCTACAACCTGGCGACCAGTGTGGCGATGACCCTCTACCACTGGAGTCTCGGCGGCTCCTAGGCCTCCCGGCGCACCTCGACCACCCGGAACCGGTTGGCGACGAACGCCCCGTCGCACAGCGCGGAGTTGGCCGCCGGGTTGCCCCCCGAGCCGTGGAAGTCGGAGAACGCGGCCGTCTGGTTGACGTACACCCCGCCGACGAGGTTCAGCGACAACTGTGCCGCCTCCTCCAGACAGACCTCCTGGACGGCCTGCTCGACCTCCTCGTCGGTGGTGTACGCGCCGACCGTCATCGCGCCCTTCTCGCGGATCGTGCGGCGCAGCAGCTCCACCGCGTCGGCCGCCGAGTCGACCGCGACGGCGAAGGACACGGGCCCGAAGCACTCACTCATGTAGGCGGCCTCGTCGTCCGGCTTGGCGCCGTCCAGCTTGACGACGACGGGTGTGCGCACGACCGCGCCCGGGAACTCCGCATTGGCGATCTCCCGCGAGGCCAGGGCGACTTCACCCAGCCCCGCCGCGGCCTCCAGACGCGCCTTCACGTCCGGGTTGACGATCGCGCCCAGCAGCGCGTTCGCGCGTGCGTCGTCACCGAGGAGGCCGTCGACCGCGCGGGCGATGTCGGAGACCACCTCGTCGAAGGTCTTGGGGCCCTCGTCGGTGCGGATGCCGTCCCGGGGGATCAGCAGGTTCTGCGGGGTCGTGCACATCTGGCCGCTGTACAGGGACAGGGAGAAGGCCAGGTTGGAGAGCATCCCCTTGTAGTCGCCGGCCGACTCCACGAGCACCGAGTTGACGCCGGCCTTCTCCGTGTAGACCTGCGCCTGGCGGGCGTTCGCCTCCAGCCAGTCGCCGAACTCCGTCGAGCCGGTGTAGTCGATGATCCGGATCTCGGGGCGCGTGGCCAGCGTCTTCGCGATGCCCTCACCGGGGCGCTCGGCGGCGAGCGCCACCAGGTTCGGGTCGAAGCCGGCCTCGCCCAGGACGCCCCGCGCCACCTGGACCGTGAGCGCCAGCGGCAGCACCGCGCGCGGGTGCGGCTTCACCAGGACCGCGTTGCCGGTGGCCAGGGAGGCGAACAGGCCCGGATAGCCGTTCCACGTCGGGAAGGTGTTGCAGCCGATGACCAGGCCGATCCCGCGCGGGACCGGCGTGAACTGCTTGGTGAGCGCGAGCGGGTCGCGCTTGCCCTGCGGCTTGGTCCACTCCGCGGTGTCGGGGGTGCGGACCTGCTCCACGTACGCGTACGCCACCGCCTCCAGGCCGCGGTCCTGCGCGTGCGGGCCGCCCGCCTGGAACGCCATCATGAACGCCTGGCCGCTGGTGTGCATGACCGCGTGCGCGAACTCGTGGGTGCGGTCGCTGATCCGCTTGAGGATCTCCAGACAGACCACCGCGCGGATCTCCGCGCCCGCGTCCCGCCACGCCTTCTGGCCCGCCTTCATCGCGGGCAGCAGCACGTCCACGTCCGCGTGCGGGTACTCGACGCCCAGCTCGATGCCGTACGGCGAGACCTCGCCGCCCACGAAGCCGTCCGTGCCGGGCTGGCCGAGGTCGAGGCGGGTGCCCAGGAGGGCGTCGAAGGCGGCCTTGCCGGCCGCCATGTCCAGGCTGCCGTGCTCGCCGTAGGCCTTGGGGTGCTCCGGGTGCGGGGACCAGTACGCGCGGGTGCGGATCGCTTCGAGCGCCTGGTCGAGGGTGGGCCGGTGCGCGGCGATCAGCTGGTGGGCGGAAAGTTCGGCGGCCATGCGGGACCAACTCCTCGTCTTTCGAACTCTTCGTCGAGCTCATGACCTGGGCAGAAATATGGGCAGGAACAGTCGGTCAGAGTTAGAGTAACCGAACGATCGGTCGGGACAAGGGGGTCCGCCGCATCTGTGGAAAACCCCGTGCGGGAGGATCGCGCACATGACAGGACTCGACCTCAGCAGCCCCGTTGCCGTCGTCGGCACCGGCACCATGGGCCAGGGCATCGCCCAGGTCGCGCTGGTCGCCGGGCACCTCGTGCGGCTCTACGACGCCGCCCCCGGCCGTGCCCGGGAGGCCGCCGACGCGATCGGCGCCCGGCTGGACCGGCTCGTCGAGAAGGACCGGCTCACGGCCGCCGACCGGGACGCCGCGCGCGCCCGCCTCGTGGCCGCCGAGCACCTCACCGACCTAGCGGACTGCACCCTGGTCGTCGAGGCCGTCCTGGAGCGGCTGGACGTCAAGCAGCAGCTCTTCAGGGAGCTGGAGGACGTCGTCGGCGAGGACTGTCTGCTCGCCACCAACACCTCCTCCCTGTCGGTGACCGCCATCGCCGGTGCCCTGCGCCACCCGGGGCGCTTCGTGGGTCTGCACTTCTTCAACCCCGCGCCGCTGCTGCCGCTGGTCGAGGTCGTCTCCGGGTTCGCCACCGACGTCTCGTCGGCCACGCGCGCGTACGAGACGGCACGCGCGTGGGGCAAGGCGCCGGTCGCCTGCGCCGACACCCCGGGCTTCATCGTCAACCGCATCGCGCGGCCCTTCTACGCCGAGGCGTTCGCGGTCTACGAGGCCCAGGGCGCCGAGCCCGCCACCATCGACGCGGTCCTGCGCGAGTGCGGCGGATTCAAGATGGGCGCGTTCGAACTGACCGACCTGATCGGCCAGGACGTGAACGAGTCCGTGACGCACTCCGTGTGGCGCGCCTTCTTCCAGGACGTGCGCTTCACACCCTCGCTGGCCCAGCAGCGCCTGGTCGAGTCGGGCCGGCTCGGCCGCAAGAGCGGGCAGGGCTGGTACGACTACACCGAGGGCGCCGAGCGCGACGAGCCGCACACCGCGGAGCGGGCCCAGCCGCCCGCGTACGTCGTCGCCGAGGGCGATCTGGGCCCCGCGTCCGAACTGCTCGCGCTGATCCGCGAGGCGGGCATCCAGGTCCGTGACGACGAGGAGGACCACGGCACCCGTCTGGTCCTGCCGAGCGGCGGGCAGCTCGCGCTCGCCGACGGGCAGACCTCGGTGGAGTTCCGGGACGTCGTGTACTTCGACCTCGCGCTCGACTACCGCAGGGCCACGCGCATCGCGCTGTCCGCCTCCCAGGACATCTCGCAGCAGACGCTCGGCGAGGCCGTCGGGCTCTTCCAGGCGCTCGGCAAGGACGTCAGCGTCATCGGGGACGTGCCCGGCATGATCGTCGCCCGTACGGTCGCCCGGATCGTCGACCTGGCGCACGACGCCGTCGCCAAGGGCGTGGCCACCAAGGAGGACATCGACACCGCGATGCGGCTCGGGGTGAACTACCCGCTCGGCCCCTTCGAGTGGAGCCGCAGGCTCGGCCGCAACTGGGCCTACGCCCTCCTCGACGACCTGCACCTGCGCGACCCGTCCGGCCGGTACGCGCCCTCGCTCGCGCTGTACCGGCACGCGTACGCCTCCGACAAGCGGGAGGGCAGCACCTCATGACGACCGCCAAGCGCGACACGTACACCCCGGAGACGCTGCTGTCCGTCGCCGTCCAGGTCTTCAACGAGCGCGGCTACGACGGCACGTCCATGGAGCACCTCTCCAAGGCGGCGGGCATCTCCAAGTCGTCGATCTACCACCATGTGTCCGGCAAGGAGGAGCTCCTGCGCAGGGCCGTCAGCCGGGCCCTGGACGGCCTTTTCGGGATCCTCGACGAGGAGCACGCGCGCGTGGGGCGTGCCTCCGGCCGCCTGGAGTACGTCGTGCGGCGCATGGTGGAGGTGCTGATCGCCGAGCTGCCGTACGTGACCCTGCTGCTGCGGGTGCGGGGCAACACGGACACCGAGCGGTGGGCCCTGGAGCGCCGCCGCGACTTCGACCACCGGGTCGCCGAGCTCCTGAAGGCGGCGGCCGCGGACGGTGACGTACGCGGTGACGTGGAGGTCCGCCTCGCGACCCGCCTGGTCTTCGGAATGATCAACTCCATCGTGGAGTGGTACCGCCCGGACGGCCGGGGCATGAACGAACGCGAAGTGGCGGACGCGGTGGCCCAGTTGATTTTCGGGGGCCTGCGCAAGGCGTCCTGAACTCAGCCCTGCGGCTCCAGGTCCTCCTCCTCGAAGACCAGGAGGGTGCGCGTGCTGAGGACCTCCGGGATGGCCTGCAGGCGGGTGAGGACCAGTTCGCGCAGGGATCTGTTGTCCGGGGTGTGCACAAGAAGCAGCACGTCGAAATCACCGCCCACCAGCGCGATGTGCGAAGCCCCGGGCAGCTGTCTGAGCTGTTCGCGGACCGTGCGCCACGAGTTCTGGACGATCTTCAGGGTGATGTACGCCGAGGTGCCCTGGCCCGCGCGCTCGTGGTTGACACGGGCGCCGAAGCCACGGATGACGCCGTCCTCGACGAGACGGTTGATGCGCGCGTAGGCGTTGGCGCGCGAGACGTGCACCCGTTCGGCGACCGACCTTATCGACGCGCGGCCGTCCGCCTGGAGCATCTGGAGGATGTCCTGATCGACGGCGTCGAGCGGACGCGGGGGTGGAAGGGGGGCGCCGCCCTCCGAGCCTTCGGCCATTTGTTCAGGTGCCATGTCCCCCCGCCTCCCTGCCATGGACGTCCTGCGTTCATTGGAGGCTGTGGAGAACCGTTTGTCCACAGCCTGAGGGGGCCGGTAGCCAAAATGTGCCGACGACCGAACAATCGGTAGGTGAGGCGCCTCACATCCGTGGTGCGCCACCAGCCGCTCCCACGAGGAGGTGCCGTCATGACGGTCATGGAGCAGCGTGGCGCGTATCGGCCGTCGCCGCCGCCCGCCTGGCAGCCCCGCACGGACCCCGCGCCCCTGCTGCCCGACGCGGAACCCCATCGCGTCCTCGGCACCGAAGCGGCCGCGCAGGCCGACCCGGCCCTGCTGCGCCGGCTGTACGCCGAGCTGGTGCGCGGCCGGCGTTACAACACGCAGGCCACCGCCCTCACCAAGCAGGGCCGCCTCGCCGTGTACCCCTCCAGCACCGGCCAGGAGGCCTGCGAGGTCGCCGCCGCCCTGGCCCTCCAGGACCGCGACTGGCTCTTCCCCAGCTACCGCGACACCCTCGCCGCCGTCGCCCGCGGCCTGGACCCCGTCCAGGCGCTGACCCTCCTGCGCGGTGACTGGCACACCGGCTACGACCCGCGCGAGCACCGCGTGGCCCCCCTGTGCACCCCCCTCGCCACCCAGCTCCCGCACGCCGTCGGCCTCGCGCACGCCGCCCGTCTCAAGGGCGACGACGTGGTCGCCCTCGCCATGGTCGGCGACGGCGGCACCAGCGAGGGCGACTTCCACGAAGCACTGAACTTCGCCGCCGTCTGGCAGGCCCCGGTCGTCTTCCTGGTCCAGAACAACGGCTTCGCGATCTCCGTCCCGCTCGCCAAGCAGACCGCGGCCCCCTCGCTGGCCCACAAGGCCGTCGGCTACGGCATACCCGGGCGTCTGGTCGACGGCAACGACGCGGCCGCCGTGCACGAGGTCCTCAGCGCCGCCGTACGCCACGCTCGCGCGGGCGGCGGCCCCACGCTGGTGGAGGCGATCACCTACCGCGTGGACGCTCACACCAACGCCGACGACGCGACCCGTTACCGCGGCGACGCCGAGGTCGAGACCTGGCGCGGACACGACCCGATCGCCCTCCTGGAGCACGAACTGACCGAGCGCGGCCTGATCGACGAGGCCGGCATCGAGGCCGTACGCCAGGACGCCGAGGAGTTCGCCGCCTCCCTGCGCGAGCGCATGAACCAGGACCCGGTCCTCGACCCCATGGACCTGTTCGCCCACGTCTACGCCGAGCCCACCCCGCAACTGCGCGAGCAGCAGGCCCAGTTGCGCGCCGAGCTCGAAGCCGAGCACGACTCTCACGGGGGTACGCACCGATGACCACCGTCGCCCTCAAGCCGGCCACCATGGCGCAGGCCCTCACGCGCGCGCTGCGCGACGCGATGGCGGCCGACCCCACCGTGCACGTCATGGGCGAGGACGTCGGCACCCTCGGCGGTGTCTTCCGGATCACCGACGGACTGGCCAAGGAGTTCGGCGAGGACCGCTGCACGGACACCCCGCTCGCCGAGGCGGGCATCCTCGGCACGGCCGTCGGCATGGCGATGTACGGACTGCGGCCGGTCGTGGAGATGCAGTTCGACGCCTTCGCCTACCCGGCGTTCGAACAGCTGATCAGCCATGTGGCGAAGATGCGCAACCGCACGCGCGGGGCGATGCCGCTCCCGATCACCATCCGTGTCCCCTACGGCGGCGGCATCGGCGGCGTCGAGCACCACAGCGACTCCTCCGAGGCCTACTACATGGCGACTCCGGGGCTCCATGTCATCACGCCCGCGACCGTCGCCGACGCCTACGGACTGCTGCGCGCCGCCATCGCGTCCGACGACCCCGTGGTCGTCCTGGAGCCCAAGCGGCTGTACTGGTCGAAGGACTCCTGGAACCCGGACGATCCGCAGACCGTTGAACCGATAGGCCGCGCGGTGGTGCGGCGCCCCGGCCGGAGCGCCACACTCATCACGTACGGGCCGTCCGTACCCGTGTGCCTCGAAGCCGCCGAGGCCGCGCGGGAGGAGGGGTGGGACCTCGAAGTCGTCGACCTGCGCTCACTGGTGCCGTTCGACGACGACACGGTCTCCGCCTCGGTACGGCGGACCGGACGTGCGGTCGTCGTGCACGAGTCGGGCGGGTTCGGCGGACCGGGCGGGGAGATCGCGGCCCGGGTCACGGAGCGCTGCTTCCACCATCTGGAGGCGCCGGTGCTGCGCGTGGCCGGGTTCGACATCCCGTATCCGCCGCCGATGCTGGAGCGTCATCACCTGCCCGGCGTGGACCGGATCCTGGACGCCGTCGGGCGTCTTCAGTGGGAGGCGGAGAGCTGATGGCGCAGGTGCTGGAGTTCAGGCTGCCGGATCTCGGCGAGGGCCTGACCGAGGCGGAGATCGTCCGCTGGCTGGTGGAGGTCGGCGACGTGGTCGCGGTCGACCAGCCGGTCGTCGAGGTCGAGACGGCCAAGGCGATGGTCGACGTCCCCTGCCCCTACGCCGGTGTCGTCACGGCCCGCTTCGGTGAGGAGGGCAGTGAACTGCCGGTGGGCTCACCGCTCATCACGGTGGCGGTGGGGGCGCCGGCCTCCGACCCCGAAGCGCACACCGAGGGCTCGGGGAACGTCCTTGTCGGGTACGGCACCTCGGAGGCACCCGCGCGCAGGCGCAGGGTGCGGCGGGAGCAGCAGGTTCCGGTGCCGGTCAACGGCCGGTCGGCACCTGCCGAGGTGGTCGAGGGGCCCGTTCCCGTGATCTCCCCGCTGGTCCGCCGCCTCGCCCGCGAGAACGGCCTCGACCTCAGGGAACTCACCGGCTCCGGCCCCGACGGACTGATCCTGCGGGCCGACGTCGAGTACGCCCTGCGTGCCGCCGCCTCACCCGCGCGCCCGGCACCGGCACCGGCACCGGCACCGGCACCGGCACCTGAGCTCACTCCGGAAACCCCGCCGGCAGTCCCGGCATCGCCGGCGACACCCGCCACAGGAACTCGTATCCCCCTCAAGGGCGTCCGGGGCGCGGTCGCCGACAAGCTGTCCCGCAGCCGGAGCGAGATTCCCGACGCCACCTGCTGGGTGGACGCCGACGCGACGGAACTCATGCGCGCGCGTGCCGCGATGAACGCGGCCGGCGGAACCAAGATCTCCCTGCTCGCGCTGCTCGCCCGGATCTGCACCGCCGCCCTCGCCCGCTTCCCCGAGCTCAACTCCACCGTGGACACGGCGGCCAGGGAGATCGTGCAGCTGGACGCCGTGCATCTGGGGTTCGCCGCGCAGACCGAGCGGGGACTGGTCGTCCCGGTCGTGAAGGACGCGCACGCGCGGGACGCCGAGTCGCTGTCCGCGGAGTTCACCCGGCTGACCGAGGCGGCCCGCACCGGCACCCTCACCCCCGCCGAACTCACGGGCGGCACCTTCACGTTGAACAACTACGGCGTGTTCGGGGTCGACGGCTCCACGCCGATCATCAACCACCCCGAGGCGGCCATGCTCGGCGTCGGCCGCATCATTCCCAAGCCATGGGTGCACGAGGGTGAGCTGGCGGTGCGCCAGGTCGTCCAGCTCTCGCTCACCTTCGACCACCGGGTGTGCGACGGCGGAACCGCGGGCGGCTTCCTGCGGTATGTGGCGGACTGCGTGGAACAGCCGGCGGTCCTCCTGCGCACCCTGTGACCGCACCACCCGCACACGGCGATCGCGGCGCACCACCCGCACACGGCGATCGCGGCGCCGCACCGGCACACCACGGCCGCGGCGCCGCACCCGCACACCGAGATCGCCCGTCGACACCGCACACCACGATCGCCCGTCGGCACCCGCACCCCACGATCGATCCCGGCGGCGCCGCACGTTCCCTGTGATCGCTGGGGCACGCATACTCAGGGGGTGACCTCGTACGAGCCCTCGCGTGTCCCGGGCGCCGACCCCCTGTACGACGTGGTCGTGCTCGCGGGGGGCGCCGCCCGGCGGCTCGGCGGCGCGGACAAGCCGGGCGTGCGGGTGGGCGGACGTGCGCTGCTCGACCGGGTCCTCGCCGCCTGCGCCGACGCGGGCACCACCGTCGTCGTCGCCGACCCCCGCCCCACTGCCCGGCCGGTGACCTGGGCCCGCGAGGACCCGCCCGGCGGTGGCCCGCTGGCCGCCCTGGACGCCGGTCTGCGGCACATCACGGCGCGGCATGTCCTGGTGCTCTCCGCCGACCTGCCCTTCCTCCAGGAGAGCACCGCGCGACTGCTGGTGACCGTCCTGCGCACGGGCGGCGCCGACGGCGTGCTGCTCACCGACGCCGACGGCCGCGACCAGCCGCTCGTGGCGGCGTACCGCACGCCCTCGCTGCGCATTGAACTCGCCGCACTCACCAAGGAGCACGGCGCTCTCACCGGCCTTCCGCTGCGCCGACTGACCGCCGTCCTCGACCTCACCCGCGTCCCCGGCCCCGTCGCGTCCTTCGACTGCGACACCTGGGACGACATCGCCTCCGCCAGGGCACGCATCAGGGAGCATGGGCACGTGTTGGATGAATGGATTTCCGCAGTCAAGGACGAGCTGGGTATCGACCTCGACGTCGACACCGGCGTGCTGCTCGACCTGGCCCGTGACGCCGCGCACGGCGTGGCCAGGCCGGCGGCACCGCTGACCACCTTCCTCGTCGGCTATGCCGCCGCGCAGGCGGGCGGCGGCCCCGAGGCGGTCGCCGAGGCGTCCCGCAAGGCCGCTGCCCTGGCCGTGCGCTGGGCGGAGGAGGCCGACGGGGACTCCACGGCCGCGCCCGACGGGACCTCCGGCACCCGCCCGGACGCCGGATGACGGCCCGGTCCGTGCGCACCGGCGACCCCACCGGCCCCGTCGAAGACGCCGACGATCTCGACGTCGAGGATTCGCTGGCCCTGGTGAGAGAAGACAACGGCAGCGCGCCCACCGGGGGTCATCGCACCCCGGCGTCCCCGGCCCAGGGCTCCGGCCCGGCAGCCAGGCCGGACGCACACCACCGGGCGACCCCCTGGCCGGAGGCCCGCGCCACCGCCGCCCGGGCCGCCCGCGCGGTCACCCGCAGCGCCCGCCGCGCCCCCGTCTCCGTACGACTTGAGGACGCCCTCGGCCTCACCCTGGCCGTCCCTCTCGACGCCCTCACCGACCTCCCCTCCTTCGACACCTCGGCCATGGACGGCTGGGCGGTCGCGGGGCCTGGCCCCTGGGTCGTACGGGACGAGGGTGTGCTGGCCGGGCACGCCGAGTCCGCGCCCCTCACCGACGGGGAGGCGGCCCGAATCGCCACCGGCGCGCGCGTTCCCCCGGACGCCACCGCCGTCCTGCGCAGCGAGCACGGGCAGACCGACGAGAAGGGCCGGCTGCACGCCACCCGGGAGGTCGTGCACGGCCAGGACATCCGCCCGCGCGGACAGGAGTGCCGCAGCGGTGACCAGCTCCTGCCGCCCGGCACCCTCGTGACCCCGGCCGTCCTCGGCCTCGCCGCGGCCGCCGGATACGACACCCTCACCGCTGTCCCCCGCCCCCGCGTCGAAGTCCTCGTCCTCGGCGACGAGTTGCTCACCGAGGGGACTCCTCGGGACGGCCTGATCCGGGACGCGCTCGGGCCGATGCTTCCGCCCTGGCTGCGCGCGCTCGGCGCCGAGGTCACCGCCGTACGCCGGCTCGGTGACTCCGCCGAGGCCCTGCGCAAGGCGGTCTCCGGCTCCGATGCCGACGTGATCGTCACGACGGGCGGCACCGCGGCAGGACCTGTCGACCACGTCCACCCGATCCTGGCCCGCATCGGCGCCGAACTCCTGGTCGACGGGGTCAAGGTGAGGCCCGGCCACCCCATGCTGCTGGCCCGCACCAAGGAGAACCAGCACCTCGTCGGCCTGCCGGGCAACCCCCTCGCCGCCGTCTCCGGCTTGCTCACGCTCGCCGAACCGCTGCTGCGCACCCTGGCCGCCCGGCCGGCCCCGGAGCCGTACACACTGCCCCTGAGCAACGAGGCCCACGGTCACCCGTACGACACCCGGCTCGTCCCGGTCGTCCTGCGCGGTGACAGCGCGGTCCCGCTGCACTACAACGGCCCGGCCATGCTGCGGGGGATCGCTGCCGCCGATGCCCTCGCCGTCGTACCGCCCGGGGGCGCCCGGCCGGGGCAGGAGGCCGAACTGCTCGATCTGCCCTGGGCGTCCGCCGGAATCGGGGTGTGTTTCACGTGAAACTTCCGGGCCATGACGCGATCGCCCGCCAGGCGGACGAGCATCTCGTGACCCACAAGGTGAAGCTCCCGCGCAAGATCGTGGAGCACCCCTTCCGCCAGGTCGCCAAGCGGGTGCTGATGGCCCTGCTGGTCCTCACGGCGACCGCGCTGATCGTCTACGTCGACCGTGAGGGCTACAACGACAACTCGGACCAGTCCGTCGACTTCCTCGACGCCTGGTACTACGCGACCGTCACCCTCTCCACCACCGGGTACGGCGACATCACCCCGGTCAGTGATGCCGCCCGGCTCACCAACATCTTCGTCATCACGCCCCTGCGTGTGCTGTTTCTGATCATCCTGGTCGGCACCACGCTGGAGGTCCTCACCGAGCGCACCCGCGAGGAGTGGCGACTCAACCGCTGGAGGTCCACCTTGCGCGACCACACCGTCGTCGTCGGCTTCGGTACCAAGGGCCGTTCGGCGATCCAGACCGTGTGTGCGACGGGTCTGAAGAAGGAGCAGGTCGTCGTGGTCGACCCCAGCAGCAAGGTGATCGACGCCGCGACCGCCGAGGGCTTTGCGGGGGTCATCGGGGACGCCACGCGCAGCGAGGTGCTGAAGCGGGCCGAGGTGCACAGGGCCCGGAAGATCATCATCGCCACCCAGCGCGACGACACCGCCGTCCTGGTGACGCTGACGGCCCGGCAGCTCAACAAGGCCGCCAAGATCGTGGCCGCGGTGCGCGAGGAGGAGAACGCGCCACTGCTCAAGCAGTCCGGCGCGGACGCGGTCATCACCAGCGCCAGCGCGGCCGGCCGGCTGCTCGGTCTGTCGGTGCTGAGCCCCGCCGCCGGCATGGTGATGGAGGACCTCATCCAGCAGGGCAGCGGGCTCGACATTATCGAAAGGCCCGTCATAAAGGCCGAGGTGGGCAGGAAGCCGCGGGAGACGGACGACCTGGTGGTGAGCGTGCTGCGCGGGCACCGGGTGCTCGGATACGACGATCCGGCCGTCGGGACGCTGGAGCTGACGGACCGGCTGATCACGATCGTGCGGGCGTCGCCGGGCAGCCAGGTGGCACCCGACGCCCGCCCGCTGCCCCCGATGCCTTCGACGTGATCACTTGCGGTTGTAGAGCCGCATGGTGACCGGTCCGAAGACCGCGACGAACAGGCCGGCCCACCCCAGCGACCAGGCGATCTCGTCGACGGGCCAGTCGCCTGCCATCAGCTCGCGCACGGCCGAGGACAGATGGGTGATCGGGCTGTTGTTGACGAAGGCCTGGAGCCAGCCCGGCATGGTCCTCGGGTCGACGAAGACGTTGGACAGGAAGGTCAGCGGGAAGATCACCATCATGCTGACGCCCATCACCGACTTCTCGGTCCGCAGCAGCAGTCCGAACATCGTCCAGATCCACGAGAACGCGAACGAGAAGACGACCAGCAGCGCGATCCCGGCGACCACTCCCACGACCCCGCCGTCCGGGCGGTAGCCGAGGATCACGCCGACGGTGAGCATCACGACGGACGCGATGGTGTAGCGCAGGGCGTCGCCGAGCAGATAACCGACCATCGTCGACGGCCGCCAGATGGGCAGCGAGCGGAAGCGGTCGAAGACGCCCTTCGCGATGTCGGTGTTGACCGAGACGCCGGTGTACATCGTGATCATCACGACCGACATCACCAGGATGCCCGGCAGCAGGAACTGGATGTACTCCTCCGGGGACCCGGCCAGGGCGCCCCCGAACAGGTACGTGTACATCAGCACCATCATGATCGGGAACGCGGTGACGTCGAAGAGCTGCTCCGGCACGTGCTTGATCTTGAGGATCGCCCGCCAGCCGAAGGTCAGCGAGGCCGACAGCGCGCTCGGGCGCGGCGGCCGCTCCCCGGCGACCAAAAGCGCGGCCAGCGACTCGGCGCTGACGGGGGCGAGGTCCTGGGCCTCGGTCTGTGTCGTGGTGCTCATGCCGCCACCTCGTCCTTGTCGTCGCCGGAGTCGCCGGAGTCGCCGGAGTCGCCGGAGTCGCCGGAGTCGCCGGAGTCGCCGGAGTCGCCGGAGTCGTGGGAGTCGCGGTGGTCGCGGTCGTCGTGCGTGTCGTGTCCGGTGAGGGCGAGGAACACCTCGTCCAGGCTGGGCTGGCCGAGCGAGAAGTTGTCGACCGTGATGCCGGTGCGGGCCAGTTCCGCCAGGGCGCGGGAGGCCTGTTCGGCGGCCGTGTCGCCGGCCGCCGAAGCGAGCCGGGCCGTCAGCGCCACCGAGTCCGGTTCCAGCTGCACCCGCGCGTCCAGGGACCGTCGTAGGATCTCCGCCGCCTCGGGCCGCTGCCCGCCGTCCCGCAGGCGCAGATGTACGGTGCCGGCGCCCACGGAGGCCTTCAGCTCGCCCTTGGTGCCCTCGGCGATCACCCGGCCGTGGTCGATGACGGCGATGCGGGCGGCCAGCTGGTCGGCCTCGTCCAGATACTGCGTGGTCAGCAGCACGGTGGTGCCCTGGGCGACGACCGCGCGCACGATGTCCCAGACCTGGTTGCGGCTGCGCGGGTCGAGGCCGGTGGTGGGCTCGTCGAGGAAGAGCAGTTCGGGTGTGTTGAGGATGGACGCGGCGATGTCGATACGGCGCCGCATGCCGCCGGAGTAGTGCTTGACCTGCTTTGCGGCCGCCTCCGCGAGACCGAATGCCTCCAGGAGCTGCCCGGCGCGCTCGCGTGCCGCCTTCTTGTGGTGGCCGAGGAGACGGCCCAGCAGGATCAGGTTCTCGGCGCCGGTGAGGTCCTCGTCGACGGAGGCGTACTGGCCGGTGAGGCTGACCCGGCCGCGGACCTCGTCGGCCTCGCGGACGACGTCGTGGCCGAAGACGTGCGCCTCGCCGGCGTCGGGGCGCAGGAGGGTGGCGAGCATCCTCACCGTGGTGGTCTTGCCGGCGCCGTTGGGGCCGAGGAGGCCGTAGACCGTGCCGGCCGGTACGGCGAGGTCGACCCCGTCGACGGCCCTGGTGTCGCCGAACGTCTTCACGAGGCCCGCGGTCTCGATCGCCAGGGAGGACGTGTGCTCGCTCATGGGCGGGGTTCCTTCCGCGTGCTTGGGCTACGCATGGGGAGACCTTTGCCGTCGCGCGAATTCATCGGTCGTGCACGAAGATTTTTCGGGACCGGGCGCCACCTGGGGTTCCGGGGCGGGGAGTAGCGTCGGGCCCATGTATGCGATCACGATTCCCGAACCCGGTGGACCCGAGGCGCTGGTCTGGAGCGAGGTGCCGGATGCCGTGGCCGGCGAGGGCGAGGTACTGGTCGAGGTGGTGGCCGGGGCCGTCAACCGCGCCGACATCCTGCAACGGCAGGGCTTCTACAACCCCCCGCCCGGCGCCTCCCCCTACCCCGGCCTGGAGTGCTCCGGGCGGATCGCGGCGATCGGCCCCGGGGTCTCCGGCTGGTCCGTCGGCGACGAGGTCTGCGCGCTGCTCGCGGGCGGCGGATACGCCGAGAAGGTCGCAGTGCCGGCCGGGCAGCTGCTGCCCGTGCCCAAGGGCGTCGATCTGACGCGGGCGGCCGCGCTGCCCGAGGTGGTCTGCACGGTCTGGTCGAACGTCTTCATGGTCGCCCACCTGCGCCCCGGCGAGACCCTGCTGGTGCACGGGGGCTCCAGCGGCATCGGCACGATGGCCATCCAGCTCGCCAAGGCCGTCGGCGCCAAGGTCGCGGTGACCGCGGGCACGCCGGAGAAGCTGGACCGCTGCGCCGAGCTCGGCGCGGACGTCCTGATCAACTACCGGGAACAGGACTTCGTCGAGGAGGTCAGGAAGGCCACCGAGGGGGCGGGCGCCGACGTCATCCTCGACAACATGGGCGCGAAGTACCTCGACCGCAACGTCAACGCCCTGGCCGTCAACGGACGGCTCGCGATCATCGGCATGCAGGGCGGCGTCAAGGGCGAGCTCAACATCGCCACGCTGCTGGGCAAGCGGGCCGCGATCAGCGCGACCTCGCTGCGGGCGCGGCCGCCGGCCGAGAAGACGGCGATCGTGGCGGCCGTACGCGAGCATGTGTGGCCCCTGCTGGACGCCGGGCACATCCGTCCGGTCGTCGACCGCGAGCTCCCGATGAGCGACGCGGCCGCCGCGCACCGGGTCGTCGAGGAGAGCGGCCACATCGGCAAGGTCCTGCTGGTCACGCAGTAGGCGTTCGGGTACGGGCCCTACCCGCGGCGCAGCCGGAGCGCGAACAGGCCGAGTCCGAGCCCGAGTCCGACCAGCACCAGTCCGGTGCCGAGCGGCAGGATGAACACCTTGGACCCGGCCACGGGCCGCGCCGCGACGTGTGACGGTCGCGCCGCGGCGCTCTGCGGGGGCGGCTCCGGCACGGCGGTGAAGTCATCGTCACCGGAGTCGGTCCCGCCGGAGTCCGTACCGTCGCTGTCCGCGTCCTCCGCCACCGGGTCCTCCCGCCGCCCCGGCCGCTCCCGCCCCTCACCCGCGCGGCTTCCGGCACGGGAGGGGGTGGCGGCCGAGGGGGAGGGCGCGAGGGAGGCCGAGGGTGAGGCGCGCTCCGGGCCGTGACCGCGCGAGGGCCCCGAGGGGACGGCGGACCGGGCGGCGGGGTGCCGCGGACCGCGAGTCGGCACAGGGCCCGACAGGGTGCGGGAGGGGGAGGCCGACCTGCCCGGGGCGGTGTGCGGCGGGAGCCCGGTGGGGTACGGCCGTGCGGCCTCCGGCAGCGTCTCGTGGGCCGGTACCGAGCCCGGCGACCGGGTGGCGGAGGCCGGCGTGCCCGCCGTCCCGCGCAGTGGTCCAGCAGGGGGCACGGCGTGTGCCGCCCGTCGGTCGGGCGCGCTTGCCGCGAGGTGCGGCGGCGGCTCGGCGCCGTATGCCCGGCCGGCCTGCGGCAGGGTGGCCGCGCTCGCGCCCACCAGGATCGCCAGTACCGTCGCGCGTAGCCAGGGAGTCACGGGACAAGGTTGGCATTGCGGGACGAAACCGGCATTACGGGTGAAGCGATGGAGGCGATCCGCTCCGGGGACGGTGGATCAGCCCACAGTGGGGGCACCTCAGTGGTGAGGTGTACGGGTGCGAGAGAATGGCGGCATGGAGATGCCGAGGAACGAAGGTTCGCCGGAAAGCCCTCAGATCCTGGTCGTGGGCCAGGACGGGATGGCACTGGGCGGCGGGGGTGACGACGACTCCCGCGAGGTCCCGGTCACGGAGATGGTCGAGCAGCCCGCGAAGGTCATGCGGATCGGCAGCATGATCAAGCAGCTGCTCGAAGAGGTGCGCGCGGCTCCCCTCGACGAGGCCAGCCGGGCCCGGCTCAAGGAGATCCACCACAGCTCGGTGAAGGAGCTGGAGGACGGGCTCGCCCCCGAGCTCGTGGAGGAGCTGGAGCGGCTCTCCCTGCCCTTCAACGAGGACGCGACCCCGAGCGACGCGGAACTGCGGATCGCGCAGGCCCAGTTGGTGGGCTGGCTGGAGGGTCTCTTCCACGGGATCCAGACCACCCTGTTCGCCCAGCAGATGGCCGCGCGGGCCCAGCTGGAACAGATGCGCCGCGCGCTCCCGCCGGGCGTCGGCGGTCACGAGGAGGGCGGCGACCCGCGCGCGGGCGGTCGCACGGGCGGACCGTACCTGTAACTCCCCGACCGAGAAGGGCCCGGCGGCCGAGGCTGCCGGGCCCTTCATGTCGCCTGTGCCGTGCCACCTGCGCCATGTCACCTGGGGGAAACGCTCGTTCGGGTTCTCTTCGTGAGTTTGGCCACGGAGTCCTGCCGCGCCGGCCCGTCGGACGCGGTGCCCGTTCCGTGACCGTACGCGAAAGAAAGGTCGCGCGGACGTTACAGGCGCCGCACCGCCGGTACACAGGATTTGCACGCCGAGACGCAGTACAGGTTTGATGGCCGGTCCGTCTCGGGCCGGTCCCCGGGCTCATCCCGGACCGGCGGCTTGCGTGAAGGCTGTAGCGTGGCCGACGGAGACCGTAACAACACCGCGCGCACCGCGGGCAGAAACGACGGCGAGGACCGATGGCACAGCAGCAGCGCGCTCAGGGCCCGTCCGACCCCGAGGCGACTGGCGGCGGAATGTCAGATGCGCCGGAGCTGTGGGGTAACGGCGGACTGGTGGGGGACGGCCGATATCGGCTGACCCGCAGACTCGGCCGGGGCGGTATGGCCGAGGTGTTCGCGGCCGAGGACGTACGGCTCGGCCGCACCGTGGCGGTCAAGCTGCTCCGGGCCGACCTCGCCGAGGACCCGACCTCCAAGGCCCGCTTCACGCGCGAGGCCCAGTCCGTGGCCGGCCTCAACCACCACGCGATCGTCGCCGTGTACGACTCCGGCGAGGACTTCGTGGGCGGCCAGTCGGTGCCGTACATCGTCATGGAGATCGTCGAGGGACGGACGATCCGGGATCTGCTGCTCAACGCCGAGGCGCCGGGGCCCGAGCAGGCCCTGATCATCGTCTCCGGTGTCCTGGAGGCGCTCGCCTACTCGCACCAGCACGGCATCGTGCACCGCGACATCAAGCCCGCCAACGTGATCATCACGCACAACGGCGCGGTCAAGGTGATGGACTTCGGCATCGCCCGCGCCCTGCACGGCGCGTCCACGACGATGACGCAGACCGGCATGGTCATGGGCACCCCGCAGTACCTCTCCCCGGAGCAGGCCCTCGGCAAGGCCGTCGACCACCGCTCCGACCTGTACGCCACGGGCTGTCTCCTCTACGAACTCCTCGCGCTGCGGCCGCCGTTCACCGGCGAGACCCCGCTGTCCGTCGTCTACCAGCACGTCCAGGACATCCCGACGCCTCCGTCGCAGGTCTCCGACGCCGTCCCGCCGGAGCTCGACGGCCTGGTCATGCGCTCGCTCGCCAAGGAGCCGGACGACCGCTTCCAGACGGCCGAGGAGATGCGCGGGCTCGTCCAGTACGGCCTGCAGATGCTGTACGACCAGGGCGGTCACACCGGCACCTGGAACACCGGCCCGGTCACGGCGCACGACGGCCGCGGCGCGGCCGCCGCGGGCTTCGCGAGCACCAGCGTGCTGCCGCACTCCGGCGCCCCCTCCGGCACCACCCAGATCCCGCAGCAGATCCTGCCCTCCGGTTACGGCGGCGGGGACGACGGCGGCTTCGAGAACCACGGCAACCGGGGCAGCGGCCGCGGCAAGCTGTGGATCCTCGCCGTCCTCGCGGTGATCGCCGTCGCGGCGGGCGTCGCCCTGGCACTCAACGGCGGCGGCGGTGGCGGGAGCGGTGGCGGCACCGGCAGCTCCGTGTCGCCGACCACCTCGAAGACCACCGACGACAAGACGCCCAGCGAGACGCCGAGCGACGACACGACGAGCGAGGAGACCGACACGTCCACGGACGACAGCGGCACCTCGGGCGACTCCGGCTACACGCCGTCCTATACGCCGTCGTACACGCCCTCCTACACGCCTTCGCCCTCGGCCACGCAGCCGTCCGAGACGGCGACCGAGCCGTCCGACTCGCCGGAGCCCACGGACTCGGCGGAGCCCACGGACTCGGCGGACCCGACCGGCGGCGGCCTCGTCGAAGGCGCGGGTGGCGGCGACGGCGGCGACTCCTGATCGACCTCGGCGCTTCACGCGCGCGTGGCGCCCGTCCCCGGGGCCACGCGCGCGTGCCGTTTCCGGGGCCCCGCGTCAGCCCACGAACGCGTCGCACACCGCGTCGTACTCCCGCGTCCACCACACCACCAGCGCGGAGGCCGCCGGGAACTGGGGGTCCGCGCGGGTGTCGCCGCGCTCGTAGTGCCAGCGCAGCATCCAGAAATCGTTGAGACGCTCCCACCACACGCGGTGCACGGCCGCCGCGAGTTCCGAGGGCGTGGCTTTCGCCGTACGCCGGTACGCGCGCGCGTAGGCCCGCACCTTCGGCAGGTCGAGCGTCCCCGTGGGCCGTACGAAGAAGATCGCGGCGGCGCGTACGGCCTCCTCGGCGCGGGGCTTCACACCGAGCCGGTCCCAGTCGACGATCGCGGCGGGGGCGTCGCCCCGGTAGAGCAGGTTGAAGGGGTGGAAGTCCCCGTGCACCCAGCCCACCGGTCCGCCGTGCGGAGGCCGCCGTCCCACGTGCAGTTCGAGCAGGGCACGCCGCTCCAGGAGCCGGTGCCGGGCCAGCTCGTCGAAGGAGTCGGCGGGCCGGTGCCGGCGCACGCGCGCGAGGAGGTCGTCGATGAGGGCGAAGGTGGTGGCGGGGTCGGCACCCGCGTCGACGGGGTCCGCGTCAGGGGTCGCGGTCCCGGCGTTCCTGGCGGCCGGGTGACCGGCGTGCGGCTTTCCCGAACGGGCGCTGCCGGCTCGCGCCGGGGTGTGGTGCGTTGGTGCGGCGCCACGGTCCGGCGTGTCCGGGGCGGTGTCCGGGGCGCTTGCGTCGGTGCGTGCGCCCCCGCCTGCCCGCGCACCCTTTTCGGTCCGCTCGCAGCCCTGCACCGGCATCACCCGCTCCAGGCTCGCGTGCACCACGCCCAGCAGCGCCCCGAGCCGGCCGCACTGCTCGGCGGTGAGCTGGGCGCCGTGGCGGTGGCGGCCCTCGATCCAGGGGTGGAGGGCATAGGCGTGGCCGCCGACGACCGCGACCGTGCGGCCGTCGTGGGCGGGGAAGGGCGGGGCGACCGGAACGCCGAGGGCGGCCAGGCGCTGGGTGGCGCGATGCTGGCGGGCGATCGCCTCAGGGGTGGCCGTCTCGGGGTCGAAGTGGTGCTTGAGGAAGTAGCGGCCGCGGGTCGTGCGGAGCCGGTAGCCGCGATTGAGGAGGCCTTGGTCGACGGGATCGCAGGCTAGGGCGGACCCGGCGGCGTAGTGGCGGAGGAGGGCGCCCAGTGGGGGCGCGTGAGGCATGAGGGGTGGTACGGGAGAGCGCGGCACGCGCCAGATGCTAGGGCACGAGCAAGGGCCGTGAGCTGGGCGTTGTCACGGGCAGTCACAGACTGACACAGTGAGTCCCGATCGGTCTCCTTCGGTCACGGACGTCTCCGAAGCGCTCGATCTCGGCGACGCGCGGCCGCCGGCGCGCCGACGGCCGTACGCGTCGGCGAGGGGAAAAACCGATTTCTCCTTTTTCGTGCAATCCACAAGTCAAACACGGAAAGTCTTCCGGTGACCTGGGTGGACGGGATAACGTGCCGTTGCTCCGGCCTCCTGCAAGGCTGTGACCAGCACCCCTTCGGCCCTTTTCCGATTTACTTGGAAATCCAAGCAAAATCGCAGGTCAAAGGGGGTTTCACAGAAATGTGGAGCACTGGGTAACGTGATTCTTGCAGGGCGCTCGCCGGGGCACCTGTCACGCCTGTTCCGGCCGAGTGGCACCCACCCCGTGCACGGGTGTCGGCAACAGGTGAGCCGCACTGGTACACCCGGCAACCCCGGGGGCCGGACCGACGGAGGAGCACACGTGACCGTGGAGAGCACTGCCGCGCGCAAGCCGCGACGCAGCGCCGGGACGAGGAAGTCCCCGAGCACCAAGCCCGAACTGGTTCAGCTGCTGACGCCCGAGGGCAAGCGCGTCAAGAACGCCGAGTACGACAAGTACGTCGCCGACATCACCCCCGAAGAGCTCCGCGGCCTCTACCGCGACATGGTGCTCACCCGCCGCTTCGACGCCGAGGCCACCTCCCTCCAGCGCCAGGGCGAACTGGGCCTGTGGGCCTCGCTGCTCGGCCAGGAGGCCGCCCAGATCGGATCGGGACGGGCACTGCGCGACGACGACTACGTGTTCCCCACCTACCGCGAGCACGGCGTGGCCTGGTGCCGCGGGGTCGACCCGACCAACCTGCTCGGCATGTTCCGCGGGGTGAACAACGGCGGCTGGGACCCGAACGGCAACAACTTCCACCTCTACACGATCGTCATCGGCTCCCAGACGCTGCACGCCACGGGCTACGCGATGGGCATCGCCAAGGACGGCGCCGACTCCGCGGTCATCGCCTACTTCGGCGACGGTGCCTCCAGCCAGGGCGACGTGGCCGAATCGTTCACCTTCTCCGCGGTCTACAACGCCCCGGTGGTGTTCTTCTGCCAGAACAACCAGTGGGCGATCTCCGAGCCGACCGAGAAGCAGACCCGCGTACCGCTCTACCAGCGCGCGCAGGGCTTCGGTTTCCCCGGCGTACGGGTCGACGGCAACGACGTGCTCGCGTCGCTGGCCGTCACCAAGTGGGCGCTGGAGCGGGCCCGCGCGGGAGAGGGGCCGACGCTCGTCGAGGCGTACACCTACCGGATGGGCGCCCACACCACCTCCGACGACCCGAGCAAGTACCGGGCCGACGAGGAGCGCGAGGCGTGGGAGGCGAAGGACCCGATCCTGCGCCTGCGCCGGTACCTGGAGGCCTCAAACCACGCGGACGAGGGATTCTTCGCGGAACTGGAGACCGAGTCCGAGGCGTTGGGCAGGCGAGTGCGTGAGGCGGTCCGTGCGATGCCGGACCCGGACCGCTTCGCGATGTTCGACCACGCGTATGCGGACGGGCATGCGCTGGTCGATGAGGAGCGGGCCGGTTTCGCCGCCTACCAGGCGTCGTTCGCGGATGGGGAAGGGGCCTGATCATGGCGGCGGAGAGTGTGACAAGCAAGAACATGGCGCTGGCCAAGGCGATCAACGAGTCGCTGCGGCGGGCCCTGGACACCGACCCCAAGGTCCTGGTCATGGGCGAGGACGTCGGCAAGCTCGGCGGCGTCTTCCGGGTCACCGACGGCCTGCAGAAGGACTTCGGCGAGAGCCGCGTCGTCGACACCCCGCTCGCGGAGTCCGGCATCGTGGGCACCGCGATCGGCCTGGCGCTGCGCGGCTACCGGCCGGTGGTGGAGATCCAGTTCGACGGGTTCGTGTTCCCGGCCTACGACCAGATCGTCACCCAGCTGGCGAAGATGCACGCCCGCTCACTGGGCAAGGTCAAGATGCCCGTCGTGGTGCGGATCCCCTACGGCGGCGGCATCGGCGCGGTCGAGCACCACTCCGAGTCCCCGGAGTCGCTGTTCGCGCATGTGGCGGGCTTGAAGGTGGTCTCGCCGTCGAACCCGTCGGACGCGTACTGGATGATGCAGCAGGCCATCCAGAGCGACGACCCGGTGATCTTCTTCGAGCCCAAGCGGCGCTACTGGGACAAGGGTGAGGTCGACACCGAAGCCATCCCCGGCCCGCTGCACAAGGCGCGCACGGTCCGCGAGGGCAGTGATCTGACGCTGGTCGCCTACGGTCCGATGGTCAAGCTGTGCCAGGAGGTCGCTGACGCGGCCGCCGAGGAGGGCAGGTCGCTGGAGGTTCTCGACCTGCGGTCCATCTCGCCGCTGGACTTCGACGCGATCCAGACCTCGGTGGAGAAGACCCGCCGCCTGGTGGTGGTGCACGAGGCGCCGGTGTTCTTCGGCTCCGGCGCGGAGATCGCCGCCCGGATCACCGAGCGGTGTTTCTACCACCTGGAGGCGCCGGTGCTGCGGGTGGGCGGCTACCACGCCCCCTATCCGCCGGCGCGTCTGGAGGACGAGTACCTGCCGGGTCTGGACCGGGTACTGGACGCCGTCGACCGCTCGCTGGCGTACTGAGGAGAGGCCGTGACGACGATGACGGATGCGTCCGTACGCGAGTTCAAGATGCCGGACGTGGGCGAGGGCCTGACCGAGGCGGAGATCCTCAAGTGGTATGTCCAGCCCGGCGACACGGTCACCGACGGGCAGGTGGTGTGCGAGGTGGAGACGGCCAAGGCGGCCGTCGAACTGCCCATCCCCTACGACGGGGTGGTACGCGACCTGCACTTCCCCGAGGGCACCACGGTCGACGTCGGCACGTCGATCATCGCGATCGACGTGGCGGGCGGAGCGCCCGCGGCTGCGGAGACACCGGCCGAGGCGTCCGGGACCGCTGTGGCCGACGCCGCCCCTGAGAAGAAGCCGGAGGGCCGTCAGCCGGTCCTGGTCGGCTACGGCGTGGCCGTCTCCTCGACCAAGCGCCGCCCCCGCAAGGGCCCCGAACTGCCGCTCCAGCAGGCCTCGGTGACGATCCAGACCGAACTCAACGGCCATGGCCCGGCCCCCACCGCGCCGGCGGCCGCTGCCGAGCGGTCCCGTCCACTGGCCAAGCCCCCGGTACGCAAGCTGGCCAAGGACCTGGGCGTCGACCTGACCACGGTGATCCCCTCCGGCCCGGACGGCATCATCACCCGCGAGGACGTGCACGCGGCGGCCACCCCGACCGAGGCGCCGGTCCCGGTCACGCAGGCCCCGGTGACCCAGGCCCCGGCAGTCCCGGCGGCACCCGCCGCCTCCTACGACGCGGTCCGTGAGACCCGTGTCCCCGTCAAGGGCGTCCGCAAGGCCACCGCCCAGGCGATGGTCGGCTCGGCGTTCACCGCCCCGCATGTCACCGAGTTCGTGACGGTCGACGTGACCCGCACCCTGAAGCTCGTCGAGGAGCTCAAGCAGGACAAGGACTTCGCGGGGCTGCGGGTCAACCCCCTCCTGCTGATCGCCAAGGCCCTCCTCGTCGCGATCAAGCGCAACCCGGGCGTCAACGCGTCCTGGGACGAGGCCAACCAGGAGATCGTCCTCAAGCACTACGTCAACCTGGGCATCGCGGCGGCCACCCCGCGCGGCCTGATCGTCCCGAACATCAAGGACGCCGACGCGAAGACGCTCCCGCAACTGGCCGAGGCACTGGGCGAGCTGGTGGCCACGGCGAAGGAGGGCCGCACCTCGCCGGCCGCCATGCAGGGCGGCACGGTGACCATCACCAACGTCGGCGTCTTCGGCGTCGACACCGGCACCCCCATCCTGCCGCCCGGCGAGTCCGCGATCCTCGCCGTCGGCGCGATCAAGCTCCAGCCCTGGGTCCACAAGGGCAAGGTCAAGCCCCGCCAGGTCACCACCCTGGCCCTCAGCTTCGACCACCGCCTGATCGACGGTGAGCTGGGTTCCAAGGTCCTGGCCGACGTGGCGGCGATCCTGGAACAGCCGAAGAAACTCATCACCTGGGCGTGACCCGCGAGCAGCGGACAAGTTGTTCAGCACTGAAGGGACGGCCGCAAGTTTGCGTTGCGGCCGTCCCTTCAGCCATTCACCGGGTCGGGTCAGGACAGGTTGAGCACGTATACCGGAGCCCCGTCCTCCGACGCACCCTGGGAGCGGATGCAGGCGTGCTTGCGCAACAGCCGCAGGCATTCGTTGACGCGGTGCACGGACAGTCCCGTCCGAGCCGCGATCGATTCGAGCGGCCGCCGGAGCTCACCCTCCTCGACGAGAACCGGCGCGATGACGACGGCCACGGTCCAGACGTCCTCCGTCACGGACAACCGACGGCGCCAGTCGGCCAGCACGGACTCCGTCGTCGGTGGCGTGGACAAGTCGACGGTGGGGGCCGGGCGTTCGAGGACCAGGGAGTCGAGCCGGTCCGCGATGCGTTCCATGGCCAGGGCCATGGTCTGCTGGGCGGTGAGGGCGGCCCGCTGCGTCTCCAGGATCTCCCTCTGCGTCCCCACGATCTCCTCTTGCAGCGCGATCATCCTGTGCTGGGAGACCGCGAGCTGTTCGTCCGCCTGGAGGTTGCGTTCCTCCAGCCGGACGATCGCCTCGGCGACCTGCTCCGGCATGGCGTAGGCAATCGGGGCGCCCGGTTCAGAGGGCTGCACCTCGGCCTCCTCGAGAGTGTAGGACCCCTCCCGCTGGACAGTCTCGATCACCTCGGCGGCCCACTGCTTGAAGGGGGCGCAGTCGGGTTTGGTGCAGGCGTTGACGAGGAGGATGAGACCTTGGAGAGAGATGACGTTCAGGTCTCGTCGCCACTCTCTACCTGCGGGAATGCTGAGACCGTAACCTCCAGTTAGGGTCTCGAGAATGTCTCGGTGGTCTTCCGGAACATGGTCGGAGAGTGCCTTCTGCGGATTGGTGTGCCCCAGCTGCTTGCACACGTCCACCGCCGGAAACCAGTGGTTCCCGTCCGGCATGGTCAGCCGCCGAATCCGGTGTCCGGTCGCCGCATAGACGAAGTCACCGACGTCGATCGCCTCATGCCTCTTGCCCGCCTCGGGCCGCTTGCTCGGTTCGTTCATGTGAACCACCTCCGCAGCGGAAACTAGGGCCGAGAAGTTCCGATATGCCAATCCACGTAACGATGTTCACCAATGCGAGGGAATCCCCCTTATTCTCCTTGCGACCGGTGCCCCGACATGCGGAAGGGGCCCGTCGCCCACCGGCGACGGACCCCTTCGTGGCAGTCGGCGTCAGCTGATCTTCGCGTAGCCGTAGTTGATGAGCTTCTTCACGTCGGTCGTGCGGTTGGCCGCCGACGAGGCGGTCATGACAGCGCCGATGACGGACTCGCCGTTCTTGGTGGCGGCGAAGACGAGGCAGTACTTGGAGTCGGTGCCCGAGCCGGTCTTGATGCCGAGCGTGCCGTTCCAGCCGAGCAGGGTGTTGGTGTTCGTCCAGGCACCCATGGTGCGGGTGCTGCCGGTCTTGGTGATCGTCTTGGCCGTGTACGACTTGGTCTTCACGACGGACTTGAAGGTCGAGTTCTTCATCACGTTGCGGGCGAGCAGCGTGAGGTCCTTCGGTGTCGAGGCGTTCGCACCATTGCTTATGCCGTCGAACGAGTCGAACTTCGTGTTCGTCATGCCGAGGCTCCGGGCCGTCGTGTTCATCTTCGCGATGAACGACTTCGTGCGCGCGGAGACCGTCGAGCCGGAGCCGAACTTGTCGGCGAGGGCCATCGCGGCGTCACAGCCGGACGGCAGCATCATCCCGTAGAGCAGCTGACGGACGGTCACCTTGTCGCCGACGATCAGGTGAGCGGACGAAGCGCCCTTGGAGACGATGTAGTCGCTGTACGCCTTCTTGATCGTGACCTTGGCGTCCAGGTTGAGGTTCGACTGCGAGAGCACGACCTTCGCGGTCATGATCTTCGTGGTGGAAGCGGTGAGCCGCTTCGTGTTCGGCGCCTTGCTGTAGAGGGTCGTGCCGGTCGCGCTGTTCATCAGGAACCCGCCCTTGGCGGTGATGGTCGGCGTCGTGAGCGCCTGCGCGGGTGCCGCGGTGAGAGCTCCGGTGGCGAGCACTGCGCCGGTCGTGATCGCGACGGCTGCGGCTCTGCGGACGCGGAGGCCCTTGATGGCGGTAATCAACTGAAATACCCCGAATACGTCGAATGCCCCTGGTGTGCGGCCGAGTTGAAAGGGGAAGAAAGTGGGGCCGCACGTGTGTGACACGTAAGTAGCACACAAGGTTGTGCCCCGGCTGGGGCGGGTGGGGCTTTCGTCGGTGAGAGTTCCTGTCGGGTCCGAATGGTGGACGGGACTCATTATGCGTACGTGTTGTATCTATGCTGTGGGCATGAGCATGGCCGTGAAACAGCCTCCCGCCGCCGATCGCGTCTACGCCCACGTCAAGCAGGGCGTTCTGGACCGCCGTTACGAGGGTGGAACCCTGCTGACCGAGGGCGAGCTCGGCGAGGCCGTCGGGGTTTCCCGCACGCCTGTGCGAGAAGCGCTGCTGCGCCTTGAGGTCGAAGGGCTGATCAAGCTTTACCCGAAAAAGGGAGCGCTGGTCCTTCCTGTCTCCGCCCAGGAGATCGCCGACGTCGTCGAGACCCGGCAGCTCGTCGAGGGCCACGCCGCCCGCAAGGCCGTACCCGCCTCCCCGCAGCTCATCGCACGCCTCGAAGAACTGCTCGCCCGGCAGAAGGAGCAGGCCGCCGCCGGGGACCTGGCCGGCGCCGCCGTCACCGACCGCTGCTTCCACGCCGAGATCGTCCGCAGCGGCGGCAACGAGATCCTCAGCCGGCTCTACGACCAGCTCCGCGACCGCCAGCTCCGGATGGGCGTCGCCGTCATGCACGCCCACCCGGACCGCATCACCAAGACCCTCGTCGAGCACGAGCAGATCCTGACGGCCCTGCGCTCCGGTGACGCGGAGGCGGTCGTGGGCCTGATCCACGGACACGTCGAGTGGTTCTCCCACCTCGCCCGGGGTGAGGTCCGATGAGCCACACCAGGCTCCCCGGCGACCCTCCCGGCGGCCGGCGCGCGATGGCCGTGTGGGGCATCGGCGTCTCCGTCTACTTCGTCGCGGTCATCTTCCGTACGTCCCTCGGCGTCGCCGGCCTCGACGCCGCCGACCGCTTCCATGTGAACGCCTCGGCCCTGTCGACCTTCTCGATCCTCCAGCTCCTCGTCTACGCCGGCATGCAGATACCGGTCGGCCTGCTCGTCGACCGGCTCGGCACCAAGAAGGTCCTGACGCTCGGCGTGGTGCTGTTCACGGCGGGACAGCTCGGCTTCGCGTTCTCACCGTCGTACGGCACCGCCCTCGCCTCGCGCGCCCTGCTCGGCTGCGGCGACGCCATGACCTTCATCAGCGTGCTGCGGCTGGGCACCCGCTGGTTCCCCGCCCGGCGCGGACCGCTGGTCGCACAGCTCGCCGGGCTCGTCGGCATGGCGGGCAACCTGGTCTCCACGCTGGTCCTGGCCCGGCTGCTGCACGGCATCGGCTGGACACCGGCGTTCGCGGGCAGCTCGCTCGCGGGGGTCGTCGTCCTGGTCCTGCTGCTGCTCTTCCTCAAGGACCACCCCGAGGGCCACGAACCGGAGCCCTTCCCGCACCAGGGGGCCGCCTACGTACGCCGGCAGATCGCCGCGTCCTGGCGGGAGCCCGGCACCCGGCTCGGACTGTGGGTGCACTTCACGACCCAGTTCCCGGCGATGGTGTTCCTGCTGCTGTGGGGCCTGCCGTTCCTGGTCGAGGCGCAGGGGCTGTCCCGGGCGGTGGCGGGCGAACTGCTCACTCTCGTCGTGCTGTCCAACATGGCCGTCGGCCTGGTCTACGGCCAGGTCGTCGCCCGGCACCACGGGGCGCGGCTGCCCCTCGCGCTCGGGACGGTGGCGGCGACGGCCCTGCTGTGGGCGGCCACGCTGGCCTACCCCGGTGACCGGGCGCCGATGTGGCTGCTGATCGTGCTGTGCGTGGTGCTCGGCTCGTGCGGGCCGGCGTCGATGCTCGGCTTCGACTTCGCGCGGCCGGCGAACCCGCCGGAACGGCAGGGGACCGCGTCCGGCATCACGAACATGGGCGGGTTCGTCGCGTCGATGACCACCCTGTTCGCCGTCGGTGTGCTCCTGGACGCGACCGACGACAACTACACCGTCGCCTTCTCCTCCGTCTTCGTGCTCCAGGCGCTCGGCGTCAGCCAGATCCTGCGGCTGCGCAGGCGGGCGGCCCGGCGGGAGCGGGAGCGGCTGGTGGCGAGCCGGGTGGAGACCGTCCACGTGCCCGCGTAGGCGCACGCCGCCGGGACCGTTTCCGCCACCCCGTCACCCCGTGCTCGCGGGGCTGCGCCCACCCGTGCCGCCCCAGCGGCACGACTGCCCGCAGCCGCGCCCTACCGAGTCACCGAGAAGTTCCTCAGGATCGCCGACGTCAGCTCCGGGTCGCCCTCCGCCTTCACGCGGTCCGCCACCGCCTCCAGGGTCACGCGGCCGCAGGCCAGGCGGACGTAGGTCTCCCAGTCGAGACTGAGGGTGGCGGCCGGGCCGAGAGCGGGGGCGGTCTCCAGGGTGCCGCGGCCCTGGATGTCGACGCGGATGGTGCGCAGGAACTCGATGGGGCCGTGGACGTCGAAGACGATCGCCGAGCTGCGCGGGGCGTCGGCCTTGACGGCCACTATGTCGGGGAGCGCGGCCAGAAGGACGTCACGGGCGATGTGCGCGCCGGGGGAGTCGAGGTTGCCGGGCCGGCCGAGGGCGGTGCGCAGGTCCTGCTCGTGCACCCAGACGTCGAAGGCGTGCTGGCGCATGGACTCCGCGAGGGTCAGTTCGGTGCCCAGCGGGCCGCGCACCTTCGTGCCGGGGTCGCGGGAGTCGTTCCGCAGCTGGCGGTTGCGGCGGATGATCACGTACTCCAGCTCGGAGGTCATCTCCGGCGCCGTGTGGTGGCGGCGGACGTCGACCTGCATCTCCATATACCGCTGGTGGTCGTTGGTGACGTGGAAGAGGTCGCGGGGGAGGGTGTGGATGGGGCGCGGGTCACCCAGCATCTCGCAGTCCAGGCCGATCACATGGGACACCACATCCCTCACCGACCAGCCGGGGCAGGGGGTGCGGCGGTTCCACTCACCCTCCACGAGGGGGTTCACCAGCTCGGATATCGCTTCGATGGAGTGGGTCCAGGCGTCGGCGTAGGGCTGGAGGGTGGGATGCAGACTCACGGAACGGGACCCCTCGGCGGTCGGAGCACGGGCTGGTGATGGCGTCGTTGCCAGTGGAGGCGGTGGCTGTCGGCGGGTGTCTTGGAACGCTAAGTTACGCTGCTGTGAGGCACCCCGGCAGTGCTTTCGTGTGACGATCGTAGGCCTGTAATGGACGGCTCGAATGCCAGGACGGTGGTAGTGTGCGCGCCTCTCTGATCCAGATCGCCGTGGATGAGGGCGAATCGGTCGCATCGCGTCGGCATCGCATGGCGTCTCTGGTACGGGAACAGGCCGGAACCGACCTCGTCGTACTGCCGGAACTGTGGACCACCGGGGCCTTCGCCTTCGAGGAGTTCGCCGGCGCGGCCGAGCCCCTGGAAGGGCCGACCCACGAGGTCATGGCGAAGGCCGCGAGCGACGCGGGCGTCTGGCTGCACGCGGGCTCGATCCCCGAACGGGCCCCGGACGGCACTCTGTACAACACCTCCCTCCTCTTCTCACCCTCAGGCGAACTCGCCGCCTCCTACCGCAAGATCCACCGCTTCGGCTTCGACAAGGGCGAGGCCGTGCTGATGGGCCGCGGCGAGGACCTGGTGACGGTCCGTCTTCCGGAGACGACCCTGGGCGTCGCCACCTGTTACGACCTCCGTTTCCCCGAACTCTTCCGCGGTCTCGTCGACGCGGGCGCCGAGACCCTGGTGATCCCGGCGGGCTGGCCCGAACGCCGCCGCGACCACTGGACGCTGCTGGCCCGGGCGCGGGCGGTCGAGAACCAGGCGTTCGTGCTCGCTTGTGGAACGGCCGGGACGCACGCGCGAGTTCCTCAGGCCGGTCACTCGATCGTGGTGGATCCATGGGGCCAGGTCCTCGCGGAGGCGGGCGCCGACGAGGAGGTCCTCACGGTGGAGTTCGACCCCGGGAAGGTGGCCGTGACCCGGGAGCAGTTCCCGGCCCTGAAGGACCGGGTGCTCTGAACCCCCGACCGGACCGGGTGCTCTGAACCCCCGACCGGACCGGGTGCTCTGACCCCCCGATCGCCGCGTCAGTCGTCCTCCCGCTCCTTCTCGGCGAGATGGATCACGCACACCGCCACCGCGATGAGCAGCGCCGGATCCGCGTCGTCCCGGACGATGTCGACGCCGTAGGTCTCGCGGACGTGCAGCCACCGGCGCGAGACCACCGCGAGCAGCTCACCGTCGTACTCGACGGCGAACTCCCGGTCGAGGATCTTGCCGCTGACGTCGAGTTCGGTGCTGCCGTCGGCGAGGGCCACCCGGTAGTGGTTGCGCAGCAGCGACAGGCGCTTCCGCTTGATCGTCGCCAGCGGCTCGCCGTCCCGCTCGATCACCATCGTGTCGCGCAGGGCGAACATCTTCTGGCGGATGTCGATCAGGACCCGCCCGTGGGTGTCCTTCAGCTCGAAGGTGTCCCGGACCCGCATGGCCTTGCCGTCGACGAGGAAGACCTTGTTGCCCCGGTCGTCCTCGATCCAGTAGTCGTCACCGATGCCGAGGAGCCGGTCGCGTACGAGGAATCTCATGCCGTTACCGCTTCCCCGGCGCCGGTCCCGAAACGCCGCCTGTAGGCCGACAGGCTGAGTCCCGTCTCGCGCCGCACGCGCGCGCGAAGGTTCGCGGCCGTCCCCAGACCGCTGCGCGCGGCCACCACGTCCAGCCGCTCCTCGCCGCGCTCGATGAGCCGGCACGCGAGTGCCACCCGCTCCCCCGTCAGCCAGCCCAGCGGAGTCGTACCGAGCTGCGCCTGGAAGCGGCGGTGCAACGTCGCGGGGGAGACGGCCGCGCGGGCCGCCAGGTCGGCGACGGTCAGGGGCTCCCCCAGCCGTTCCTGCGCCCACGCGAGCAGCGGGCCCAGCGACTCGTCCCGTACGTCGGGCACGGGCCGCTCCACGAACTGCCGCTGTCCGCCGTCGCGGTGGGCGGCGAAGACGAGCCTGCGGGACACCGCGTTGGCGACCTCGGCGCCGTGGTCGCGCCGGACGACGTACAGCCCGAGGTCGAGTGCGGCCGCGCTGCCCGCCGCCGTCAGGACGTCACCCTCGTCCACGAACAGCACGTCCGGCTCCAGCCGCACCCGCGGATGCAGCTCGCGGAAGACGTCGGCCCACATCCAGTGCGTGGTGGCCCGCCGCCCGTCCAGCAGCCCGGCCTCGGCGAGCGCGAAGCTGCCGGTGCACAGGCCCATCACCCGGGCGCCACGCGCGTGCGTGCGGCGGATCGCCTCCCGTACGGCCGCCCCGCGCGGGACGACGTTGTCCGGCCGCCCGGGCACGACGAGGGTGTCGGCGTCGTCCACGGCATCGAGACCGGGCACCCCGGTCAGCGTGAAGAAGCCGTGGTTCATCCGGACCTCGGGAGCCGGCGTGCACAAGGTCACCTCGTACAGCGGCCCCGGCAGCCCCAGTTCGGGCCGCGGCAGCCCGAACAGCTCGGTGGCGACGCCCACCTCGAAGGGGTTGGTGCCCTCGTCGACGATGACCGCGACCCGGTGCGGACGAGGGCGCGGTTGAGAGGATCCTTGCGGCATACGCGATTCCTAGCACTCGCACGGCGTCCCGACCACCCCGCACGATGACGCCATGACAACCGAACCGGTCGCCCTGGCCGCCGCCCTCGCCTCCTTCACCGAGCAGTGGAGCCCGCGCATCGTCACGTCCGTCAACGACTACGACGTCCGCGTCACGCACGTCGAGGGCGAGCACCTCTGGCACGTCCACGACGACACCGACGAGTTCTTCCTGGTCCTCGACGGCGAACTGCACATCTCCCTGCGCGAACCGGCCGGCGAACGCACGGTCGTCCTGCCGCGGCTGTCCGTCTTCACCGTCCCGCGAGGCGTCGAGCACAAGCCGTACGCCCCCGTACCGACCGACATCCTCCTCCTCGAACCGACCGGCACCTCCACGGTCGGTGACCGCCACGACGAGGTCCCGGCCCATGTGGACGTGACGACGGGACACACGCTGAGGTGACTGTCGGTGCCGGGTGGCACCCTTGATCCATGAGCGATTCCGCACCCCGCCGCGTCCGTGTCCGCGCCCCCGAGCTGACCGGCGAGGGCGGCTGGCTGAACACGGGCGGGAAGCAGTACACCCTGGCCGACCTGCGGGGTCGCATCGTCATCCTCGACTTCTGGACCTTTTGCTGTATCAACTGCCTGCACGTCCTCGACGAGCTGAGGGAGCTGGAGGAGAAGCACTCCGACACCGTCGTGGTGATCGGCGTGCACTCGCCGAAGTTCGTGCACGAGGCGGAGCACGCGGCGGTGGTGGACGCCGTCGAGCGCTACGGCGTCGGGCATCCCGTCCTCGACGACCCTGAGCTCGCCACCTGGAAGCAGTACGCGGTCCGCGCCTGGCCGACGCTCGTCGTCATCGACCCGGAGGGGTACGTCGTCGCGCAGCACGCCGGGGAGGGGCATGTGCACGCGATCGAGCGGCTGGTGACGGAGCTGGAGGCCGAGCACGGCGCGAAGGGCACCCTGCGGCGTGGCGACGGGCCGTACGTGGCGCCGGAGCCCGAGCCGACCACCCTGCGCTTCCCGGGCAAGGCGCTCCTGCTGCCGTCCGGGAACCTCCTGGTCAGCGACACCACCCGGCATCAGCTGGTGGAGCTCGCGGAGGACGGCGAGAGCGTCGTACGGCGCATCGGATCCGGCGCGCGCGGCTTCACCGACGGCACGGCGGAGACGGCCGGCTTCAACGAACCGCAGGGGCTCGCCCTCCTCGACGAGGGCTCCGTGGTCGTCGCCGACACCGTCAACCACGCCCTGCGCCGCCTCGACCTCGGCACCGGCGAGGTCACCACCCTGGCCGGCACCGGGCGCCAGTGGTGGCGGGGCTCCCCCACCGCCGGCCCCGCGCGCGAGACCGACCTGTCCTCCCCGTGGGACGTGGCCGTGTGGAACGGCCTGGTGTGGATCGCGATGGCCGGCGTCCACCAGCTGTGGGCGTACGACCCGGGCGACGAGACCGTCGCGGCCGTGGCCGGAACCACCAACGAGGGCCTGGTCGACGGGCCCGGCGCCGAGGCCTGGTTCGCCCAGCCCTCCGGCCTCTCCGTGTCACCGGACGGCGAGCGCCTGTGGCTCGCCGACTCCGAGACCTCCGCCCTGCGCTGGGTCGACCTGGACGGAGCCGTCCACACCGCCGTCGGCACCGGCCTCTTCGACTTCGGACACCGCGACGGGACCGCCGAACAGGCCCTGCTCCAGCACCCCTTGGGCGTCACCGCGCTGCCCGACGGCTCGGTCGCGGTCAGCGACACCTACAACCACGCCCTGCGCCGCTACGACCCGGCGACCGGCGAGGTCACCACCCTCGCCACGGATCTGCGGGAGCCGAGCGACGCGGTCCTGGTCGGTGAGGAGATCGTGGTCGTCGAGTCGGCCCGGCACCGGCTGACCCGGCTCAGGCTGCCCGAGGAGGCCGTACGCGTCGCGTCGACGGCCCACCGCACGCGGCGCGCGGCCACCGAAGTGGCTCCGGGCAGGCTCCGGCTGGACGTCGTCTTCCAGGCCCCGGCGGGCCAGAAGCTGGACACCAGGTACGGCCCCTCGACGCGTCTGCTGGTCTCCGCCACCCCGCCCGAGCTGCTGAAAGACGGCGAGGGCGCGGGGACAGACCTGTCCCGCACCCTCGACCTGAACCCCGCGATCGAACGGGGCGTGCTGCACATCTCGGCGATGGCCGCGTCCTGCGACGACGACCCTGCCAACGAGTACCCGGCCTGTCACGTCCACCAGCAGGACTGGGGCGTACCGGTTCTGCTGAGGGAGGGGGGAGCGAACAGACTCCCCCTGATCCTCGCCGGTATGGACGAACGGCTCCGGGCAGCGGTCACCGCCTCCGCGGAACCAGCTTGACCACAGCGACTCCCGCCGCCACCAACGTCGTGGCGGCCACCACCATCGCCATGCCGTTCAGCCACAATCCGGTCGCGGCCAGCGTGGCGCCTCCGGCCCCGGTCGTCCCGGCACCGATCACTCTTCCGTACATGCGCTGTTCTCCTATGAGGGGTACATATCCGAGGGTCACGTCGCCTCCCACTTCTCCTCGCTGCGGCGCAACAGGCCCCACAGCGAGGTGAAGTAGACGGCGTGCCAGCCCGATCGCGGTCCAGAAGGGCGAGAAGCCGGGCCAGCCGTACAGCGTGGTGTAGGTGACCATGTAGGTCAGGTAGACCAGGAAGGACAGCGCGCCGAAGCCCATGAGGAGTTGCTGCATGGAGTAGCGGGCGGTGACACGTGTCCAGCCGTAGTCGCGCAGGCTCTCCAGGGCCCCGCGCTGCCATCGCAGCCACTGGTGCCACAGCTTGCCCAGGGTGGGCATGACCTCGGTGGTGACCGCGCAGCCGGCCGGGGACATGGCCCGGTAGCCGAGGGTCTTGACCGCCTTGGTCATCTCGTCGTCCTCGGTGAGCGAGGCGAGGCTGTAATAGCCGTGGCCGCCGCCGATCCGTCCCTCCCGGCGGGCGGCGCGCACCTCGCGCAGGACGCGGGCGCGGAACATGGTGCCGGTGCCGGTGAGCACCTGGGCCTTGCCGCCGGTGCGCTCCAGTTCCCAGGCGTAGCGGTGGAACTCCATGCGCTGGAGCAGTCCGCCGCCGTCCTCGCCGTAGAAGACCCCGCCGACGGCGCCGACCTTGCGGTTGAAGGTGCCGATGGCCGTCTCGTTGAACCAGGGGTTGAGCACGGTGTCGGCGTCCTGCACCAACAGGAGGTCGCGGTCCTCGAGATGGGGCAGTACCCAGGCGATCGCCGTGTTGAGGGCGCCGGCCTTCTTGTGCGTGTTGCCCTCGTTGGCGAAGACCTGGGCGCCGTGCGCGACGGCGATCTCGGCGGTGGCGTCGGTGGAGTTGTCGGCGACCACGACGATCAGGTCGGGGCGCCAGGTCTGCCGCCACAGGCCCTGGATCGCGTCGGCGATGCGGTCCTGTTCGTTGTGGGCGGGTATCAGCGCCACCAGGCGCGTCGGGCCGTCGAGTTCGTCGGGAGCGGCGTGGGCGCGGCGGGCGGCGTGCCGGTGGGGACGCGGTGATCCCGGATCGGGTGCCGGGCGTGGCGTCGCCTCTCCACACAAGCGGACAAGACAACCGTGATTACGGATTGCTCACGGTTGTCTGTCGTCGCCCTGTGCGTCCGCCGTGCCGCCCGATGTCCCTTACACGCCGTATCCGTCGGAGTATCCGTCCTGACGCCGCTCCTCGACGACCGTCTGCGTGGTGGGCGGTACCACCACACGCCGGCGCCGGGCGATGCTGCTGAACGTCGTCACGCCGATCAGTCCCACGATCATCAGGATCACACCGACCAGGTCGAGGTTGACCCCCTGCATGTGCCAGTCGGTGGCGAACGTGAGGATTGCTCCCACGGCGATGAGAATGATGCACCCGCCGAGGCCCATGAGTGTCGCCTCCCTGTCCGGTCCGGTAGTTCCGGCCCGGACACCCGGGTACCCCCACTTTTGCCGAACTACCCCTCCAGGAACGCCACCAGAGCGTTCGCCAGCAGATGCGGGTCGTCCGCGCCGCACAACTCCCGGACGCTGTGCATCGACAGGATGGCCACCCCGATGTCGACGGTCTTGATGCCGTGCCGGGCCGCGGTGATCGGGCCGATCGTCGTGCCGCAGGGCATGGAGTTGTTGGAGACGAAGGACTGGAAGGGCACGTCCGCCCGCTCGCAGGCGGCGGCCCACACCGCACGGCCCGAACCGTCCGTGGCGTAGCGGTTGTTGACGTTGACCTTGAGGATCGGGCCGCCGTTGACCCGCGGGTGGTGTGTCGGGTCGTGCCGCTCCGCGTAGTTGGGGTGCACGGCGTGCCCGGTGTCGGAGGACAGACAGACCGTCCCCGCGAAGGCCCGCGCGCGGTCCTCGTACGACCCGCCGCGCGCGAACACCGCGCGCTCCAGGACCCCGCCGAGCAGCGGCCCGTCCGCGCCGGTGTCCGACTGCGAACCGTTCTCCTCGTGGTCGAAGGCGGCGAGGACGGGGATGTACGGCAGCCGGGGAGCGCCGGACACCGCGGTCAGGGCGGCCACGCCCGCGTGCACGGACAGCAGGTTGTCCATTCGGGGGCCGGCCACCAGCTCCTTGTCCCGGCCCAGGTAGGCGGGCGCCTCCACGGAGTGCGTCATCAGGTCCCAGCCGGTCACCTGGCCCGCGCCGAGCTCCAGTTCCTCCTCCAGGAAGGCGATCAGGTCGCCGTCGCGCACGTCGTGGCCGAGGCCCCAGACGGGCTGGAGGTGGCGCTGCTTGTCGAGCTTGAGACCGTCCGACGACACCGCGCGGTCCAGGTGGATCGCGAGCTGGGGGACTCTGAGCAGCGGCCGGTCCACGTTCACCAGCCGCGTCGAACCGTCCCGCAGCGTCAGCCGGCCGGCCAGCCCCAGGTCACGGTCCAGCCAGGAGTTCATCAGGGGACCGCCGTAGATCTCCACGGCGACCTGGCGCCAGCCGTGCGCCCCGGCGTCCGGCAGCGGCTTGACCCGCAGGTTCGGGGAGTCGGTGTGCGCGCCGACGATGCGGTACGGCGTGTGGGGCGCCGCGTCCTCGGGGACGTACCAGGCGATGATCGCACCGCCGCGCAGCACGTACTTGCCGCCGCTCGACCCGTCCCAGGCGTCCGTCTCCGAGACCTGGCGGAAACCGGCCTTCTCCAGGCGCTCGGCGGCGTTCGCCACCGCGTGGTACGGCGTGGGGCTCGCCGCCAGGAAGGTCATGAGGTCGTCGGTGTGGCCGCGGTCGAAGCGGTGGGGTGCGCTCATGGGTTCACCTTAACGACGTACGAGAGCCCGCTCCGGTGATGGGAGCGGGCTCTCGTGAGGAGGGTGTGCAGCTGTACAGGTGTGTCCTAGAACGCGGCCTCGTCCAGCTCCATCAGGTCCAGCTCGACGCCCTCGGCGACCTTGCGGGCCAGGGTCACGCCGGGCAGCACGTTGGCCGCGAAGAACTTCGCCGCCGCGATCTTGCCCGTGTAGAACGCCTTGTCCTTCGCGGAGGCGGTCTCCAGCTTCTCGGCGGCGATCGCGGCGCCCTTGAGGAGCAGGTAGCCGACGACGACGTCACCGGAGGCCATCAGCAGGCGGGTGGTGTTGAGGCCCACCTTGTAGATGTTCTTGACGTCCTGCTCGGTGGCCGCGAGGTCGGTCAGCATCAGGCCGACGATGGCCTCCAGCTCGACGGCCGCCTTGGCGAGGTGCTCGCGGGCGCCGGCCAGGTCCTCGCCGCCGGTGCCGAGGGCGAGGAACTTCTTGATGTCCTCGGCGAGCGAGTTCAGCGCGGCGCCCTGGTTGCGGACGATCTTCCGGAAGAAGAAGTCCTGGCCCTGGATCGCGGTGGTGCCCTCGTACAGGGTGTCGATCTTGGAGTCCCGGATGTACTGCTCGATCGGGTACTCCTGCAGGAAGCCGGAGCCGCCGAAGGTCTGCAGGGACTGGGCGAGCAGCTCGTAGGCCTTCTCGGAGCCGTAGCCCTTCACGATCGGCAGGAGCAGGTCGTTGAGGGCGTTCTCGACGGAGACGTCCTCGCCGTTCGCCTCCTTGACCTGGATCTCGTCCTGGACGGCCGCGGTGTACATCACCAGGGCGCGCATGCCCTCCGCGTAGGCCTTCTGCGTCATCAGCGAGCGGCGCACGTCGGGGTGGTGGGTGATGGTGACCTTGGGCGCGGTCTTGTCCATGAAGTTGGCCAGGTCCGGACCCTGGACGCGCTCCTTGGCGTACTCCAGCGCGTTGAGGTAGCCGGTGGAGAGGGTGGAGATCGCCTTCGTGCCGACCATCATGCGGGCGAACTCGATGATGCGGAACATCTGGCGGATGCCGTCGTGCTTGTCGCCGATGAGCCAGCCCTTGGCGGGGTGGCGGTCGCCGAAGGTCATCTCGCAGGTGTTGGAGGCCTTCAGGCCCATCTTGTGCTCGACGTTGGTGGCGTAGACGCCGTTGCGCTCGCCCAGCTCGCCGGTCTCGAAGTCGAAGAGGTACTTGGGGACGAGGAAGAGGGACAGGCCCTTGGTGCCCGGACCGGCGCCTTCGGGCCGCGCGAGCACGTAGTGGAGGATGTTCTCCTCCATGTCGTGCTCACCGGACGTGATGAAGCGCTTGACGCCCTCGATGTGCCAGGAGCCGTCCTCCTGCTGGACCGCCTTGGTGCGGCCGGCGCCCACGTCCGAGCCGGCGTCCGGCTCGGTGAGGACCATGGTGGAGCCCCACTGCTTCTCCACGGCGAGCTTCGCGATGTGCTTCTGCACGTCGTTGCCCTCGTCGAAGAGGATGCCCGCGAAGGCCGGGCCGGAGGAGTACATCCACACGGCCGGGTTGGCGCCGAGGATCAGCTCCGCGTACGCCCAGATGAGGGAGCGGGGCGCGGTGGTGCCGCCGATCTCCTCGGGCAGGCCCAGCCGCCAGTACTCGGAGTCCATGAAGGCCTTGTAGCTCTTCTTGAAGGACGCCGGGACCGGCGCGGTGTTCGTCTCGGGGTCGAAGACCGGCGGGTTGCGGTCGGCGTCCGCGAAGGACTCCGCCAGCTCGTTCTCGGAGAGGCGGGTCAGCTCCTCCAGGATGCTCTTCGCGGTCTCGACGTCCATCTCCGCGAAGGGCCCGGTGCCGTACAGCTTGTCGCGCCCGAGTACTTCGAAGAGGTTGAACTCGATGTCGCGCAGATTCGACTTGTAGTGCCCCATGGCGACGGCTCCGTTAAGAGTTCGGCGAGGCACCTGGTTCCTCGCGCTAGTTCACATACCAACAAGTAGCTACGATGATGCTACCCGTCGGTAATAAGTCGCAACCCCGATCCGGCCATCTGTGACGGTTCACACCGCGATGGTCAGCGTGGCGGTGTACCCCCTCTCGACGCTCCCCTCGACCGCCGCGAGCTGCCGGTCGTGGCCGTCCCCGAAGACACTGTCCGACTCCAGGGAGAGCCGGCCGAGATGGTCCACGCTGCGCTCGTAGCCCTCGGTCGCGTACACCGTGTCGCAGACGTCCTTCGGGAGCGCGAGCTGCGAGGTGCTCGTGATCGCGGTGGCCCTCGTCGCGTCCCGGAGGCTGCCGTAGACCTCGAAGTGGATGTGCGGCCAACGGCCGGTGTAGCAGCCGGGGAAGACGCTGGTGAAGGTGACCTCCCCCTTCCCGTCGGTCTCCTGGACGCCGCGCAGATAGTTCTCGTCGGTGACCCCGTCGGTGTACAGCGAGTAGCCGCCCTCCCGGTCGCAGTGCCACACATAGACGGCGGCGCCCTTCCTCGGGGTGCCGCAGCCCGAGGCGGCGTCCACGACGGTGAGTCTCACGGTCAGGGGCACACCCCGGGTGGTGCCGCCCGCGGAATCCCCGAAGCTCCTGGTGATGTCGCTGCGGACGACCCCGCTCTCCTTCAGCACGTTCACGCCGTTCGAGCCGTCGCCGGGGTAGGGGCCGGCGGTCTCCTCGGGAACGGCGGCACAGTCCCCCGCGGCGGAAGAGCTGTCCTCGGCGGTGCAGCCCGCCAAGGGCGCCAGACCTGCCCCCGCCCCCACTCCGGCCAGGAGCCGGATCATCCGTCGGCGGGCGAGCACGGGAAGGTCGTAGGAGAGCCCTCTGTCGTGCTCGTGCACCTCGTCATCGCCATGTCTGCGCATGCACCGACGCTACGAGCCGTGGTCGCCGCCGGCCCAGGGCCGGCGGCTGTCGGGTCGCTGTCGGTTTCCCGGGTGCCGGTAGCCGCCCGCCGACCCCGCCCCCCTCGGTACGCTTACGCCCATGTACGGCTACGACCAGAACGCTGGTGCCCAGCAGCAGTACGGCGTCCCGCCGCAGCAGCCCATGGGCGGCGGTGCGGGCGGGTACGGCCAGCAGCCGCCGCTGTACCCCGAGCCGTCCCCGCCGTCCCTCGCGGACGCGGTGCGCGCCTTCACCACCGGGCAGCTGTCGGCGGAGGACTTCCAGCAGGTCTTCGCCACGTCCAAGGTCTACTGCCCGCGCGGTGACAACCCCGGCTTCCTCGCCCTGCACAACACCCAGCAGCCGGTGATCCCCATGTTCACCACGCTCAAGGAGCTGCGGCGGTACGCGGGCAAGGAGTCCAAGTACTTCGTCATCACCGGCGCGGAGGTCCTCGACCTGCTGCCGACCGGGTACGGGTTCGTCCTCGACATGGAGGGGGAGCACCGGATCGTCTTCGACGCGAAGGCCGTGGAGCAGATGGTCGAGTTCGCCATGCGGCGGATGTACGGGTAGCCGTCGCTCCCCGGCGCGCAATTCCCCTACGGTTGTCACAGGCATGCCATAGAGTTCCCTCCGGCAGCCGCGCCCCGCACGCCACCGCCTTCCAGCGGTTCGCGTCCGGACGCCGCGCGGCGCTTTCAGCTCTCCCGGCACCACCGGGATTCTCTGTGGGGGTTCATCACTGTGCGCATGCGCAGCACCTCGGCCGCGACGGCGCTCGCGGTCATGTTCAGCTCGGTGGCGCTCGGCGTCGCCGCGGCCGGCACCGCTTCGGCCGCCTCCGCCGTGGTCACCAGCCCCGGCGGCCTCGTCGTGGACGACGCCCTCAAGCGGGTCTTCGTCAGCGACCAGGCCGACGGCCAGATCCTGGCCGCCGACTACAACGGCACCCTCGTCGCACAGGCCACCGGCCTCGACAACGCCGGCGACCTCGCCGTGTCCGACGACGGCGCCACCCTTTACGCGGCCCTGCCCAGCAGCCACGAGATCGTCGCCCTGAACGCGGCCGACCTCCAGGTCAAGGCCCGCTACCCGGTCGCCACCGGCGCCGGCCCACGCCACGTGGTCTTCGCCGCGGGCAAGGTCTGGTTCTCCTACGGCGACCAGTGGGACGGCGACCTGGGCTCGGTCGACCCGGCGGTGGACCCGGCGAGCGGGACCGACCCGGTGGCGCTGGCCCAGATCCCGGCCGAGGGAACGGGGATCGGAATGTGGGGGCAGGCCCTGCTGGACACCGACCCGCTGCGGCCGGGCCTGCTGGCCGTCGGCGAGACCGGGGACTCCACGGGCACCGAGGCCGTCCTCGACGTGTCGAGCGGCACGCCCAAGGTGATCGCCTGGAACGACAACTCATACGAGCTGAACGACGGCGTGGGCGACATCGACCTCGTCGCCGGCGATGACAAGGTGCTCGTCAACGGCACCGACCGGCACGCCTACGCGAACGGCACCCTCACCAAGGCCGGCGCCTACCCGGGCGGACAGCTGGCGGACGTCGGACGCAGCGGCCTGATCGCCCAGGTCACCGGCACCAAGGTCGCGATCTACCGGCCGAACGCCACGCAGCCGGTCCGCACCTACAGCACCGGGACCCAGCCCGCGGCCGACGTGGCCTGGGCCGGTGACTCCTCCCGGGTCTTCGCCCTCGTCGCGGGCAGCGGCGGCTACACGGTCAAGGTGCTCACCGACCCCAACCTCAACGTCCCCACCCTTACGGTCAACGCCCCCGCCACCGCCACCCGCGGCAAGTCGCTCACCGTCACCGGCAAGCTCTCGGCCACGGTACCGCTGCCCGCCGGGGCCCGGCTCTCGGTCACCCGCACCGACCTGGAGAGCCCGAACGGCAAGGCGCTGCCGGCCGTCACGGTGAAGTCCGACGGCACGTACTCCTTCACCAACACCCCGCCGGCCGGCGGCAAGGTGACGTACAAGGTGAAGTACGCCGGCGACGCCACGCACACCGCGGCCACCGCCTCCGACACCGTCGAGGTCTCCCGCGTCGCCACCACGCTGAGCCTGAACAACAACGGCAAGCTGTACAACTACGGCACCGACGTCAAGTTCACCGCGCACCTCGGTAAGACGTACAAGAGCCGCTCGGTCTCGATCTACGCGGACCCCTTCGGCAGCGACAAGGGGAAGAAGCTGATCAAGACCGGCACGGTCAACGCCGACGGCAACATCTCCGCCGTGGTGGACATGACCCGCGACACGAAGGTCACCGCGGTCTTCTCGGGCGACGCCCGCAACCAGCCGAAGACGGTGGCCTCCACGGCGTACGCCCGGGTCAAGATCTCCACGGCCGTCTCCAAGCACTACAAGACGGCGAAGATCGGCTCGACCTCGTACTACTGGTTCCACAAGAACACCGACCCGCTGCTCACCACGACGATGACCTACTACTCGGGCCGTCAGCAGCGCTTCGACCTCCAGGTCTACTACCAGGGCACCTGGTACTCGGCGGACTCTCAGTACTTCCCGCTCGGTACGAACGGCAAGTCGGCCGTCACGCTCGAGGCACCCGGTGAGTCCGGCATCCGGGCACGGATGCGGTCGGTGTACGTCAACGGCTCGTCCGGTGACACCGTGAACTCGACGACGTACGGGGCATGGAAGTACCTGTACTTCAGCAACTGAGGCGGTACGGCCTGTACGGAACGGCCCGGAGGGAATGCCCTCCGGGCTTTCGCCGTTAGAGGTGGCAGAAAGTTCAATGCTCAACTAAACTCGCACCACAAGGAGGTACCGACATGCCTGCAGTGACTGTCGACAACCCGCTGACCCTGCCGCGCGTGGCCGCGACGGCGGACGCGGTGGCCCGTCCCGTCCTCGGCGTGACGACCGCGCCGAGTGGCTTCGAGGGCGAGGGATTCCCGGTGCGCAGGGCGTTCGCCGGGATCCATTACCGGCACCTGGATCCGTTCATCATGATGGACCAGATGGGCGAGGTGGAGTACGCGCCGGGAGAGCCGAAGGGGACCCCGTGGCACCCGCACCGCGGCTTCGAGACCGTCACCTACATCATCGACGGGATCTTTGACCACCAGGACTCGCAGGGTGGTGGCGGCACCATCACCAACGGCGACACCCAGTGGATGACGGCCGGCTCGGGTCTTCTCCACATCGAGGCGCCGCCGGAGGCGCTCGTCATGTCCGGCGGCCTTTTCCACGGTCTCCAGCTGTGGGTGAACCTGCCGGCCAAGGACAAGATGATGGCGCCGCGATACCAGGACATCCGGGGTGGCAACGTGCAGCTGCTGTCCACGCCGGACGGTGGCGGGCTGCTCCGCGTCATCGCCGGTGAGCTGGACGGTCATCAGGGTCCGGGTATCACCCACACCCCGATCACGATGATCCACGCGACGGTCGCGGCGGGTGCCGAGATCACCCTTCCGTGGCGTGAGGACTTCAACGGTCTGGCGTACGTGCTGGCGGGTCGCGGTTCGGTGGGTGCGGAGCGCCGGCCGATCCACCTGGGCCAGACGGCGGTCTTCGGAGCCGGTGGCTCCCTGACGGTCCGCGCGGACGAAACGCAGGACTCCCACACGCCGGACATGGAGGTCGTGCTGCTGGGCGGACAGCCCATCCGCGAACCGATGGCCCACTACGGCCCGTTCGTCATGAACACCCGTGAGGAACTCCAGCAGGCGTTCGACGACTTCCAGAAGGGACGGCTGGGGACGGTACCGGCCGTGCACGGAATGACCGAGGGCGGGCTGTAGGTCCTCCGCCACGGATGCGCGTGCTGCCCTTCGAGTCACCCGAGGGGCGGCACGGAACGCTCTCGCCCGGGCGTCAGGCCGCGCCTTCGGGCTTCTCCCAGGTGGTGACGTCCATGGTCACGGACGACAGGCCGCCGGCGTAGTTCTCGTCGTTCGCCTGCCAGCCGAGGACGGTGATGGCCGCGAGCCGGTTCTCGTCGGTGAGCACGCACGCCGTGAGTCCCCTGCGGATGTTCTTCTGGTCGATGGCGAATCCGAATTCGGTGGCCGCGGAGCAACTCTCGGCGGTCGCGGGGCCGTTGACGGCGGCGAGGTCGCCGTTCTCGCCGACGATGGTGTAGCCGTCGTCGGCTTTCGCCGGCAGGGAGAAGACGATGTCGGAGAAGCGGTTGGTGAAGTCCAGGTCCACGTTGGATCCGGAGCGCAGGACGACCTTGCGGTGCTCCCGTACCGCCGCCACTTGTGCGCCGGCTGCCTGAGGGCCACCCGACGTCGGCGGGCCGGACTTCGTCGGCGCCGCCGTGTCGGTGCCGACTCCACCTGATGTGGCGATCGTGCTCGGTGTCCCGCTCGCACGGCTGGGGTTGCCCTGCCCCTGGCCGGCCAGCGACACGTAGGTCGCCGCGCCGGCCGCGGCCAGCACGGCGAGGGCGATCAGGGCTATGGTCGAACCCTTGAACGAGAACCCGCCGGTCCCCAGCTTGATGTGGTTGGAAGAGGGGTCACGTTGGGCGCCTTCGTACGACACTGAGAACGAGGACCCCTTGGCGCGGTCCTTCGGGGATGCGGGCTTGCCCATGCGACTTCCTTGCGTGCGGTCGGATCACGGCAGGGCCCTCATCGTGCAGGCGGTGCGGTAGCCCTCGCCGCCAGTCGCTCGGCGCACACCTGAAAGGGTGACGACGTGGCGAGTGTTGACGCGCTTTACGCGGAGACCTCGCCCGAGGACTCGTAGAGCTCGAACCAGATGCTCTTGCCCTCGCCCTGGGGGTCCACCCCCCACCCGTCCGCCAGCAGTTCGATCAGCATCAGGCCGCGGCCCGAGGAGGCCAGTTCGCCGGGGCGGCGCTTGTGCGGGAGGTCGTCGCTGGTGTCGGTGACCTCGATCCGCATCCGGCGCTCGCCCGTCTCACCGCGGACCTCCGCGAGCAGCAGCGCGTCCGCGTCGGTGTGGACGAGGACGTTGGTCAGCATCTCGGACAGCAGCAGGACCGCCGAGTCGACCTGGTCGGCGGAGGGCCAGTCGTGCAGCAGTTCGCGCAGTTGCTGGCGGGCGACCGCGACCCGTTCGGGTTCCGCCTGGGCCACCGAGAGCATCGTGCGGCGGACCGTCGGAGCCGCGACGACCGTGTCCCCGCAGCAGGCATCTCCCTGGCGGCACAGCAGCAGGACCGCGATGTCGTCCTCGCGGCGGTCGGCGAGGGGGCCGGTGGTGTGGTGGGAGGAGGGGCCGTGGACGGCCTGGATCAGGGCGTCGGCGAGTTCCTCCAGGCCGCCGTCGTGGGTCTCCAGGATGGCGCGGATGCGCTTCCAGCCGGTCTCGAAGTCGTGGCCGCCGGTCTCGATCAGCCCGTCGGTGCACAGCATCAGCGTCTCGCCGGGCTCCAGGGTGATCCGGGTCGTGGGGTAGTCGGCGTCCGGGTCGATGCCCAGCGGGAGCCCGCCCTCCGTGCGCCGGGCCAGAACCGTGCCGTCGGCCATGCGGATCGCCGGGTCGGGATGCCCGGCCCGCGCCACCTCCAGGACGCCGGTCACGGGGTCGACCTCGACGTACAGGCAGGTCGCGAAGCGCGTGTCGGAGGGGTCGTCGACGCCGTACGTCATGCCGTTGAGGAAGCGGGAGGCGCGGGAGAGGACCGCGTCGGGGCGGTGGCCCTCGGCGGCGTAGGCGCGCAGGGCGATGCGGAGCTGGCCCATCAGGCCCGCCGCCCGTACGTCATGACCCTGGACGTCACCGATGACCAGGGCGAACCGTCCTTCCCCCGGCTTCGTCCGGGAGGTGCCGCCGGGCAGCGGGATCATGTCGTACCAGTCGCCGCCGACCTGGAGGCCGCCGCCGGTGGGAACGTAGCGGGCGGCGACGGTCATGCCCGGTATCTCCGGTCCCAGGGTGGGGAGCATCGAGCGCTGGAGGCCGTCGGTCAGTTCGCGTTCCGACTCGGCCAGGCCCGCGCGGGACAGGGCCTGGGCCAGCATGCGTGCCACCGTGGTGAGGACCGAGCGCTCGTCGGGTGTGAACGCGACCGGGTAGGCGAAGCCCGCCATCCACGCGCCCATGGTGCGGCCGGCCACCGTCAGCGGCAGGAACGCCCAGGACTGGCGGTCGAAGCGCTGGGCGAGCGGCCAGGTGACCGGGTAACGGGAGCGGTAGGCCTCGGGGCTGGAGAGATAGACGGCGCGGCCGGTGCGCACGACCTCGGCGGCCGGGTAGTCCGTCGCCAGGGACATGTGAGAGAAGGGGCTCTCGTCACCGGGCTGCTGGCCGTGGTGGCCGATGATCGTCAGGCGGTCGCCCTCGACGCCGAAGACGGCCAGGCCGTCGGGGCTGAAGCCCGGCATGGACAGGCCCGCGGCCACCCGCATCACTTCGGCGGTGGAGCGGGCCTCGGCCAGGGCGCGGCCCGCGTCCAGCAGGAAGGCCTCGCGGGAGCGGCGCCAGTCACCGGTGACGGCGGTGCGTCCGGCGGGGGTGCCGGGGGTCGGCTCGGTGACCTCCTGGAGGGTGCCGATCAGTTGGAAGGACTTCTTTTCGGCGTCGTAGGACGGCTTGGAGCGGCTGCGCACGGTACGGGTGACGACGCCTCGCTCGTCCATGATCCTGATCCGGACCTCGGCGAGCGTGTCCTCGGCGACGGCGAGACCGACGACACTGATGATTTCGTTCCAGTCGACCGGGTGCAGACGGGCCCTGGCCTGGGCTTCCGTGAGGGTGGCCGGTTCGGGGGGCAGCCCGAGCAGTCGAGCGGCCTCGGCATCGACCGTGACCAGTTCGGTGGCGGTGTCCCAGTGCCACAGGCCGGTCGCGAGGGCGGTGAGGACGTCCCCCACCGCGGGCAGGGGCTCGCCAGTGCGCATTGCCCCACCTTAGGAACAGGAGATCCGGGAGTGCCACTGTTGGCCGAGTCGTAATGATGGGGAGGCGATCTCGGGGTCCCCGGTAGGCTGGGAGCTGTTTCACGTGAAACACACCCCCGATCCGCGAAGACTGGATGAACGACGATGCATCGGTACAGGTCCCACACCTGCGGCGAGCTCCGCTCCTCTGACGTCGGTACCGACGTCCGACTGAGTGGCTGGCTGCACAATCGGCGCGACCTGGGCGGCATCCTCTTCATCGATCTGCGCGATCACTACGGCATCACGCAGTTGGTCGCCCGGCCGGGCACGCCCGCGTACGAGGCCCTCGACAAGCTGACCAAGGAGTCCACGGTCCGCGTCGACGGCAAGGTCGTCTCCCGCGGCACCGAGAACGTCAACGCGGACCTGCCCACCGGTGAGATCGAGGTCGAGGTCGGCGAGGTCGAGCTGCTCGGCGCGGCCGCCCCGCTGCCGTTCACGATCAACACCGAGGACGGCGTCAACGAGGAGCGGCGCCTGGAGTACCGCTTCCTCGACCTGCGCCGCGAGCGCATGCACAAGAACATCATGCTGCGGTCGTCGGTGATCGCCTCGATCCGCTCGAAGATGGTCGCCCTCGGCTTCAACGAGATGGCGACCCCGATCCTGTCGGCGACCTCCCCCGAGGGCGCCCGCGACTTCGTGGTCCCCTCGCGGCTGAACCCGGGCAAGTTCTACGCCCTTCCGCAGGCGCCGCAGCAGTTCAAGCAGCTGCTGATGATCTCCGGCTTCGACCGCTACTTCCAGATCGCGCCCTGCTTCCGTGACGAGGACGCGCGTGCGGACCGTTCGCCGGGCGAGTTCTACCAGCTCGACGTGGAGATGAGCTTCGTCGAGCAGGAGGACGTCTTCCAGCCGATCGAGAAGCTCATGACGGAGCTGTTCGAGGAGTTCGGCAACGGCCGTCACGTCACGTCCCCGTTCCCGCGGATCCCGTTCCGTGAGGCGATGCTGAAGTACGGCTCCGACAAGCCGGACCTGCGGGCCCAGCTGGAGCTCGTCGACATCACCGACGTGTTCGAGGGCTCGGAGTTCAAGGCGTTCGCCGGCAAGCATGTGCGTGCGCTGGCGGTGCCGGACGTCTCCGCGCAGCCGCGGAAGTTCTTCGACCAGCTCGGTGACTTCGCGGTCTCGCAGGGTGCCAAGGGCCTGGCCTGGGTGCGGGTGGCCGAGGACGGTTCGCTGACCGGTCCGATCGCGAAGTTCCTCACCGAGGAGAACGTCGCCGAGCTGACCAAGCGCCTGTCGCTGGCCGCCGGTCACGCGGTGTTCTTCGGCGCGGGCGAGTTCGACGAGGTCTCGAAGATCATGGGCGCGGTCCGCGTCGAGGCCGCCAAGCGTGCCGGGCACTTCGAGGAGAACGTCTTCCGGTTCTGCTGGATCGTCGACTTCCCGATGTACGAGAAGGACGAGGAGACCGGCGCGATCGACTTCTCGCACAACCCGTTCTCCATGCCGCAGGGCGGTCTGGAGGCCCTGGAGACCCAGGACCCGCTGGACATCCTCGGCTGGCAGTACGACATCGTCTGCAACGGCGTCGAGCTGTCCTCCGGCGCGATCCGGAACCACGAGCCCGAGATCATGCTGAAGGCCTTCGAGATCGCGGGCTACGACCGGGAGACCGTCGAGGAGAAGTTCGCGGGCATGCTGCGCGCCTTCCGCTTCGGCGCCCCGCCGCACGGCGGCATCGCCCCCGGCGTCGACCGCATCGTCATGCTCCTCGCGGACGAGCCCAACATCCGCGAGACCATCTCCTTCCCGCTCAACGGCAACGCCCAGGACCTGATGATGGGCGCGCCGACGGAGCTGGAGGAGGCCCGGCTGAGGGAGCTGCACCTGTCGGTGCGCAAGCCGCAGCCGAAGTAGGTCTTTTGAGACGATGAGTGGCGGGGTTCCGGCGGCGGTTGCGGGGCGCATCGCTGGTGCTCGAGATAGGGAGAGAGTGGTGGGGGGGGAAAGGGTTTGTGTGA
>NZ_JBEXFB010000015.1:0-65161 GCF_040606575.1 Streptomyces sp. NPDC005402
CATACGTGGTGCGGCTGAACAGTTTCATAGTGTTTCGGTGGTCATAGCGTGAGGGAAACGCCCGGTTACATTCCGAACCCGGAAGCTAAGCCTTATAGCGCCGATGGTACTGCAGGGGGGACCCTGTGGGAGAGTAGGACACCGCCGAACAACTTTTGATGAAAAGGCCCACACCTTATGGTGTGGGCCTTTTCGCGTTTGTGGTCTGTCTTTTTCAAGGGGCGCTCTGCGCGCCCCCTTCTTTTTACAGCCGCCCCGCTGCTTTCAACGCCAGATACGCGTCCGCCAGCCTGGGAGCCAGATCGTCCGGCGTGGCGTCGACGACGGTCACTCCATGGCGGCGGAGCTGTTCCGACGTGCGATCGCGTTCCGTCTGGGCCTGGGCGGCGGCTGCGGCCTCGTAGATCGCGTCGGTATTGCCGCGGGCCGTGGCCATGCGGGCGATGTGAGGATCCGCCACTGAGGCCAGAAGTACCGTGTGCCGTTGGGTGAGCTGAGGAAGTACGGGCAGCAGGCCCTCCTCGATGGGCGCGGCGTCGAGGCTGGTCAGCAGCACGATCAGGGAGCGGCGAGGGGCCGTACGCAAGGCTGTGGCGGTGAGACCGCGAGCGTTCGTTTCGACGATTTGGGGCTCGAGGGTGGCCATTGCGTTGACCAGCGAGGGAAGCAAGTCGTTGGCTGTTCGGCCTTGGACCAGGGCGCGTACTCCGCGGTCGTATGCGAGGAGGTCCACGCGGTCGCCGGCGCGGGAGGCGAGGGCGGCCAGGAGCAGGGCCGCGTCCATGGAGGCGTCGAGGCGAGGGGCGTCGCCCACGCGTCCTGCCGAGGTGCGGCCCGTGTCGAGGACCACGAGAATGTGGCGGTCGCGTTCGGGGCGCCAGGTGCGTACGGCGACGGAGGTCTGGCGGGCGGTGGCTCGCCAGTCGATGGAACGAGTGTCGTCGCCGGGGACGTATTCGCGCAGGCTGTCGAATTCCGTGCCTTCGCCGCGGGTGAGGACGCTGGTGCGGCCGTCGAGTTCACGCAGGCGGGCGAGCTTTGAGGGGAGGTGCTTGCGGCTGGTGAACGGGGGCAGGACGCGTACCGTCCAGGGGACTTTGTGTGTGCCCTGGCGGGAGAAGAGGCGGAGGGGGCCGTAGGAGCGAATCGTCACTCGGTCGGCCTGGCGGTCACCGCGGCGGGTGGGGCGTAGGCGAGTGGTGAGGCGTCGGCGTTCGCCGGCCGGGACCGTCAATCGGTGGCGGGACGCTTCCACCTCCGTGCCGGGCAGCCAGCTGCTGGGGGGCCAGGCATCGCGGATGTGGGCGCGGAGCGGGCGGCCGGACGGGTTGGTGACCGTGAGGGTGACGTCGGCCGCCTCGCCCAGGCGGGCGGAGGTGTCGCCGGACCGGGTCAGGCCGAGCCGTCGTACGGGTGCCGCCAGGGCGAAGTCGCAGGCGCAGGCCACTGCCAGGGGGGCATTGACGGCGAGGATGCCCGTCCAGCTGGGTTCCCAGATGCCGATGGGGACGGAGCCCAGGGCTGCGAGGAGTGCGGCGCGTCCGGTGAGGGCCATCAGCGGGGGACCGGTACGTGGGCGAGGATCGCGTTGATGACGGAGTCGGCCGTCACGCCCTCTATCTCGGCCTCCGGGCGCAGTTGTACGCGGTGTCGGAGGGTGGGGAGGGCCAGGGCCTTCACGTCGTCGGGAATGACGTAGTCGCGGCCGGTGAGCCACGCCCACGCGCGCGAGGTGGCCAGGAGGGCCGTGGCGCCGCGCGGGGAGACGCCGAGGGTCAGGGACGGGGACTCGCGGGTGGCACGGCAGATGTCGACGACGTAGGCGGTGATCTCGGGGGAGACCGTGGTCTTGGCGACTGCCGCGCGCGCGGCTTCGAGGTCGGCCGGGCCTGCTACGGGGCGCAGGCCGGCGGCCTTGAGGTCACGAGGGTTGAAGCCCTCGGCGTGGCGGGTGAGGACGTCGATCTCGTCCTGGCGGGAGGGGAGCGGGATCGTCAGTTTGAGGAGGAAACGGTCCAGCTGGGCTTCGGGGAGAGGGTAGGTGCCCTCGTACTCCACCGGGTTCTGGGTCGCGGCGACCAGGAAGGGGTCGGGGAGGAGGCGCGGGGTGCCGTCGACCGTGACCTGGCGCTCCTCCATGGCCTCCAGGAGGGACGACTGGGTCTTGGGCGGGGTGCGGTTGATCTCGTCCGCGAGCAGGAGGTTGGTGAAGACCGGGCCGGGCTGGAAGGAGAACTCGGCGCTGCGGGTGTCGTAGACCAGAGAGCCCGTCACATCGCTCGGCATGAGGTCGGGGGTGAACTGGACGCGCTTGGTGTCGAGTTCGAGTGCAGATGCGAGGGCGCGGACGAGCAACGTTTTGGCGACCCCAGGGACTCCTTCCAGTAGTACGTGTCCGCGGCAGAGGAGGGCGACGACAAGACCGGTCACGGCGGGGTCCTGGCCGACCACGGCTTTGGCGATCTCGGCGCGCAGGGCTTCCAGGGAGGCCCGGGCGGTGTCCGGGGCCTCGGTGGTCCCGGCGTTGTCAGTGGTCGGGTCCATCATGAACGGCGTACCTCTCTTTCGAGGGCGTCGAGTTGGTCGGCTAGGGAGATGAGGGCTGCGTCGTCGCCGGGCGGCGGGCCGAAGAGCAGGGAGTGTGGGGACTGTCCGTCTCCGTCGCTGTGGAGATGGGCGGACAGGGCGGGGAGCAGGGCCTCGGGCGCGTGCGCCTGGGCGACGGGGACGCCTACGAGGGGGGCGAGGCGGGTGCGGGTGGTGGAGCGAAGAGCGGTGGCCGCTCGGTCGCGGGCGTTGGCCTTGCGGTAGAGGCGGGCGCGGCCTTCGACAGTCTCGGAGGCGCGGATCGCCACGGGGAGTTTCTCGGGCACCAGGGGGCCGAGTCGGCGTGCCCTCCACAGGGCGGCGAGCGCTGCCGCGAAGAAGAGCTGAAGTGTGCCCCAGAGCCAGCCCGTTGGGAGCAGGTCGAGGAAGCCCTTTTCCTCGTCCGGGTCGGTGGCGGAGGAGTCGGAGAGCGAAGGGAGGTACCAGACCAGATGGGGGCGGGAGCCGAGGAGTTGGAGGGCGAGCGAGGCGTTGCCCTGCTCGTCGAGGGTGTCGTTGTAGAGGATGTCCGGCGCGCCGAGCACGACGGTGTCGCCGTCCCCGGCGGCTGCCGGGACGCGCACCAGGGTGGGCAGGCGCTCGCTGCGGTAACACTCGTCGTTGCCGGGGTGGGTGACGGTGTAGCGGATGCCGCCGGTGTCGGCCTTGCCCGCGCGCTGGGCCGCCGGCAGACCGCAGTCGGGGGAGAGCGTCGAGTCGAGGCTGGTGGCGGGGTTCGCGACCACGCCCGGCGCCAGCCGCTCCACGGACCAGCTGCCGGGGGCGACGAGGACGGTGCGGCCGTCGGAGTCGGCGGTCGCGGAGCGCAGTTCGCTCTGCTGGCGGTGCGTCAGGAGGTCGGGTACGGCAACCAGGAGGGTGGTGTCGGGGCCGGCCGCGGCGCGTGCCTCGTCCAGCGTGGTGACCACGCGGGTGTCGACGCCTCGGTCGGCGAGGAGTTCGGCGACGGCGCGGCTGCCGTAGGGGTCTGCGGAGCGCGGGTCGAGGCTGCCGTGTCGTTCGGTGGAGCGGATCGCCGCGATCGCCACCGCCGCGACGAGGAGCAGCACGAGGGCGAGTACGACGCCTCGCGCGCGGGTCCACACCTGGCGGGCGGTGGGCGAGGCCGAGGTGGACGGGAGCGTGGCCTCGGTGGTCATTCGGCGGCTCCCCGGCGGGCGTTGTGGTCCGCGCTGTGGCTGCTGCTCGTGCTGTTCGCGAGTACCGGCTTGGTGCGTTCCAGGTCGCGGTCGAGTTCGGCGATGCGGTGGTACGCCTGTTCGGTCGCGGCCCGGCCGCCGTACGTGACGTCGTCGAAGTCCTGCGCCGCGGAGCGCAGCCGGTCCGTGTGGGAGGGCAGGGCATGGCCCGCTTCCGCGGCGGCCTCGTCCGCGGTGCGGCCGGGACGGACGTCGAGGAGTGCGCGTTCCTCCAGGGAACGGACGATCGCGCGCATGCGCTCCTGTAGGGCCTGGTTCCAGTGCTTCTGGGCTGCGTGTGCCTCGGCGGCCGCGCGGTGGTCGGCGGCGCTGCGGGGGCGGTCGTCGAACAGGGCGGCGGAGGAGGCGGGCCCACGGCGCGGGGTGCCCAGGCGCCACCACAGTGCGCCGACGACCAGGACGATCGCGGCGATGACGACGACCAGGCCGAGTGGTCCGCCCGGCGTCGCTGACGAGGCGGCGTTGAACAGCTTGTCGACCCAGTCCCAGAAGGCGTTGAGGGCGCGCTGGAACCAACTGGGGTCGTTCTCGTGGTACATGTGCTTGGACAGCTCGCGGCGGGCCGCCTCCCGCGCGGGGTCGCGCGGGATCGTCAGTGGCGGTTCGTCGGCGGACCGTGCCGGTGACAGCACGGAGGCGTCGACGGCGCGCAGCATGGTGAGCACTCCCCCCGGCAGGTTCACCGCATCAGCTCCCGGGAGTGGGGCCGGTGCTGTAGCCCTGGACGCCGGCCGCGCGGGCCAGTTCGAGGTCGAGGGCCTCGCGGCGGATGCGCTGGTCGATGTAGAGGAGCACGGTGACGCCCGCCGAGATCGGGAAGGTGATCATGGAGCCGATCACCGAGCCGATGCCGCTGATGATGAGGAACGTCCAGCCGAGGTCGCCGGTGCCGTTGACGAAGCCGCCGACACCTTCGCCGCTGAGCGCCGCGGCGAGGAACGTGAAGGGGATGACGACGATCGCCGCGACGATGTTCGCGATGATCCCGGCCAGCATCTGGATGCCGAGGACCCGCCACCAGGAACCGCGGACCAGCTTCGTGGAGCGGCTCATCGACTTCACGATGCTCTGCTTCTCCAGCATCAGCGCGGGCGAGGCCAGGGAAAAGCGGATCATCAGCCACAGCGCGACGACGCCGGTGCCGAGGACGCCCAGGATCACGAGGGCGATACCGCCGCCGTTCGAGCCCGCTGCGGCGACGAGGATGCCGGGCAGTGCGCCGACGGCGAGCACGCCGAAGGTGATGAGCAGCAGCAGGAAGATCAGGCCGAAAAGCTTGGGCACCTGCGGGCGGGCGTCGCGCCAGGCCTCACCTGTGGTGACCGGCCGGCCGAGCACGGCCCGGCTGGTGACGGTCGTCAGCAGCGCGGTCGCGGCGACCGTGCCGATGAGGGAGATCAGGAAGACGACGGTGGAGCCGATCATGGTCTCGCCCAGGGCGTGGAGCAGCTCGTCGGCGCTGGCGCTGGGGTCGTTGAGGGCCTCGGTCCCCGCGCTGTCGTTCAGGACGAGGCCCTGGAGCAGGATGACGAGGACCTCGGTCACGACGGCGACGGTCAGCGAGATGCCGAGGACCGTGCGCCAGTAGGTGCGCATGGTGGAGACCGCGCCGTCGAGGATCTCGCCCACGCCGAGCGGGCGCAGGGGGATCACACCGGGCTTGGCCGCGGGAGGGGGGCCGCCCCAGCCGCCGTAGCCACCGCCCCAGCCGGGGGGAGGGCTGTAGCCTCCGGGCGGGCCGGCGGGCGGCTGGGTTCCCCAGCCCGGGCCGGGTGGTGGGGGCGGCGGGGTCTGGCCGGGAGCGGCGGGGCCGGTGGGGGCGGACCACTGACCGGCCGGCGGCTGCTCCTGGGACCACTTCGAGTCGGCGTCGTGCGGGTTGTCCTCCGGTTGCTGCGCGGGCTTCGCAGTGTCGGGACCGGCGGCGGGACCGGACGTGCCGGGCTCGTGCCCGTCGGACGGGGCGGATCCGGGCGAGGCCCAGCCCGGAGTGTCGTTCATCGTCGCTCCTTCACGGTGCCCGTCCGCGGTCGCGGCGGCAGGTTGGCAGCCATCGTGCCATGGGGTGGTCGGCGAGTGACCAGCCGCGGTATGGGCTGCGCACCTTCAATACTCCGGCGCACAAGGGGCAGACTGACGGCATGGCTGATCAGTACGTGGAATCCGGCGAGGACAGCAAGCCCACCGAGACACCGGCGATCCGCTGGGAGGAGCCACCCGAAGGCCCTGTGCTGGTGCTTCTCGACCAGACGAGGCTGCCGGCCGAGGAGGTCGAACTGGTCTGTACGGACGCGTCCGCGCTGGTGGAGGCGATTCGTTCGCTCGCTGTGCGCGGGGCGCCGTTGCTCGGCATCGCGGGGGCGTACGGGGTCGCGCTCGCCGCCGCGCGCGGGTTCGACGTGGACGAGGCGGCGGCCGTGCTGGCCGGCGCGCGTCCGACCGCGGTGAACCTCGGTGTCGGAGTGCGCAGAGCCGCTGCCGCGTACCGGGCCGAGCTCGGCAAGAGCGGTGACCAGGAGTCGGCGGCCGGGGCGGCGCTGGCGGCGGCGCGCAGGCTGCACCGGGAGGACGCGGCGGCCAGCGCGGCGATGGCCGAGCGGGGGCTGGCGCTGCTGGACGAGCTGCTGCCGGGCGGCGGGCACCGGATTCTGACGCACTGCAACACCGGTTCGCTGGTGTCGGGCGGTGAGGGGACGGCGTTCGCGGTGGCGCTCGCGGCTCACCGGGTGGGGCGGCTGCGGCGGTTGTGGGTGGACGAGACGCGCCCCCTGCTCCAGGGCGCCCGGCTGACGGCGTACGAGGCGGCCCGCAGCGGGATGGCGTACACGTTGCTGACCGACAACGCGGCGGGTTCGCTGTTCGCGGCCGGGGAGGTGGACGCGGTGCTCATCGGGGCCGACCGGATCGCGGCCGACGGCTCGGTGGCGAACAAGGTGGGGAGCTATCCGCTGGCGGTGCTCGCGCGGTATCACCATGTGCCGTTCATCGTGGTGGCGCCGGTGACCACGGTGGATCCGGACACGCCGGACGGGGCGTCGATCGAGGTGGAGCAGCGGGCCGGGCACGAGGTGACCGAGATCGCGGCGCCTCAGGCGCCGGTGGCCGGGGCCGAGGCGGGCGGCGGGATTCCGGTGGCGCCGCTGGGGACGCAGGCGTACAACCCGGCCTTCGACGTGACGCCGCCGGAGCTGGTGACGGCGATTGTCACGGAGGAGGGCGTGGTGTCGCCGGTGACGGCCGAGGCCCTTGCCGAGGTGTGTGCGAGGTCGCGGGAGGTGACGAACAGCTGATCCGGAGGGAGTGGCCGCATTCCGCGGAGATCCGTGGCTTGCAGCCTCGGCCGCGGTCGAGGCAGACAGTGACCGTCCGGTACGACTAAGGTCACTGGTCGGTGAGCTGTCTCACCACTGCCTTCACCACTGTTATGAGAATGGGATGATGTCGTTTATGAAGGGACGAGTCCTTGTCGTCGACGACGACACCGCACTTGCCGAGATGCTGGGCATTGTGCTGCGTGGTGAAGGTTTTGAGCCGTCTTTCGTAGCCGACGGTGACAAGGCGCTGGCCGCGTTCCGTGAGGCCAAGCCGGATCTGGTGCTGCTGGATCTGATGCTGCCCGGGCGGGACGGTATCGAGGTGTGCCGTCTGATCAGGGCGGAGTCCGGGGTGCCGATCGTGATGCTGACGGCCAAGAGCGACACCGTCGATGTCGTCGTGGGCCTGGAGTCCGGTGCCGACGACTACATCGTGAAGCCGTTCAAGCCGAAGGAGCTCGTGGCCCGGATCCGGGCGCGGCTTCGCAGGTCGGAGGAGCCGGCTCCCGAGCAGCTCGCCATCGGTGACCTGGTCATCGACGTGGCCGGCCACTCCGTGAAGCGGGAAGGGCAGTCGATCGCGCTGACGCCGCTGGAGTTCGACCTGCTGGTCGCGCTCGCGCGCAAGCCGTGGCAGGTGTTCACGCGTGAGGTGCTGCTCGAGCAGGTGTGGGGTTACCGCCACGCCGCCGACACCCGGCTCGTCAACGTGCATGTGCAGCGGCTGCGTTCCAAGGTCGAGAAGGACCCGGAGCGGCCCGAGATCGTGGTGACCGTCCGTGGTGTGGGTTACAAGGCAGGGCCCAGCTGACATGTCCGGAGACAGTGCCGCTTCGTCGCCCGGACGGACCGGGGTGGGTGCGGGGCGGCCTGTCGGGCGGACGAAGGCCCGCTCCCGTTGGGGGCGGTTCCTGGAGGGCGGGCTGCTCCAGGGCGGAGTCCAGGGCAGCCCGGTCCTGAGGCTCTTCATGCGCTGGGTGCGCCGGCCGCTGCTGCCCGTGATGCGGCTGTGGCGGCGCAACATCCAGCTCAAGGTCGTCGTCACCACCCTCCTGATGTCGCTCGGCGTGGTCCTTCTGCTGGGCTTCGTCGTCATCGGGCAGGTGCGCAACGGGCTCCTCGACGCCAAGGTGAAGGCATCGCAGAGCCAGGCCACCGGCGGGTTCGCGGTGGCCAAGCAGAAGGCGGAGGAGGCCGACGCCGGGACCGACGACACGGCTCCGGCGGACGGTCGGTCCGACCAGTTCGTCATCGAGTGGATGAGCAACCTCGTCTACTCGCTCTCCAGCGGCGGTCAGGGCGCCTTCGACGTGGTGACCCTGCCCGTGGGCGGCGACAGCGGGAGCGGGCGCGGTCCGCGTGCCTCCGGCGATGTCGACCCGACGGCCAGCGTCCCCGAGGCTCTGCGCGAGAAGATCGACGAGAACACGACGGCCGCTCAGAGCTACACCCGCATCGTCTACGACCCCTACCAGGAACCCCAGCCGGCCCTGGTCATCGGCAAGCAGGTCAACGACCCCAACGGCGACCCGTACCAGCTGTACTACCTCTTCCCGCTCACCCAGGAGGAGAAGTCGCTCAGCCTGGTCAAGGGCACCCTGGCGACCGCCGGGCTCTTCGTCGTCGTACTCCTCGGAGCCATCGCCTGGCTCGTGGTGCGGCAGGTCGTCACGCCGGTACGGATGGCGGCCGGGATCGCCGAGCGGCTGTCCGCCGGGCGGTTGCAGGAGCGGATGAAGGTCACCGGCGAGGACGACATCGCGCGGCTCGGTGAGGCCTTCAACAAGATGGCGCAGAACCTTCAGCTGAAGATCCAGCAGCTGGAGGACCTGTCGCGGATGCAGCGGAGGTTCGTGTCCGACGTGTCGCACGAGCTGCGGACGCCGCTGACGACCGTACGGATGGCCGCCGACGTCATCCATGACGCGCGCGAGGACTTCGATCCGATGACCGCGCGGTCGGCCGAACTGCTCGCCGACCAGCTGGACCGGTTCGAGACGCTGCTCGCGGACCTGCTGGAGATCAGCCGGTTCGACGCGGGGGCGGCGGCGCTGGAGGCCGAGCCGATAGACCTCAGGGAGGTCGTGCGGCGGGTCGTCAGTGGGGCCGAGCCACTGGCCGAGCGCAAGGGCACGACCGTCCGGATCGTGGGCGACCAGCAGCCCGTCGTCGCCGAGGCCGACGCCCGGCGGGTGGAGCGGGTGCTGCGCAATCTCGTCGTCAATGCCGTCGAGCACGGCGAGGGCAGGGACGTCGTGGTCAAGCTGGCATCTGCGGGCGGGGCGGTCGCGATCGCGGTTCGCGACTACGGGGTCGGACTCAAGCCCGGCGAGGCCACTCGCGTCTTCAGCCGCTTCTGGCGGGCCGACCCGGCACGCGCGCGTACCACCGGCGGTACGGGTCTCGGGCTGTCCATCGCCCTGGAGGACGCGCGGCTGCACGGCGGCTGGCTCCAGGCGTGGGGTGAGCCGGGCGGCGGCTCGCAGTTCCGGCTGACCCTGCCCAGGACGGCCGACGAGCCGCTGCGCGGCTCGCCGATACCACTGGAGCCCAAGGATTCGCGGCGCAACCGTGGACTCGATGACGCCGGCCTGCCGCGCGGGGGCGGTGACAAGGCAGCCACCGTGCCGGTCCAGCCGAAGGGCGACCAGGCGACCGCGCGGGACCCGATAGCGCCCCGGGCGGGTGCGACGACCCCCACAGCCGATCCGACGGCGTTGCCAGGCAATGGCGCGCGCGTGGTGCCCCGGCCGACCTCGAGTGCGCGACGGCCGGACGGTGCGTCCGCCGGGGACGCGTCCGGCGACGAGACCGTGAGCCGCCCGGACGCCGGGTCGCAGGAGTCGTACGAACAGCAGGGGGAGGCATTCCGTGGGCGCTGACCGCGAGGCGGGCGCCCGGCGCACGCCGGGGCGCGCGGTGGCGTACGTCGCCTGTGGTGTCGTACTGCTGGCGGGGTGTGCCTCCATGCCGGACAGCGGGGATCTGCGCGGCGTCGACTCCACGCCGCGGCAGGACACGCCGGTGCGGGTCTTCGCGATGCCGCCGCAGGAGGACGCCGAGCCCACGGACATCGTGCAGGGCTTCCTCGAGGCGCTGACCAGCGATGATCCGAACTACGAGACGGCCCGCAAGTACCTGACACCGAGCGTGGCGAAGCAGTGGCAGCCGGGGCTGTCCACCACGGTGCTCGACGACGGTCCCGGTGCCGACGTCGTGCCGCCCGCGGACCGGCAGCAGACCGACGACAAGTCGTTCACGCTGGTCGGCACCAAGGTGGCCGTGGTGGACGCGCAGCAGTCGTACGCGCCGGCCTCGGGGGAGTACCGGGAGACCGTGCACCTCGTGCAGAACAAGAAGACCAAGCAGTGGCGGATCGACAGCCCTCCGCGCGGTGTCGTCATGGGCAAGTCGGACTTCCAGCGAAACTACGTGTCCGTCAACAAGTACTACTTCGCTTCGCACACCAGGGCGGCGACGGCTCCGGAGACCGTGGCGGTCGCCGACCCCGTGTATGTGCGGGAGCGCGTGGACCCCATGACGCAGTTGGTGCGGTCCCTGCTCAGCGGGCCGACGAGCTGGCTCGACCCTGTCGTCAGGACGAGTTTTCCCACCGGTACGGCCCTCAGGAGCGGCGTCTCCTCGCTGACTCCCGACGACCGGAGCACGCTGACGGTGCCGCTCAACAACAAGGCCAGGAACGTCGGTTTGGACCAGTGCAAGGCGATGGCGGCCCAGCTGCTGTTCACCCTGCAGAATCTCACCCCTGCCGTGGATGACGTCGAACTGCAGGCGGGAGGCAAGCAGTTGTGTTCCGCCGCGGAGAGAGACGCCGATGGGGAGGCCACGCGCGGTTCGGTCGAGAGCCCCGAGTTCCTGTACTTCGTCAACGGCGAGCACCGGCTGGTACGGGTCTCGGCCGCGCCGGACGGCAGCGGTACGAAGGCCGAGCCGGTGCCGGTGCCCGGAGCACTGGGCGACGGCGACAAGGCCCTGCGGTCGGTGGCCGTCTCGCGTGACGAGCACACGGCGGCCGGTGTCGGCATCGACGGCAAGGCGCTGTACGTCGGGTCGCTGGTGTCGGGCGGGTCGCTCGGGGAACCGGTGCTGGTCAGCAACGGCAAGACGGCCGACGACCGACTGACCACACCGAGCTGGGACACCGAGGGCGACCTGTGGGTGGCCGACCGGAACCCCGCCGATCCGCGGCTGCTGCTGTTCAAGGAGGGTGCGGGCAAGCCGCTGGAGGTGGAGACTCCCGGCCTGGAGGGGCGTGTCAGGGACCTTCGGGTGGGCGCCGACGGTGTGCGGATCGCGCTCGTCGTGGAGAAGGGCGGCAAACAGTCGCTGTTCATCGGGCGGATCGAGCGGGAGGGCAGGACCGGGGACCCGCAGCGCGTCTCGGTGCGGGAACTGCGCTCCACGACACCGGATCTGGAGGAGGTCACGACCATGTCCTGGGCCGGCGACAGCAGGCTCGTGGTGGTCGGGCGCGAGAAGGGCGGGGTGCAGCAGACGCGGTACGTCCAGGTCGACGGCTCCACTCCGGAGGGGCCGCCGCCGGCCGCGCTCACCGGCGTGAAGGAGATCGCGGCGTCCGAGGACGACGAGATGCCCTTGGTGGCCTACTCGGAGGACGGGATCGTACGGCTGCCGTCCGGGGGGCAGTGGCAGAAGGTGGACGCGGACGGGACGGCGCCGGTCTATCCGGGATGAGGTGACGGGACCGCGCTGTCGGGAGCGGCCGCTTTTGCCGGGGTGAGGCCCTGGTGGGGGTGGCCGCTTTCGTTTCTGGGGCCGGTGGGGGATTCGCGGCCGGGCGGGCTGGATTCGCTGGGTGGGGCGGGGCGGAATCGTCGTACGGGGAGCAGCGGATTCGCGGGCTGTGTTCGGCCGAGCGGTTGGCTGTATAGGGCCCGCATTTGTGGTGGGAACTGTTGTTCGTGTCGGGGCGGGGTTTTCCACAGGAGGTTATCCACAGGGGTGGCCGGTCGGCTTCGGCGTTGGCACAGTGGTGGGCATGCGGGGGTGGTGGCAGGACCTCACCGATCTGGTGCTGCCGGCCGAGTGCGGAGGCTGCGGGACGCCTCGCACGGTGCTCTGTCCGGAGTGCCGTGCCGCCCTGGACGGGGCCGCGCCGAGCCGGGTGCGACCGGTGCCGGAGCCGCCCGGACTGCCGGTCGTGCATGCGGCGGCTCGGTATGCGGACTCGGTACGGGCGGTGTTGCTGGCGCACAAGGAGAGGGGGGTGCTGGGCCTCGCGGGGCCGCTCGGGACGGCCTTGGCGGGGGCTGTGTGGGCGAGCGTGCGGGAGGTGTGTGACCCGGGGGGTGAGGGATCGGCGTCGGGTGGTGGGGCACTGGCCCGAGGCGGGGTGTCACGTGGTGAGGTCCTGGCCGGGAGCGCCGGCTCGCAGTCGGGTGCGTTCGTCGGTGGAGGGTGGGCCGGGGAGGGGATCGGTGTGCCGGTGTTGCTCGTTCCCGTGCCCTCCGCGCGGCGGGCGGTTCGGGCTCGGGGGCATGATCCGGCTCGGCGTATCGCGCTTGCGGCGGCGAGGGAGCTGCGGCGGGCGGGGATGCCGGCGCGGGTGGTTGCCGTACTGCGGCAGCGGCGGGGGGTGGCCGACCAGTCGGGGCTCAACTTCCGCCAGCGGCGGGACAATCTCGCGGGCGCGCTGACCGTGGTTCCCGGTGGCGGTCGGCTCCTGGCCGAGGGCCTGGTCGTGCTGGTCGACGACCTGATGACGACGGGTGCGTCGCTGACCGAGGCGGCGCGGGCCGTCCGGGAGGCGAGGGCTCGGGAGAGGGCGGCTGGGGACAACCCGGCGGCGAGGGCTCGGGAGGACATCGCGCACGGCGATGAACGGATGACCACCGGGCACCGTGATCCACGGCAACAGCACGGAGGAGAGGGCAGCGGTTGTCGGTCGCTGAAGACGGCTGCGTGGCCTGATGATCGATGGCCCGAAGCGGGTACACGGGAGAGGCATCGGCAGCCGGGGGCAGCGGGACGGCCTGTCCGGGGGCAGCGGGGAGCGGAGGCACGTCATGGCGAACGGCGGCAGGACGGGGGCGGGAACCGTGGTGGACGAGTGGTGGGCGGATGCGGCGATGAACCGACGGGTCTCGTGTACACCGCTGCAACTCGGGAAGGCATGAGGGAACGGATGATCGCAGTGACCGAGGAGGGCACGGTCCGGGAGCACTGCTTGGCGACAACGGCGGGCGCCGGTGGCGTTCGTGACGTGATCTGCGCGGCGGTGGTCGCGGCCTCGCCGGAATCTTTCGAAATAAACCGGAACTGACTGTGTAGTTGCATCGTTGCAGGTTACGAGAGGATCAATTCACCTGAACGGAGGTACGCCGCAGTAGAGGGTGACGACATCCGTCCAGGCGAGATATGTTCGGTTGTGAGAGAAAGGCGCAGGCCACACCTCGCAAATCCGAATGCCGTGCCCGCGGGATTTCCACCATCATCCGCGACGGTGGAATGGAGATCTTGCCCGCGGGGGAGGAGGTGGACGTCACCGAGTCCGAGGTTCCGGGGCTCACCGGAGCCGGGTGCAAAAGGGAGATGCTCCGCATCGAGGCGGAGCGATCCGGGAACGGAGTTCTGCGTGGACATCGTCGTCAAGGGCCGCAAGACCGAGGTGCCCGAGCGGTTCCGCAAGCACGTGGCCGAGAAGCTGAAGCTGGAGAAGATCCAGAAGCTCGATGGCAAGGTGATCAGCCTCGACGTCGAGGTGTCCAAGGAGCCGAACCCCCGACAGGCCGACCGTTGTGACCGAGTGGAGATCACGCTCCGCTCCCGCGGTCCGGTGATCCGGGCGGAAGCGGCAGCCAGCGACCCGTACGCGGCACTCGACCTGGCGGCGGAGAAGCTGGACGCCCGGCTGCGCAAGGAGCACGACAAGCGCCACACACGCAGGGGCGCACGACGGCTCACGGCTGCTGAGGTCGCCGACCACGTTCCGGACGCTGCGACGCTCAACGGCGACGGCCGCCCGGTCCACGATGACGAGCCGGACGGCGTGCCCACCAAGAAGATCGGCTCGCTGGAGATCCAGGGTGAAGGCCCCCTCGTGGTCCGTGAGAAGACCCACGTCGCCTCCCCGATGACCCTCGACCAGGCGCTCTACGAGATGGAACTGGTCGGGCACGACTTCTATCTGTTCGTCGACTCCGAGACCAAGGAACCGAGTGTCGTCTACCGGCGGCACGCCTATGACTACGGCGTCATCCACCTGAGCACGGACCCGATGGTCGCCCGGGCGCACTCTCCCGCGGCCGGCGACACGACGGGCAGCTGACCCTCCCGGATGACAGCTGAGCCGGTGCCCCTGGAGCGCGTGTGCGCCCCCAGGGGCACCCGCGTGCGACCACTTCGCGCCCCGCACTGTCACCTCACTGTCGTCCGGGCATGAAATCATGGCCCCACCGGCCCAACCGGTGGGTCGTTGCCTTGCGTTGGCGATGGCGCAGAACCAGCCACAGCCTTCAGGGGGAGGAACGATGGCGGACAGCTTCGGACCGCTGCACGGCGAGCATGCCGGCGACGGTGCCGTCGGCATGGGCGCGGACACGGGCTCTCCACGCAAGGAGCCGATCAGGGTTCTCGTCGTGGACGACCACGCACTCTTCCGGCGCGGACTGGAGATCGTGCTCGCGGCCGAGGAGGACATCCAGGTCGTGGGCGAGGCGGGCGACGGCGCCGAGGCCGTCGACAAGGCCGCCGACCTGCTGCCGGACATCGTTCTGATGGACGTGCGGATGCCCAAGCGAGGCGGGATCGAGGCCTGCACCTCCATCAAGGAAGTCGCACCCAGCGCCAAGATCATCATGTTGACGATCAGCGATGAGGAAGCCGACCTCTACGAAGCGATCAAGGCGGGCGCGACCGGATATCTCCTCAAGGAAATCTCCACGGACGAGGTGGCCACCGCCATTCGCGCGGTGGCCGACGGACAGTCGCAGATCAGCCCGTCCATGGCCTCGAAACTGCTCACCGAGTTCAAGTCGATGATCCAGCGGACGGACGAGCGCCGTCTCGTGCCGGCCCCGCGGCTGACCGACCGTGAGCTGGAAGTCCTCAAGCTCGTCGCCACCGGGATGAACAACCGCGATATCGCGAAGGAGTTGTTCATCTCCGAGAACACCGTGAAGAACCACGTACGCAACATCCTGGAGAAGCTGCAACTGCACTCCAGGATGGAAGCGGTGGTCTACGCGATGCGGGAGAAGATCCTCGAAATCCGCTGACCCGGCTCCCGGTCAGCGCAGAGCCGTCGTCAGCGCTCGAGTGACCTCCTTGGCGAGGGGCTCGCGCAGATCCGGCGCGTCCACCCGCTCGACCCGAACGTCCGTGCAGTCCACCCAGCTCGCCGCCTCGACCAGGGCCTGGGCCACCGCCGGGACCGCCTTCGAGCCGTCCAGAGTGACCTGCCTGGCCACCAGCGTGGCCCCCTCGCGGGCCGGGTCCACGCGGCCGACGAGACGGCCACCGGCCAGCACCGGCATCGCGAAATAGCCGTGCACCCGCTTGGGCTTCGGGACGTACGCCTCCAGGCGGTGGGTGAAGCCGAAGATCCGCTCCGTGCGCGCGCGTTCCCAGATCAGGGAGTCGAACGGGGACAGCAAAGTGGTGCGGTGGCGGCCACGCGGGGGCGTCTCCAGAGCCGCGGGGTCGGCCCAGGCAGGCTTGCCCCAGCCCTCGACCGTGACCGGTACCAGGCCCGAGTCGGCGATCACCGCGTCGACCTGTTCGCCCTTGAGGCGGTGGTAGTCGGCGATGTCCGCGCGGGTGCCGACGCCCAGCGACTGGCCGGCGAGACGGACCAGGCGGCGCAGGCATTCGGCGTCGTCCAGCTCGTCGTGGAGCAGGTCGGCGGGGACGGCGCGCTCGGCGAGGTCGTACACACGCTTCCAGCCGCGGCGCTCCACGCACACCACCTCGCCGTACATCAGGGCGCGCTCGACGGCGACCTTGGTGCCGGACCAGTCCCACCACTCGCTGGTCTTCTTCGCGCCGCCCAACTCCGTGGCGGTGAGGGGGCCTTCCGTGCGGAGCTGCTTGATGACCTGGTCGTAGGTGCCGTCCGGGAGCTGGTGGTTCCAGTGCGGGCGGCTGCGGTAGGCGCGGCGGCGGAAGGCGAAGTGGGGCCATTCCTCGATGGGGAGGATGCACGCCGCGTGCGACCAGTACTCAAAGGCGTGGGGTCGTGCCGGAGGCGCGCCAAAGGGAGCAGTGGTCCAGTAGGCGCTCTCCACCTTCTTGCGGCCCACCGCGCCGAGGCGGGCGTACGGGATCAGCTCGTGGGAGCGGGCGAGTACCGAGATGGTGTCGAGCTGGACCGCGCCGAGGTGACGGAGGACGCCGCGGACTCCGGCCCGACGGTCGGGGGTGCCGAGGAAGCCCTGGGCGCGCAGCACGATGCGGCGGGCCTCGTCGGCCGAGAGGTCGGTGAGGGGAGGCGGGGTCGTCATGGGTCCGAAGATAGGGCCCGGCACTGACAACGCGAGGCGATCTGCGGATCTACCCCTGGGCGGGCAGATACTGCGCCGTCGACGGCAGGCCCAGGTCCGAGGGCAACAGCGCGCCCACCCAGCAGTCGCGGCGTACGCCCTGGTGGGCGATGCCGGAGCGCAGGACGCCCTCGATGGCGAACCCGGCGCGCTCCGCCACCGCGCGGGAGGGCCGGTTGCCCACTTCCGCGCGCCACTCCACGCGGTCGATCGACATTTCGGTGAACGCCCAGCGGGAGGCGGCGAGCACGGCCTCGGTGACATAGCCGTGGCCGCGGTGTTCCTTGGTGGCCCAGTAGCCGATCTCGGCCGTGCCCGGCGAGCGCATGGTCAGACCCAGCATGCCCACCAGGTCCTCCCCTTCGGGGAGGAAGAGGCCCCAGGTGAACATCGTGCCGTTCGCCCAGCCCGCCGGGGCCAGCTGCTCCGTGAAGCTCCGGGCGTGCTCCACCAGGTAGGGCGAGGGGATCGTGGTCCAGCGCAGGATGTCGGGGTCCTGCACGGCCGCGAGGACGGTCTCGGTGTCCTGCGGGGCGGGCGCGCGCAGCAGGAGACGGTCCGTGGTCAGCGTGACGGGTTCCATCGGCCGATTCTGCTCAGGTGTTCGGTGAAGACGCCATCGCTTTCGCTGTGAGTGAGCGAGTGATCACAATTCGCGCAATTCGTGAGCAGGGCGCGGCACCATCGGCGTTCCCCGCCCGTTGTCCCCTTTGAAGCAGATTTGAAGGAGCTGACAGTCGGCGTACCCGGCAGGCCTCCCGACCTGGCGGGGTCCTCGCATACGATGGCCGTTGCTCAGTAAGTCAAATGGAAACCGACCGTGCCAGGCCCGACCGGCAAGGAGACCAACCCCCGTGTCCGTCCTCTCGAAGATCATGCGTGCAGGCGAAGGCAAGATCCTGCGCAAGCTGCACCGCATCGCGGACCAGGTCAACTCCATCGAAGAGGACTTCATCGACCTCTCCGACGCCGAGCTGCGGGCCCTCACCGAGGAGTACAAGCAGCGGTACGCCGACGGTGAGAGCCTGGACGACCTGCTGCCCGAGGCGTTCGCCACCGTGCGCGAGGCCGCCAAGCGCGCGCTGGGCCAGCGCCACTACGACGTGCAGATCATGGGCGGCGCAGCCCTCCACCTCGGCTATGTGGCCGAGATGAAGACCGGTGAGGGCAAGACGCTCGTCGGCACGCTGCCCGCGTACCTGAACGCGCTGTCCGGCAAGGGCGTCCACCTCATCACGGTCAACGACTACCTGGCCGAGCGCGACTCCGAGATGATGGGCCGCGTCCACAAGTTCCTGGGCCTCGAGGTCGGTTGCATCCTCGCCAACATGACGCCGGCCCAGCGCCGCGCGCAGTACGCGTGCGACATCACCTACGGCACGAACAACGAGTTCGGGTTCGACTACCTGCGCGACAACATGGCGTGGTCCCAGGACGAACTCGTCCAGCGCGGCCACAACTTCGCCATCGTCGACGAGGTCGACTCCATCCTGGTCGACGAGGCCCGTACGCCGCTGATCATCTCCGGTCCGGCCGACCAGGCCACCAAGTGGTACGGCGACTTCGCCAAGCTGGTCACCCGCCTGAAGAAGGGCGAGGCCGGCAACCCGCTCAAGGGCATCGAGGAGACCGGCGACTACGAGGTCGACGAGAAGAAGCGCACGGTCGCCATCCACGAGTCCGGTGTCAGCAAGGTCGAGGACTGGCTGGGCATCGACAACCTCTACGAGTCGGTCAACACCCCTCTGGTGGGCTACCTGAACAACGCCATCAAGGCGAAGGAGCTCTTCAAGAAGGACAAGGACTACGTCGTCATGGACGGCGAAGTCATGATCGTCGACGAGCACACCGGCCGTATCCTCGCCGGCCGCCGCTACAACGAGGGCATGCACCAGGCGATCGAGGCGAAGGAAGGGGTGGACATCAAGGACGAGAACCAGACCCTCGCCACGATCACCCTTCAGAACTTCTTCCGCCTCTACAAGCGCCACGACCACAACGGCAAGGAACAGCCGGGCCTCTGCGGCATGACCGGTACGGCTATGACCGAGGCCGCCGAGTTCCACCAGATCTACAAGCTGGGCGTCGTCCCGATCCCGACCAACCGGCCCATGGTCCGCAAGGACCAGTCGGACCTGATCTACCGCACCGAGGTCGCGAAGTTCGAGGCGGTCGTCGACGACATCGTCGAGAAGCACGAGAAGGGCCAGCCGATCCTCGTCGGTACGACGTCGGTCGAGAAGTCCGAGTACCTCTCCCAGCAGCTCAGCAAGCGCGGCGTCCAGCACGAAGTGCTGAACGCCAAGCAGCACGACCGTGAGGCGACGATCGTCGCCCAGGCCGGCCGCAAGGGCGCCGTCACCGTCGCCACCAACATGGCCGGCCGTGGTACCGACATCAAGCTCGGCGGCAACCCCGAGGACCTCGCGGAGGCGGAGCTGCGCCAGCGCGGCCTCGACCCCGAGGAGCACATCGAGGAGTGGGCCGCGGCCCTGCCCGCCGCCCTGGAGAAGGCCCAGCAGGCGGTCAAGGCGGAGTTCGAGGAGGTCAAGGAGCTCGGCGGGCTCTACGTCCTCGGTACCGAGCGGCACGAGTCGCGCCGTATCGACAACCAGCTGCGCGGTCGTTCCGGCCGACAGGGCGACCCCGGCGAGTCCCGCTTCTACCTCTCCCTGGGCGACGACCTGATGCGGCTGTTCAAGGCCCAGATGGTCGAGCGCGTGATGTCGATGGCGAACGTCCCGGACGACGTCCCGATCGAGAACAAGATGGTCACGCGCGCGATCGCGTCCGCGCAGTCGCAGGTCGAGCAGCAGAACTTCGAGACCCGTAAGAACGTCCTGAAGTACGACGAGGTGCTCAACCGGCAGCGCGAGGTCATCTACGGCGAGCGGCGTCGTGTCCTGGAGGGCGAGGACCTGCAGGAGCAGGTCGTGCACTTCATGGACGACACGATCGACGCGTACGTCGCGGCGGAAACCGCCGAGGGCTTCGCGGAGGACTGGGACCTCGACCGGCTGTGGGGCGCGTTCAAGCAGCTCTACCCGGTGAAGATCACCGTCGAGGAGCTGGAGGACGCGGCCGGCGACCGCGCGGGCCTGACCGCCGAGTACATCTCCGAGTCCATCAAGGACGACATCCACGAGCAGTACGCGGCGCGCGAGGCGCAGCTCGGCTCCGAGATCATGCGCGAGCTGGAGCGCCGGGTCGTGCTGTCGGTCCTGGACCGCAAGTGGCGCGAGCACCTCTACGAGATGGACTACCTCCAGGAGGGCATCGGCCTGCGCGCGATGGCCCAGAAGGACCCGCTGGTCGAGTACCAGCGTGAGGGCTTCGACATGTTCACCGCCATGATGGAGGGCATCAAGGAGGAGTCCGTCGGCTACCTGTTCAACCTGGAGGTCCAGGTCGAGCAGCAGGTCGAGGAGGTCCCGGTCGAGGACGAGAAGCCGTCCCTCGCCAAGCAGGACTCCGTTCCGGCGCAGGCCGGCTCGCGTCCCGAGATCCGCGCCAAGGGGCTCGACGCCCCGCAGCGGCGGGACCTGCACTTCTCCGCGCCGAGCGTGGACGGCGAGGGCGGCGTCATCGAGGGCGAGTTCGCCGACGACGACGAGCCCGTGCGCTCCGAGGCGGACGGCCTCACGCGTGCGGAGCGGCGCAAGCAGTCCCGTGCGCGGGGGCGGCGCAAGAAGTAGTGCCGTGCCTACGGCGCGCTGGTCGCCGTAGCGGATGGATGTGACGGTGCCTCGGGCGCCGTGGCGCAGGAAGGGCCGGTCACCTCGGGGTGGCCGGCCCTTCGGCGTATGAGGGATGCGTGGGTGCCTCTCGCGGGCTTCTCCGGGCCTGTCAGTCGTCGTCCGGACGCGGAGCCCGGGGGCCGCCCAGTTCGACCGCCGTGCAGCGCCAGCGGAGGTCCTGGCCCTGTTCCAGGCGGAAGGCCATGGCGCGCAGCTGGTCACCGGCGCCGATGCGGGCGAAGGCCTCCACGGCGCCCTGACGCGGGACGTAGTAGCCGATGTCCCGGACGACGGGGCGGGTGCCGCGGGTGCGCAGGGGGCCGCGCTCGGCGAGCAGGGCCAGTTCGTCATAGGCGCGGCCCGCGGTGTGCCGGAGCATCGAGTGGACGGGGCGCTGGCCGCTCAGCACGGCGAGGAGGAGGTCGGCGAAGAGATCGGTGGGGCGTGGCTGGGGAGCCAGGGGGCGACGCGGGGACTGGGGCGGGACGACCGCCGGGGTGGCTGCGGGGGTGCGGTGCGACCGCGTGGCTGTGCCGCGGGGTGCGGGGCCTGAGGCGGGGGCGTAGGGCCTGGTAGTGGTTCCTTCGGAGACCGCTGCCGCGGTGCGGGTGAGAGCGGCGGCGCGTGTCGCGGTGGAGGTGCCGCGCGTGCCGCTGCTCGTGGTGTCGGTCGTGCTCGTCGTCGTGGTGCCCGCCCTGGTGCTGCGCCGCGAAGCTCCGGTGGTCGTCTCGGACCGGCCCGGGATGTTCTGCGGACGGCTGTCCGCGGGGCCCGTGCCGGCGCGGGGACCGCTGCCGGGGGAACCCGGTGGGCGGCCGTCGCCCGGGGCCGTGCGAGGCGTGCTGCCGCCGGGCGTGCGGGGCGGTGTGCCGCCCGGGCGGCGGGAGTCGCGGCGAGCCGGTGGGCGGGCGCCGGGGTGGTGCTGGGCCCTGGTCATGACCTTGTTCATGGGATCCCCGTTCTGCGAGCCCGGCGAGTACCGGGCAGTAACTTCTGATGGGGATCTTGTACGGGGCCGTGGACCGCGGCGGCAAGGAAGCGGCGGGTCGGGTCGGGCGGCCGGAATGTTCACCTATCAGGGTGATCCGAGGGGACGGAAGCCCGGGAATCCGGGGGCAGGGCGGGTGAATTCCAGGCCCGGGGTGGACGCCTGCCGAGGTCTGGGCAGGGACTCGAAAGGGGACGCCCGCACGTATCCTGAAGGCCTTCGCGGAGCCCCTCCGATGATGTTCTCCGACCACGAAAGCGGCCAGTCATGCGCGTCTACGTCCCCCTGACCCTCTCCGGTCTCGCCGAGGCGTACAAGACGGGTGAGCTGGGGGCCGGACCGCTCCTCGCCTACGCCGTCACGCCCGCCCTGCGCGAGTGGTACCTCTCCGACGACATCGAGGAGCTGGAGTACGCGGCGCTGAACCGGGCCGCGCTGGGCTCGCTGCGATTGCTCGCCGCGGACCCCGGGGCCGTGCGGCGCCGGGTCGTCGTGGCCGTCGACGTGGCCGACGGAGCGGCGGTCGCCGATCCCGACCGGGCGATGGATCCCGTGGCCCTCGGTGAGGTGCGGGTCGCCGGGACGGTGAAGCTGGCCAAGGCGGCCGCGGTGCACGTCGACTCGGACGGCGCGGTGGAGGACGTCACCGCCGCCGTGGACGCGCTGGCGGCGGCGGACGCGGGGGACGACGACGCGCAGTTCGTGGTGGACGGGGCCGAGGACCACGAGCTGCTGTGGTACGCGACGCAGGAGATCCCGAACCTGGTGGGGCTCGGCGGCTGAGTCCGTTCTCCGTCGTGCAGAGTCGCGGCTTTACCCACTTTGACCTGCCCGTCTCCTGATTGTCAGTGGGGGCGGGTACGTTTTTGGCATGGGGAAGCTGACAGGGGCGCACATCGTCTGGGACTGGAACGGCACGCTGTTCCACGACAACGACGCGATCATCGGGGCGACGAACGCGGCGTTCGGCGAGCTGGGGCTCGCGCCGATCACGATGGAGCAGTACCGGGCGCTGTACTGCGTGCCGGTACCGAAGTTCTACGAGCGACTGCTCGGCCGGCTGCCCACCGACGCGGAGTGGGAGGTCATGGACGAGACCTTCCACCGGTACTACGCCGAGCACCGGGTGGGGTGCGGGCTCACCGAGGGGGCGGTGGAGCTGCTCATGGGGTGGCGGTCGGCCGGCCGCAGCCAGTCGATCCTCAGCATGTACGTGCATGACGAGCTGGTGCCGTTGGTGCGGGGGTTCGGGATCGAGGCGCACTTCCTGCGGGTGGACGGGCGCACGGGACCGTCAGGCGGGAGCAAGGCGGAGCACATGGAGCGGCATCTCGCCGCGCTGGTGGGAGTGGAGGCGGCGCGGACCGTGGTGATCGGGGACGCCGCGGACGACGCGGTGGCCGCGATGCGGGTGGGGGCACGGGCTGTGCTGTACACGGGCGGGTCGCACAGCCGGGCCAGTCTCGAGGGGGTCGGGGTGCCGGTGGTGGACACCTTGGCGGAGGCGGTCGCGGAGGCCGAGCGAATAGCGGCGTGACGGTTCGCGTCGGTTCCGGCACCCCGTCGATCAGGTCACCGGTGCCTTCGCCCTGAGCACCCCCAAGAACTCCCGCATCCAGGCCGAGTGGTCCGGCCAGGCGCGGGAGGAGACCAGGGTGCCGTCGACGACCACCTCGGCGTCCTGGAAGGCCGCGCCGGCGGACTGCATGTCGGGTTCCAGAGCCGGGTAGGCGGTGACGCGGCGACCGCGCAGGCCGTCGATCGCGGCGGTGAGCAGGGGACCGTGGCAGATCTGGGCGACCGGCTTGTCCGCGTCGAAGAAGGACTTGAGGATCTTGCGGAGCTCGGGGTCGTTGCGCAGGTACTCGGGGGCGCGGCCGCCGGGGATGACGACAGCGGCGTACTGACCGGCGTCGACCTCGGCGAAGGCCAGGTCGGCGGGCCAGGTGTAGCCGGGCTTCTCGGTGTAGGTGTTTCGAAGCCGGGTTCGAAGTCGTGGACGACGAAGCGGAGCTTCTTGCGGGCGGGGGCCGCGACATGGACGTCGTAGCCCTCCTCGCGGAGCCGCTGGTAGGGGTACAGGACTTCCAGCGACTCTGCTGCGTCACCGGTGACGATGAGGATTTTTGTGGTCATGTCGGCAAAGTGCACCGACGGGACGTGCTTGCCAAGAGGGTGTGCGAAGGGGGAGGGGAAAAGGTCATGGCCTGGATGCGGCGTGGGCACTGTGCAGAGTGTCAAAGTTCCACCCCCGGTTTTGTACACATACGGCTCATGACGACCCCCCTGTGAGGGGCGATAGCCTGGGTGGCGTGATCAGCGCGATAGTTCGCGGGGGCGCTGTGGCCCCCGCCCCGCGCCCGGTGCGCACGGAACACCTCCGTGGCCGGGCGGCGGCCGCTGGTCCTCGCGGGCGGGACGGGGCCGTAGGGGCCCCCATGACGCCGAGTACACCCTCGTCACCGGCGCGGCAGAGAGCAGCGTCACACCTGGCGGGCGTGTCGAGAATGGCTGATATACCCCCGCTCTTCTCACCTTGCGGCATAGCGTCGGAGCAGACCGGAGACCCCGGGCCGTGGCGTCGAGCCGCAGGGGAAGAGGCCGTACTTCCTTCTACGTCACGCAACGGCGCGCGACAGGAGTCAGAGGACAATGCAGACCAAGCTGGACGAAGCCAAGGCCGAGCTGCTCGAGAGGGCCGCACGGGTAGCTGAGAACAGCCCGGTCGGGGGGCACCTACCGACTGGGACGACGGACGACGACACCCCCCGCACCCCGGACACCCCGGACAGCGAGACCGTGCTCGCGTTCCTCCAGCGCTACTACCTGCACACGGCCCCGGAAGACCTCGCCGGCCGCGACCCGGTCGACGTCTACGGAGCCGCTCTCTCCCACTTCCGGCTGGGCGAGACGCGCCCGCAGGGCACGGCCAACGTGCGAGTGCACACGCCCACGGTGGAGGAGAACGGCTGGACGTGCACCCACTCGGTCGTCGAGGTCGTCACCGACGACATGCCCTTCCTCGTCGACTCCGTCACCAACGAGCTGACCCGGCAGGGGCGCGGCATCCATGTCGTCATCCACCCCCAGGTCGTCGTCCGCCGCGACCTCACCGGCAGGCTGATCGAGGTCCTCACCGCCCCGCCCTCCGCCGACCTCCCGCACGACGCGCACACCGAGTCCTGGATCCACGTCGAGATCGACCGCGAGACCGACCGCGGGGACCTGAAGCAGATCACCGCCGACCTGCTGCGTGTCCTGTCCGACGTCCGGGAGGCCGTCGAGGACTGGGAGAAGATGCGGGACGCGGCCCTGCGGATGGCCGACGAACTGCCCGCCGAGCCCGTCGCCACCGATCTGCGCGACACGGAGATCGACGAGGCCCGCGAGCTGCTGCGCTGGCTGGCCGCCGACCACTTCACCTTCCTCGGCTACCGGGAGTACCAGCTCAGGCCGGACGACTCCCTCGCGGCCGTGCCCGGCACCGGCCTCGGCATCCTGCGCTCCGACCCGCACCACGCCGGCGACGAGGGCCACCCGGTCAGCCCGTCCTTCGAGCGGCTGCCCGCCGACGCCCGCGCGAAGGCGCGTGAGCACAATCTGCTCGTGCTGACCAAGGCCAACAGCCGGGCGACGGTGCACAGGCCGTCGTACCTCGACTACATCGGGGTCAAGAAGTTCGACGCGGACGGCAATGTCGTCGGCGAGCGGCGTTTCCTCGGGCTGTTCTCCTCTGCCGCCTACACCGAGTCGGTGCGCCGGGTTCCGGTCATTCGGCGCAAGGTGGACGAGGTGCTCGAAAGGGCCGGTTTCTCGCCCAACAGCCACGACGGCCGCGACCTGCTCCAGATCCTGGAGACCTACCCGCGCGACGAGCTCTTCCAGACCCCGGCCGACGAGCTGGAGTCCATCGCCACCTCCGTCCTGTACCTCCAGGAGCGGCGGCGGCTGCGCCTCTACCTGCGCCAGGACGAGTACGGCCGCTACTACTCGGCCCTCGTCTACCTGCCCCGCGACCGCTACACCACCGGCGTCCGCCTCCGGATCATCGACATCCTCAAGGAAGAACTCGACGGCATCAGCGTCGACTTCACCGCCTGGAACACCGAGTCGATCCTGTCCCGGCTGCACTTCGTGGTCCGCGTCCCGCAGGGCACCGAGCTGCCGCAGCTCAGCGACAGCGACAAGGAGCGCATCGAGGCCCGCCTGGTCGAGGCCGCCCGCTCCTGGGCCGACGGCTTCGCCGAGGCGCTCAACGCCGAGCTCGGCGAGGAGCGCGCATCCGAACTCTCGCGCCGCTACGGCAGCGCCTTCCCCGAGGGCTACAAGGCCGACCACAGTCCGCGCTCCGCGGTCGCCGACCTCGTCCACCTGGAGCGGCTCGGCGAGGAGAACGACTTCGCGCTCAGCCTCTACGAACCGGTGGGCGCCGCCCCCGAGGAGCGCCGTTTCAAGATCTACCGCAAGGGCGACGCCATCTCCCTGTCCGCCGTCCTGCCGGTCCTCAACCGGCTCGGCGTCGAGGTCATGGACGAGCGGCCCTACGAACTGCGCTGCTCGGACCGCAGCATCGCCTGGATCTACGACTTCGGCCTGCGCATGCCCAAGTCGCAGAACGGCACCGGTGACTACCTCGGCGACGACGGCCGCGAGCGCTTCCAGGAGGCCTTCGCCGCCACCTGGACCGGCAAGGCGGAGAACGACGGCTTCAACGCCCTGGTGCTGAGCGCCGGCCTGCACTGGCGTCAGGCGATGGTGCTGCGGGCGTACGCCAAGTACCTGCGCCAGGCGGGCTCGACGTTCAGCCAGGACTACATGGAGGACACCCTCCGCAACAACGTCCACACCACCCGGCTGCTCGTCTCCCTGTTCGAGGCGCGGATGTCGCCGGACCGCCAGCGCGCCGGGCACGAACTCGTCGACGCCCTCCTGGAGGAGCTCGACGCGGCGCTCGACCAGGTGGCCTCGCTGGACGAGGACAGGATCCTGCGCTCCTTCCTGACCGTCATCAAGGCGACCCTGCGCACCAACTTCTTCCAGGAGGCGCAGGGCGGCCTGCCGCACGACTACGTCTCCATGAAGTTCGACCCGCAGGCCATTCCGGACCTGCCGGCTCCGCGCCCGGCGTTCGAGATCTGGGTCTACTCGCCGCGCGTCGAGGGCGTGCACCTGCGCTTCGGCAAGGTCGCGCGCGGCGGGCTGCGCTGGTCCGACCGGCGCGAGGACTTCCGCACCGAGATCCTCGGCCTGGTCAAGGCGCAGATGGTGAAGAACACCGTCATCGTGCCGGTCGGCGCCAAGGGCGGCTTCGTCGCCAAGCAGCTGCCCGACCCGTCCGTCGACCGGGACGCGTGGCTGGCCGAGGGCATCGCCAGCTACAAGATGTTCATCTCGGCCCTGCTCGACATCACCGACAACATGGTGGCCGGCGAGGTCGTGCCCCCGGCGGACGTTGTCCGGCACGACGAGGACGACACCTACCTGGTGGTCGCCGCCGACAAGGGCACCGCGACCTTCTCGGACATCGCCAACGGGGTCGCGGAGTCGTACAACTTCTGGCTCGGTGACGCCTTCGCCTCCGGCGGCTCGGCCGGTTACGACCACAAGGGCATGGGCATCACCGCCCGCGGCGCCTGGGAGTCCGTCAAGCGGCACTTCCGCGAACTGGACCTCGACACCCAGTCCGAGGACTTCACCGTCGTCGGCATCGGTGACATGTCCGGTGACGTGTTCGGCAACGGCATGCTGCTCAGCGAGCACATCCGCCTGGTCGCCGCCTTCGACCACCGGCACATCTTCCTCGACCCGAAGCCCGACGCGGCCACCTCCTACGCCGAGCGCCGCCGCATCTTCGACCTCCCGCGCTCCAGCTGGGCCGACTACAACACCGAGCTGATCTCCGCCGGCGGCGGCATCTTCCCCCGTACCGCCAAGTCCGTCCCGGTCAACGCCCACGTCCGCGAGGCCCTCGGTATCGAGGACAAGGTCACCAAGATGACCCCGGCCGACCTGATGAAGGCGATCCTCAAGGCGCCGGTCGACCTGCTGTGGAACGGCGGCATCGGCACGTACGTGAAGGCGTCCACCGAGACCCACGCGGACGTCGGCGACAAGGCCAACGACCCCATCCGCGTCGACGGCGCCGACCTGCGTGTGCGGGTCGTCGGCGAGGGCGGCAACCTGGGCCTGACCCAGCTCGGCCGGATCGAGTTCGCGCTGCACGGCGGCAAGATCAACACCGACGCCATCGACAACAGCGCCGGCGTGGACACCTCCGACCACGAGGTGAACATCAAGATCCTGCTCAACGGCCTGGTCACCGAGGGCGACATGACGGTCAAGCAGCGCAACAAGCTGCTCGCCGAGATGACCGACGAGGTCGGCCGCCTGGTTCTGCGCAACAACTACGCGCAGAATACGGCCATCGCCAACGCACTCGCCCAGTCCAAGGACATGCTCCACGCCCAGCAGCGCTTCATGCGCCACCTGGTGCGCGAGGGCCACCTCGACCGGGCCCTGGAGTTCCTGCCCACCGACCGCCAGATCCGCGAACGCCTCGGCGCCGCCCAGGGCCTGACCAGCCCGGAGACGGCCGTCCTGCTGGCGTACACGAAGATCACGGTCGCCGAGGAACTGCTGCACACCTCGCTCCCGGACGACCCCTACCTGCACGGCCTGCTGCACACGTACTTCCCGGCCGCGCTGCGCGACAAGTTCCCCGAGCACATCGACAACCACCCGCTGCACCGCGAGATCACCACGACCGTCCTGGTCAACGACACGGTCAACACGGGCGGTACGACCTATCTGCACCGCCTGCGGGAGGAGACCGGCGCGTCGCTGGAGGAGATCGTCCGGGCGCAGACCGTGGCCCGCGCGATCTTCCGCTCCGGCGTCGTGTGGGACGGGGTCGAGGCGCTCGACAACCAGGTCGAGGCCGCCGTACTGACCCGTATCCGCCTGCACTCGCGCCGCCTCGTCGAGCGCGGCACGCGCTGGCTGCTCAACAACCGGCCGCAGCCGCTCCAGCTCGCCGAGACCGTCGAGTTCTTCGGTGACCGCGTCGAGCAGGTGTGGTCGCAGCTGCCGAAGCTGCTGCGGGGCGCCGACCTGGAGTGGTACCAGAAGATCTACGACGAGCTGAGCGGCGCCGGGGTCCCGGATGAACTCGCCACGCGCGTGGCCGGGTTCTCCTCGGCCTTCCCGACGCTGGACATCGTCTCGGTGGCCGACCGCATGGGCCGGGACCCGATGGACGTCGCCGAGGTGTACTACGACCTCGCCGACCGTCTCCACATCACCCAGCTCATGGACCGCATCATCGAGCTGCCCCGCGCCGACCGCTGGCAGTCCATGGCCCGCGCATCCATCCGCGAGGACCTCTACGCGGCCCACTCGGCGCTCACGGCCGACGTACTGGCGGTGGGCAACGGCACGTCCACGCCCGAGCAGCGCTTCAAGGCCTGGGAGGAGAAGAACGCCCCGATCCTGAGCCGGGCGCGCACCACCCTGGACGAGATCCAGAGTTCGGACGCGTTCGACCTGGCCAACCTGTCGGTGGCGATGCGCACCATGAGGACGCTGCTGCGGCAGCATTCATAGGCGATACGACGACGAGGGCGCCCCGGGCCGTGTGGCTCGGGGCGCCCTCGCTCATCCGGTCGGCTGTCCCGGACGTCAGGCCGCGACCTTCGGCTGCGGCTTCGCCTTGTCCGGGCCGCCCGTGAACTCCTCGTAAGCCGCCAGCACCTCGTCGGTGGGGCCGTCCATGAGCAGTTCGCCGCGCTCCAGCCACAGCACCCGGTCGCAGGTGTCGCGGATCGACTTGTTGCTGTGGCTGACCAGGAACACCGTGCCCGCGTGCTTGCGCAGTTCGCGGATGCGTTCCTCGGAGCGCTTCTGGAAGGAGCGGTCGCCGGTGGCGAGGGCCTCGTCGATGAGGAGGACGTCGTGGTCCTTGGCGGCGGCGATGGAGAAGCGCAGGCGGGCCGCCATGCCGGAGGAGTAGGTGCGCATCGGGAGGGTGATGAAGTCGCCCTTCTCGTTGATGCCGGAGAAGTCGACGATCTCCTGGTAGCGGTCCCTGACCTGCTCGCGGGACATGCCCATGGCGAGACCACCGAGGTGGATGTTGCGCTCGCCGGTGAGGTCGTTCATCAGGGCCGCGTTGACGCCCAGGAGGGAGGGCTGGCCGTCGGTGTAGATACGGCCGTTCTCCACCGGGAGCAGGCCCGCGACCGCCTTGAGCAGGGTCGACTTGCCGGAGCCGTTGGTGCCGATCAGTCCGACCGCCTCGCCCTTGTAGGCGACGAACGACACGTTCTTCACGGCGTGCACCTTGCGTACGCCCGCCGCCTTCTCGGCCTGACCGCGGCGCAGCATGCGGTTGAGGGCGGCGGTGGCGGAGCCCCTGCCCGCGCCGGTGCCGTTGACGCGGTAGACGATGTCGACGCCGTCGACGACGACGGTGGGGATCTTGTCGTTCTCGATGTCAGCCACGGCCGTACGTCTCCTCAGCCTTCCAGAAGTAGATGAAGCCGCCGACGCCGGCGACCAGCGCCCAGCCCACCGCGATCGCCCACACGTGGTGCGGCAACTGGCTGGCGTGGAAGCTGTCGATCAGGGAGTAACGCATCAGGTCGATGTAGACCGCGGCCGGGTTGGCCTGCAGGACGGGCACCACCCAGGACGGCCAGTCGTGGTGGCCCTTGGCCAGCTTGTCGATGCTCCACATCACGCCGGAGACGTACATCCAGGTGCGCAGGACGAACGGCATCAGCTGCGCGATGTCCGGCGTCTTGGCGCCCATCCGCGCCATGATCATCGAGACGCCGGCGTTGAACGTGGACTGCAGCACCAGTGCCGGGACCGCCAACAGCCAGGACGCGGCGACCGGGACACCGAAGCAGAGCAGGATCACGATCAGGGCGGCCATCGAGAAGAGCAGCTGCTGCAACTGCTGGAGGGCGAACGAGATCGGCAACGCGGCCCGCGGGAAGTGCAGGGCGCGCACGAGGCCGAGGTTGCCGGAGATCGCGCGGGTGCCCGCCATGATCGAGCTCTGTGTGAACGTCCAGATGAACACGCCCGTGACCAGGAACGGGACATAGTCCGCCACGTTCCTCTTGGTGCCCAGCAGCACGCCGAAGATGAAGTAGTACACCGCCGCGTTCAGCAGCGGGGTCATCACCTGCCAGACCTGGCCCAGCTTCGCCTGGCTGTACTGCGCGGTGAGCTTGGCGGTCGAGAACGCGGTGATGAAGTGACGCCTTGCCCACAACTGCCGGACGTAGTCCGGCAGGGAGGGACGGGCGCCGCTGACCGCGAGGCCGTGCCGGGCGGCCAGGGCCGAGAGGTCGTCTTCGGCCGGGGACGCTGTCGGGGGCGGTGTGTCGAGGACCTGGCTCACATCCGCTGCTTTCGCTCGGAGGGTGGGGGTGGTGCGCGTGCGGCTGGCGTGCCCGTCATCCGACGTTTCCTTACGTGACTCTTCACGTTTTCTTACGTCGGGACGGGACCGTATCGTCGCAACGTGAGCGTAAGGCGAGTGAGCGTCGGAACGCAACCGTTTCGTCGTCACGGATGACGGTGGAACGTAACCGTATCGTCGTCACGGGCCACGTCGGGACGGCACCGTCTCGTCGCGACGACTCCCGTCAGGTCGCTACCCTTTCGTCGTGGCGACCTCGCGTCGGAACGGGACCGTTTCGTCGCTACGCCCTATGCTGGTCCGCATGACGACCAATGCCGACGCGCCGCAGACCCGTACGCGCCGCCGTGCCCCGGCAGGAGCCGCCGTTCTCCGTGAGGACGTGACGGAAGCCATTCGGGCGGCCGTCTTCGACGAACTCGCGGGCGTCGGATACGCGCGGATGTCGATCGAGGGCATCGCGCGCCGCGCGGGCGTCGGCAAGACCGCGGTCTATCGGCGTTGGCGTTCCAAGCTGCACCTGGTCCTCGACGTCGTCTCGGAGATCGCGGTGATGGGCCTGCCGGTGCCGGACACGGGCTCGCTGGAGGACGACCTGAGGATGCTGTACGAGGTGACGTCCCGGGCGCTGCGGCACCCCGTGGCCTCGCAGATCATCCCGGACCTCCAGGCCGAGGCGGCCCGTAACCCCGAGATCGCCGAGGCCCTGCAGAACGCGTTGCAGAAGGGGCAGGAGGGCGTCGCCAGCAAGATCATCTCGGCGGCGGAGCGGCGCGGGGAGCTCCGTACGGGCCTCAACGACGAACTGGCCCTCGATCTGATCTCCGGCCCCCTGTACTGGCGCTCGGTGGTGATCCGCAGCCCTAAGCTGCCGAAGGGGTATCTCGCGGCGCTGGCCCGGGCCACGACGGAGGCGCTGAAGGCGCTCTGAGCCTCAGCGGCCGTGGCCGCGTCCCTGGCCGGAGTGCTGTGCCGCGCGCAAGGCCAGGAGTTCCGGGGCGAGCACCCGGACCCGGACCCGGCCGCTGCCCCTGCCCCGTCTGCTGCCGCCGCATGGGCGGATCGGTGGAGCAGCACTCGGCGTGGGCGCTCACCAATGCGATCGCTTGCGTCAGCCGGTGAGGCGTTGGGTCAGGGCTGCCAGGTCGGACGTTCTCAGTACCCGGTCGGCGAAGCCCGGCAGTGGCACATGCAGGGCCGTCGTCCAGCGCTCCGGGACAGCCGTGATGCCGTGCACCGCGCCCGCCAGGCCGCCCGTCACCGCTGCCACCGTGTCCGTGTCGCCGCCCAGGTCGATCGCGGCACGCACGGCTGTCTCGTACGAGGTCGTCGTACGCAGCGCCCAGACCGCGGAGCCCAGGCAGGGCCATACGGCGCCGTTGAACTCGGTGGCCTGGTCCGGGTGCCAGTCGGGGGCCAGGACGGTTGCGTAGCGCCGACGGTGGTCTCGGTGGACCGCGTCAAGGGTGGCTTCTACGGCGTCCAGCGGGTCGCCGCCTGCCAGGGCCACCCGTACCAGTTCGTGGAAGACGGCCGTGCCCTCCCAGGCGGCCCGGTCGCCGTGCGTGAGCGCTGCCAGGCGGCGGCCGGCGGTCATGGTGGCCTCCCGGCCGTGGGCAGCGAAATACACGGCGGACGGGGCCGCCCGCATCAATGCGCCGTTTCCCGCCGCCCTCTGGTTCATCTGGAAGTGGAGGGCGGCCGCGGTGTCCCACGGGTCACCGCTGCTCAGCACGGCCTCGGTCTGGAGGCCGATGTCCTTCGGCTCAGCCGCCGCCCACCGCTGGAACCGGCGGAAGACGTCCGGGAGTTCGAGCTCGCCGCACTCGACCAAGGACTCGGCGACCAGGATCGCCATCTGCGTGTCGTCGGTCGCCTCACCTGGCTCCCAGCCGCCACCGCCGCACATCTCGCCGCCATGTCCCGGCTCCGGAAACCGGTGCGAGAAGGCACCTTCCGGCCCGAACTCGAAGGGGGCGCCCAACGCGTCCCCCACAGCGGAACCGACGACGGCGCCCAGGGCGCGCTCTGCGCGAACGACCATTTACGCAGGCTAGCCCCGACCGGTTGCGGCCTCCCACATGGGCCTGTTCGGAGCTGCAAAGGTCCTCCGCGTGGGCCGCCGTGAGTCGTCGGCAGCCCGCGCGGGCAAGTCCTGGTCCGGTGCGGCCTCCCGGCGGCCTCAGAGTTGCCAGGGCCGCGCTGTGTGCGGGGCAGCCCGCGCAGCGCGGCCCTCCGCACGGGCCGTCCCTGGGCCGTCCCTGAGCCACTGGTAGCCCCGCAAGTGAGCCCTGTCCCGGGGGTGCGACCGCTGGGCGCAGGAACCGACTTCAAGCAGCTACAGCCCTCCGCGCAACCGGGCCCTGAGTCGCAACAGCTCTGAGTCGCAACAGCCCTCCGCGCGGGCTGGTCCTAACCGGATGCGCCCCCCCGCGCGGGCCGGCCGAACCCGCCGACGACCCATGCGAGCAAGCCCCGCTCCATCCGGCCGCCCGTCGAGCCCGAGCCGCGACGACAACCGGACTCCCCGACCCCCGCAAGTCACATCGCTGCCCTACTCGATGACGAGCTCCACCTCGATGTTGCCGCGGGTGGCGTTGGAGTAGGGGCAGACCTGGTGGGCCTGCTCGACGAGCTTGCGGCCGGTCTCCGCGTCCACGGTGTCGGGGAGCTCGACGCGGAGGGCGACCTTGAGGCCGAAGCCTTCGCCCTGCTTGCCTATGCCGACCTCGGCGGTGACGGCGGCGTCGCTGACGTCCACCTTGGCCTGGCGGCCGACCAGACCGAGGGCGCTGCCGAAACAGGCGGCGTAACCGGCGGCGAACAGCTGCTCCGGGTTGGTGCCCTGTCCGTTGCCGCCCAGCTCCACCGGCGGGGCCAGAGCGACGTCGATCTTGCCGTCGTTCGTGTAGGCGCGGCCGTCACGGCCGTGGGTGGCGGTGGCGACAGCGGTGTAGAGCGCGTCCATGGAAACCCATCCCTCTCGAAGTCACGTTCCGGCGGTGCTTCAGCGACCGCCTCACGGGCTCAAGTAGAGCACACAACTCAATTGTGCACAACTAAATGGCTCCCAAGGGTTACCCTGGACGCATGGACACGTCCCCGACCGCCTCTCCGCCCGCCACCGACTGGCTCCGCCTCGACCAGCAGATCTGCTTCTCCCTGAACGCGGCCTCGCGCGCCTTCGGCAGCGTCTACCGCGTGATCCTCAAGGACCTGGGAATCACCTACCCGCAGTACCTGGTGATGCTCGTGCTGTGGGAGCACGGCGACCTGCCCGTCAAGAAGCTCGGCGAGCACCTGCGGCTCGACTCGGGCACCCTGTCCCCGCTCCTCAAGCGACTGGAGGCGGCCGGCCTGGTCCAGCGCGAGCGCAGTGCCCGCGACGAGCGCTCGGTGGAGGTGCGGCTCACCGAGCAGGGCGTCGCCCTGCGCGAGCGCGCGGTGCAGGTGCCGCGCCGGATCGTCTCCGCGACCAGCTTCGACGTGGACGAGATCCGCGACCTGCGGGCCCGCCTGGACCAGCTCACCTCGGCCCTGGACGCGGCGGTGCACGCCGAGCTGCCCGACGAGGACTGACAGAGGACTGGCCCAGGATCGGCCACCGAGGACCTGCTCAGCATCGGCTGAGGACCGGCGGTCACCGAAAAGGGCGTCGACACCGCACGTGTCACTCGCTTCGCACGCGGTGACCCCCGTGACACCCGCCGAACCCGGCGGCCTGGTTCACTGAAACGCGGACACGGGTCAACCGACGAGGGGACGGCCGTACATGACCTGGCTGATCACCGGCGGCGCCGGCTACATCGGGGCGCACGTCGTGAGGGCGATGACCGGGGCGGGCGAGCAGGCGGTCGTGTACGACGACCTGTCCACCGGAGTCGCCGAGCGCGTACCGGCCGACGTGCCGCTGGTGGTGGGTTCCACGCTGGACGCCGAACGGGTCGCGCACACCCTGGCGGACCACGAAGTCACCGGCGTGGTCCACCTCGCGGCGAAGAAGCAGGTCGGGGAGTCGGTGGAGCTGCCGCTGCACTACTACCGGGAGAACGTCGAGGGCCTGCGCGTCCTCCTGGAGGCGGTGACGACGGCCGACGTCCCCTCCTTCGTCTTCTCGTCGTCCGCGGCGGTGTACGGCATGCCGGACGTCCCGCTGGTGACGGAGCGGACCCCGTGCGCGCCGATGTCCCCGTACGGCGAGACCAAGCTGGCCGGGGAGTGGCTGGTCCGCGCCACGGGCCGCGCGACCGGCCTCTCCACCGCCTGCCTCCGCTACTTCAACGTGGCGGGCGCGGCGAGCCCCGAACTGGCCGACACGGGCGTCTTCAACATCGTCCCGATGGTCTTCGAGAAGCTCACCGAGGACGCGGCCCCGCGCATCTTCGGCGACGACTACGACACCCCCGACGGCACCTGCGTCCGCGACTACATCCACGTCGCCGACCTGGCCGAGGCCCATGTGGCCGCCGCCCGCACCCTGCAGTCCGCTCCCGGACGCGACCTCACCGTCAACATCGGCCGCGGTGAAGGCGTCTCGGTCCGCGAGATGATCGACCACATCAACGCCGTCACCGGCTACGACCGCCCCCCGACCGTCACCCCCCGCCGCCCCGGAGACCCGGCCCGGGTGGTCGCCTGCGCCGACCTGGCTGCCACAGAACTCGGCTGGAAGGCCAAGCACGACGTCCGGGACATGATCACGTCGGCGTGGGAGGGATGGGTGCGGCTGCATCCGGAGGCGGCTCGGGGCTAGCGGCGCCCCTCCACCATCCGCCCACCATCCGCGCGCCCCGGCAGCGGAGCCGGCGCCCCGGCCGTCCCACCGGGCGCCAGGTGGGCGGGCGGGTCGGTGTGGGATGGGACGGGCTGGACGGCATCGGCCCCTCCTGGTCTCGGCGTTTCGTCAGTGGGTCTCGGCGACGGGCGTTTTTGTGGCGGGGCGAAGCACGGTGGCCGGCGGAGGGCGGTCGAGCGCTGCCGCCGCCGACGGCACCGGGTGGCGCTCCGCGAGCGGGATCACCGGGGGCACCTGCGACTCGCCCAGGACGACATGGCGTACGACCCGCTCGGCGGCGCGGCCGTCGTCGTACGGGCAGAAGCGCTCGCGGAACGCCGAGCGCAGCTGGGTGGAGCGGGAACCGCACCAGTGGCCGGTGGCGAAGATGTCGGTCAGTTCGTCCTCGTTGCGCGCGACCGCGCCCGGCGCGAAGGACCGCAGGTCGAAGTAGGTGCCCCGGGCCGCCTCGTACGCCTCGCGGTCGTCGGCGTGGATCACGATCGGGCGGTCCAGGTTGGCGTAGTCGAACATCAGGGACGAGTAGTCGGTGACCAGGGCGTCCGAGGCGAGGCACAGGGACTCGACGCTCGGATGGTCGGTGACGTCGATGACCCGGCCGGGGGCGGGGGAGACGAGCGGGCCGCCGTGGCGGTGGTGGGCGCGGGCCAGCACCACGAAGCGGGGGCCCAGGCGGCGCAGGAGCCGGTCCAGGTCGAGACCGGCGTGCTGGGTGCGGCGGTAGTCGCGGTGGGTGGGTGCGTACAGGATCGCCACCGAGCCCGCGGGGATGCCGAGGGACTCGCGCAGCAGCCGTACGTCCTCCGAAGTCGCCCGCTGGAACACGTCGTTGCGGGGACAGCCGTAGGGGAGCGTGGTGTAGCCGCCGGGGTAGACCCGCTCCCAGGTCAGGGTGGTGTGACGGTTGGGGGACAGGAGGTAGTCCCACTGGTCGACGCCGCGCAGCATCGCGTCGAAGTCCAAGTCGCCTGCGGCCGCCGGGCGTTCCTGGAGGTCCAGGCCCATGTGCTTGAGGGGCGTGCCGTGTTGGGTCTGGACGAGGATCTGGCCGGGGCGCTTGACCAGACGGCGGTCGAAGTCGGTGTTGTCGACGAGGTACTTGGAGCGGGCGAGCGCCGTCCAGTAGGCGGCCGTGTCGGGTCGGACACGGCGGGTCGCGGTCGGGATCGTGTGGTGGTGCTCAGGGCGGGCGATCCACGTGGTGCGGATGTGCGGGGCGAAGGTGCGGAACGCCTCCTCCAGCGCGCCCGGGTTGCAGCTGTGGCCGCGGCCCCCGTACGCGGCGAAGACGGCACGGTCCGCGCGCAGGGGAAGGCGGCGCTGGACGCGGTAGTGGAGCCGCAGGGCTGCCGCGTGCAGGAACCTGGCGAGGCGTACGACCGGGCGGGCGGTCCGTCGGCCGAACCTGTGGGCCAGTTCCGTGAGCCGGTGGGTGCGGTACAGGCCCAGGCGGATCACGGTGTGGCGCGGCCGGGAACGCGCCGGGACCGGGTGGCCCGGGGCGCGGTGGGCGCGGTAGTGGTCGCGGGCCCGGCGCAGGAACTCGCGACGGAGGCCACGGGGGAGACGGTCCCGCTCGGCGAACACCGCCCAGAGGTCGTCCACCATGCGGCGGAACAACACCGGTCGCCACCGGGCGAGTTCGGGGCGCGAGTCGACGTACGCGAAGACCCTGTCGTACTGCCCGAAGAGGTCGAAGTGGCTGTCCGGGCCGAGGAGTTCGCGCCTGCGGTGCTGCCGGTGGTGGACGCAGACCCGGTCCAGGGTGGCGATCGACTCGGCGGCCAGCAGGACCGGGTAGGTCCAGGGCGGATCCGTGTGCTGGCCGGGTGGGAAGGCGAAGCCGGCGCGCTCGACGAACTCCCTGCGGTACGCCTTGTTCCAGGCCACCGCCGGCACCCGCAGCAGCCCCGGCCGGTCCTCCGGACGGAACGGCGCCGGGCCCTGCTCGGTGAGCACGCCCGCGAAGGCCTCGCGGACGGTCCCGCCCGACCAGTGGACGAGCGCGTGGTCATAAACCAGGACGTCCGGCTCGCCGGTCTCCTTCAGCCGGTCGGCGATCGCCCGCAGCGCGTGCGGGGTGAGGGTGTCGTCGCCGTCGAGGAACAGCAGATAGTCGCCGGTCGCCTCGGCCGTCCCGGCGTTGCGGGCGGGACCGAGCCCCGAGTTCTGCGCCAGGTGGACCGCCCGGACCCGGGGATCACGGGCCGCGAACTCGTCGACGATCTCGCCGCACGCGTCCGGCGAGCAGTCGTCGACCGCGATCAGCTCCAGATCCTCGTACGACTGTGACAGCACCGACTCCAGGCAGGCGTGCAGATACGCCTGGACCTTGTACGCGGGGACGATGACACTGAACCTGGGCACGGCACACATCCATGGGTCGGCGCGGGCGGTCTGCCCGGGAACGCCCCACGACCGCGCGGGGTTACGGTCCGTACGGCATTCGGGCGAACGCGAAGGGGCGGACCGGTGTCGGTCCGCCCCTCCAACTCAACTGTTCGTACGGGCTACTTGACCGCGCCCGCCATCACGCCGGACACGAACTGCCGCTGGAACGCGAAGAACACGATCAGCGGGATCACCATCGAGATGAACGCGCCCGGTGCCAGGACGTCGACGTTGTCGGCGAAGGCACGCATCTGGGTCTGCAGGGCGACGGTGATCGGCTGGCTGTCGGCGTCCGTGAACACCAGGGCGATCAGCATGTCGTTCCACACCCACAGGAACTGGAAGATGCCCAGACTCGCGATCGCGGGCCCGCCCAGCGGCAGCACCACCCTTGCGAACAGGCGCAGTTCACCCGCGCCGTCGAGCCGTGCCGCCTCCAGGAGTTCACGCGGGATCTCCGCGAAGAAGTTCCGCAGCAGGAACACCGCGAACGGCAGACCGAAGCCCGTGTGGAAGAGGATCACCCCGAAGATGTTGCCGAACAGACCGATCTTGCCGAAGAGTTCGGCGATCGGGATCAGCGCCACCTGCACCGGCACCACCAGCAGACCGACCACGGCCATGAACCACCAGTCGCGGCCCGGGAACTCCATCCACGCGAACGCGTAGCCCGCGAGCGCGCCGATGACGATCACGAGCAGCGTCGCCGGGACCGTGATCAGGATGGTGTTGACGATGGAGCTGGTGATGTCGCTGTTGTGGAGCAGCTTGTCGTAGCTGTCGAAGGTGAGCTGGGAGGGCTTGGTGAAGACCTTCCACCAGCCGGTCGCGGCGAGGTCCCCGGGGCTGCGCAGCGAGGAGATCAGCAGCCCGATCGTCGGCACCAGCCAGAACAGGCCGACGACGACGAGGAACACACTCACCACACCGCCGCTGACGCGCTCCACGAGCCGTGAGCCGAGCGACTGCTTCGCCTTCGTGCCCTCGGCCGTTGTCGTCTCGGGGAGCCTTTCGGCCTGAGTCGTCATCGCCGCACCTCCCGCCTGAGCCGACGAATGTTGAACCACATCACCGGGATCACCAGAAGCAGCAGGAACACCGAGATGGCGCTCGCGATGCCCGGCTGGTCCTCGGCGAAGCCCTTGCGGTACAGCTCCAGGGCGAGGACGTTCGCGTCGTCCTGCGAGGAGCCCGGGGGGATGATGAAGACCAGGTCGAAGATCTTCAGGACGTTGATCATCAGGGTCACGGTGACGACCGCGAGGACGGGTGCCAGCAGGGGGACCGTGACCCTGCGGAAGACCTGCCACTCGCTCGCGCCGTCGACCCGGGCCGCCTCCAGGAGTTCGCGGGGGATGCCCGCGAGCCCGGCGGCGATCAGCACCATCGCGAAACCGGCCCACATCCAGATGTACGACCCGATGATCGCCGGCGTCACCAGCGACGGGCCGAGCCAGTCGATCCCGTTGTAGGCCTCCTTGAAGTTGCTCGCCGGCAACCGCAGTTGGGCTCCGTCGGCCTTCTCGGAGAAGGAGAACGTGCCGTCGTCACCGGCCTTCGCCGTCTCGACGACCTTGCCGTCCTTGACCGCCTCGATCTTCATGCCGGGGTAGCCGAGTTCGGTCGGGTCGACCCCGCCGAGCGTGCCGACGCCCTTGCCGCGCGTGAAGTCCTGCCAGGTCGTCCCGGTGATCCGGCCCGGGTCGGCCTGCGGCGCCACGGCCTTCTTCGCGTCACCGGGCATCTGGTCCGGGGCGACGCCCACCAGAGGGAGGGTGACCGTGCCGCCGGTGTGGACGGTCGCCTTGGTGACGAAGCCGCCGCCCTGGGCCACCAGCGGCGAGTTGCGGCCCGGGTGGGCCTTCGGGAACGCCGAGGACTGCGCGAACGTGTCGTGCACGCCCACCCACACCGCGTTCGCGAACCCCTTGTCCGGGTCCTGGTCGTAGACGAGCCGGAAGATGATGCCCGCCGCCAGCATCGAGATCGCCATCGGCATGAAGACGACCAGCTTGAACGCCGTTCCCCAGCGCACCCGTTCGGTCAGCACCGCGAAGATCAGACCGAGCGCGGTGGCGATCGTCGGCGCGAACACCACCCAGATGATGTTGTTCTTCAGGGCCGTGCGGATGCCGTCGTCGGTGAACAGGGCCTTGTAGTTGTCGATTCCGGCGAAGCCGTCACCGGACTGGTCGTAGAAGCTGCGGACGAGGGAGTACCCGATCGGGTAGACCACGAGCGCGCCCAGCAGCACGAGGGCGGGCAGCAGGAAGAGCACTGCCACGGTCCTGCGCGTGCCGGTCACGCTCCTGCGCGACTTGGGAGAGGCAGGGGCCGGTGGGGCCCCTGCCTCGGTGGCCGACGTCATCGCGTCAGTTCCCGTAGGCGGCCGCCGCGTCGGCCTCCAGCTTGGCCTGCGTGCCCGCGATGTTCTTCGGGTTCGTCAGGAAGTCCTGGAGCGCCTTCCACTCGCCCTTGCCGGGGGTGCCGCCGAAGGCCTGCGGGGCCTGGTCGGACATGTCGAAGCGGAAGTCGTCGCCCGAGTCGATCAGCGCCTTGGCGATCTTCTGCTGCACCGGGTTCGGATACACGGAGATGTCCACGCTCTTGTTCGGCGAGAGATAGCCGCCCAGCTTGGCCTGGATCGTCGCCGCGTCCGGGGAGGCCAGGAAGGTGGCCAGCGCCTGCGCCGCCTTGGAGTCCTTCAGGATCACGGCCGCGTCGCCGCCGGAGACCACGGGGGCGGTGTCACCGACCTTCGGGAACGGGAACACCTTCGCGTCCGTGCCCACCTTCGCCTTGGCCGTCTGGATGTTGACCTGCGCGAAGTCGCCCTCGTAGACCATCGCCGCCTTGGGCTGGTCGCCGCCGGTGAAGGTCTGGGTCACCGAGGCCGGGAAGTCGGTCTGCAGCGCGCCCTTGGCGCCGCCCGCGACATAGTCCTTCTTGCCCCAGACCTGGGCCAGCGTGGTCAGCGCGTCCTTCACGGACGGGTCCGTCCACTTGATCTCGTGCTTGGCGAGCTGGTCGTACTTCTCCGGGCCCGCCTGGGAGAGATAGATGTTCTCGAACCAGTCCGTCAGGGTCCAGCCCTCGGCGCCGCCCACGGAGAACGGGGTCACGCCCGAGTCGTAGACCGTCTGGGCGGTGGTCAGCAGCTCGTCCCAGGTCTTCGGCTCGGTGGCGCCCGCGTTCTCGAAGACCTTGGCGTTGTACCAGATCAGCGACTTGTTGGCGGCCTTGTAGTAGACGCCGTACTGGGTGCCGCCGACCTTGCCGATGTCCTGCCAGCCCTGCGAGTAGTTCTTGGCGAGCTCGGCCTTGGCCTCCGTGCCGAGGGGCTTGGCCCACTTCTTGTCCACGGCCTGCTTGATCGCGCCCGGCTGCGGGAGCATCGCGATGTCCGGCGGCTGGCCGCCCGCGACCTTCGAGCCAAGGAAGTTGACGATCGGGTCCTGGGCGGGCACGAAGGTCACCTTGGCACCGGTGCGCTTCTCGAACTCCGCCAGGACCTTCTTGAAGTTGGCCTGTTCCGCGCCGCTCCAGACGGCCGCGACCTCCAGGCTCTGGCCGTTCAGCTTGGGCAGGCTGAGACTGCTGCCGCTCTCCTTGCCGCCTGTCGCGCCTGTGTCATTGCTCTTGTCGTCGTCTCCGCCGCATGCGGTGAGCGAGAGGGCGAGGGCCGCCGCGAGTGCGGCGGCCGCCGATTTCGCAGCCCTGTTCGCTGACCTGGGCTTCCGCTGTGTGCTGCTCGTGCTGCGCATCACGACCCCGTTCTTCGTTCCTCGTCGAACGTTCGAGGGCTGTCTCGTGCGATCTGGTCTACGCCGGGGGGACGAGGTCGGCAAGTGGGCGTCCGCTGTCAAGCGGAAGATCGTGATGCCGTCGTGACCAGTGCCGGTGCGTTGTGGCGCGCGTCGCCGGGGGCGGTGCCCCCGGACCCCGTCACGTCTGGAGCAGTGACGGGACCTCTGCCGCTGCGACTTCCCTCGCTGCCCGTTCCAATGCACTCGCCAGCAGGGCAAGATCCGTCGGGCCGTTGCCCAGTTCCCGGACCGGGCGGCGGGCCGGGGGGTCGCCCATGCGTTCCCATTCCAGCGGGACGACCGTGGGGCGCAGGGTCGCCGTGCGGGGGATGCGGCCGGTGACCCGGCCCGCCTGGAAGGCCGTGACCCGGCCGTCGGATGAGGTCAACCGGCCCCGGCCGGGAGCCGGTTCGTCCGGGCCGGCGGCCGGGGTGTCCAGGGTGACGCGGAGGGTGGCCCGGCGGGCCGCCTCCGACTCCGCCGTACGGCCGCCCGGGCCGGTCGCGGCCACCAGGTGGACGCCCAGGCGCTCGCCCTCACGGGACACCGCCTCCAGCGCGCGTATGACCGAGCCGGCGGCCGGCCTGCCCGGGGAGCCGAGGGACGGGGAGACCAGGGCGTCCAGGTCGTCCACGATCACGACCAGACGGGGGAGCGGGGGTGCCGTCTCCGTCCCACGGCGGACCGCCGCGGGGCGCAGGCGGATCGTGGAGCTGGGCGGCGAGTCGAGGTCACCGGCGGCCGGGTCGCCGGGCGTCCCCGCGCTGCCCGCCGTGCTCCGGGGCGACGCGGTGCGCTGCGCGACCATACGGCCCGAGAGCTCCCGGCCGGTGTGCCACTCCGCGAAGTCGGAGCGGCCCAGCAGCTCCGCGCGCCGCTTCAGCTCGGCGCTCAGGGACTGGGCGAACTCCCGCATGCGGACCGGGTCGTTGGCGGTGAGGTGGGTGGTGACATGCGGTACGTCCGTGCACACGCGCAGGCCCTCGCCGTGGCCGCTGCCCCCCACGCTGTCCCGGCCGTCCATCAGGACGATGCTCAGGCGGTCCGGGCGCTCGGCCGCGGCCAGCGAGGCGACGACCGCCCGCAGCAGTTCCGTACGGCCGCTGCCCGCGGGGCCCTCGATCAGCAGGTGCGGGCCCTCGGCCACGAGGTCGGCGCAGACCGGGCCGCGCGGTCCGGCCCCCAGCACCGCCCAGGCCCGGCCGCCGAGCGACTCCGGGTCGTCGGCCGCGTCCGCCCAGCGTGTCATCAGCGACGGCGGGGTGGCCCGGGCCAGCCCCAACTCGTCCAGCAGGCGCGCCGACTGGGGCAACGGCGCGGACACGCGCGTGTGCCCCGCACCGACGGCCCCGTCCGTCCGCAGCGGGGCCAGCGCCCGCGCGAAGCGCTCGGCCCAGGCCGCGGAGACGGCGTCCACGGCGGCGACCGTGCCGTGGCCGACGGGGGCCGGGGCCGCGGTGAGGTGGACGGTGTCGGTGTCGGTGCGCGAGGCCGAGCCGGTGGAGCGGGCCTCGGTGCCGGTGCGGGGCGCGTCCGCGTGGCGCGCGTCGGCCGCGGTGCTGCCGGAGCGTGAGGTGTCGGGGCGGCCGGGCTCGGGGCGGTTGCGGGAAGGGCCGGTGCCGTCGGTCCCGGTGCCCGCCTCCGCTGGAACCCCTGTGCGCGCCACCCGCATCAGCCGCAGTGCCGTCGCCACGTCCCCGCTGAGCAGGCCGACCGCCCCGCACTCGCGGAACGTCGGGGCCGCCGCGCAGGCCGCCTCGTACGTGTCCGTCACCGGAGAGGCGGGTGAGGCCGGGGCCGTCTCGGCGAGGCACACGATGTGGATGCCTGCCCGGGGGCCCTCCGCCGCCAGCCGCGCCACGGCCTTGCGCAGACCGGCGCCGCCGGGGTCGCCGTCCACGACGACCACGGTGTACGGCCCGGGGAAACCACCGCTCGTCCCGTCCTCCGCGTCGTCCCGGGCCCAGGAGGGCCGTCGGACGGTGTTGCCGGGGCGGTCCTGCGCGGTGGCGGAGTGGGCGGCGGGGGCGGTCCTGCGGGCCGGGGGGAGTTCGGAGTCGGCCAGGTGGTCGTCCAGGCGGCGCAGAAGTTCGTCGGTGCGGGCCGCGGCCTGTTCGCGGTCGTGGGCGAGGAGGAGGCGGCAGTCCTGGCCGTGTCCCGGGCGGACATGGGGGAGCCAGCCGAGCCAGGACCACTCGGCGGTGCGCTCCTGCGCGGACCGGGAGCGGTCCGTGCTGATCAGGACGATCTCCAGGGTCTCGGGCGCGTGCAGGGCGGCGAGCTGGGCCACCACCGCGCGGGCCAGCCCGGCGAGCCGCGCGCGGGGACCGGCCAGGCCCAGTGCGCCGGCCTCGCGCAGATCCGCGGTGACCGGAACGGCGGGCAGCAGCCCCGAGCCGTCGGGGGCCGCCCGGTCGGCGGTGCCGAGCCGCACGGTGAGGGCCTCCGGATGCCCGGGCCCGCGCTCCCACAGGCGCGCACCGGGGCCCAGCGCCGTCAGCAGCAAAGCCGCCGGATCGGGCCAGACCTCGGGCATCTGGGGCGCGGCGGCCGACGGCACCGCGGTGACGGGCGGGGTCGTCCCGTCGTACGACTCGTCCCGCTCGGACGTCTCCTGCTCGCTCCGGCCCCCGGTCAGCCGCCGGGCCCACGCGGAGAGCCCGCCGCGCCGCCGCACGCCTTGCGGTACGTCGGTGCCGCGCAGGGGCGTGCCCTTGCGGCGGCCGGTCGCGGGGGCGTCCGGGGTGTCGGAGGCGGGAGCGGAGGGCAGGTCCTGGCCGGCCGGCGGAGGCGGGGGAACAGCGGTCGTGCGTGTCACCTCGAAGGAGCCGAGGCCGGACCGGCCGCCGTGGGTGTCCCCGCCGGGAGCCCTGCCCCCTGCCTCGCCGGAGGAGCGCGCTCCGGCAGCGCCCCGGGGGCCGGCCTCGGTGTCGCCCCGGCGCTCGATGCGGGGCGCGCCGCCCTGCCCCGGCACGACGACCGACGGCTCGGTGGGCCCGTGGCCCTGGGCTCCCGTGGTCTCGGGGCCGCCGCCCGACGCGCCCCAGCTCGCGGAGCCGTAGGCGTGATGGGTCCGGTCGGCGGGCTGCTGAGGTGAGGCGTCGCCGCCGGCCCGGCCGCCACGCGCGGGTGCCGAGCCCTCCGCCGACCTCGCGTTCACGGCGGACGCGGCGGCCTCAGCGGCACGTGCCGACACCCTGCCGCGCGCGCGTGGCGGGCCGGCGGCTGGTCCGGAGGCCGAGCCGGACGCACCTCCGCCGTCCTCGCGGGTTCCTGCCGTCCCGCGCCCCTGGACAGCACCCGGCGGGTTCCCGGCCGGGCCGGGTTCCGCGGCGCTCTCCGAAGCCCGGCGCTGCCCGACCACGCTCGGTCCATGACCCGCGGTGCCCGGCTCCCAGGCCGCTGCCGAGCCACCGGCTGCGAGGCTCCCGCCCGGCGCATGCCCGGCACGGGCGGCACGGGCGGCGGCATCCGCGTCTGCGGGCCCTCGCTCGTCGCCCGGCACGGGCCCGGCCTCGCCGGCGGTCACCCGCACGTGTCCCTCGCCGTCCGGTTCCGTCCCGAGCCGTCGCCCCCCGCTCGGCGACAGCCGGAGCACCGACTCGCCGATCCTCAGGAGCGCCCCCGGAGGGAACCGGACCGGGCGGGTGCCCACGCGGGCGCCGTCCAGGGTCGTGCCGTTCGTGGAGTCGAGGTCGGCCACCGAGACGCGGCCGTCGGGGGCGACCGTGACCGCGCAGTGCAGGCGGGAGACGTCGGGGTCGTCCAGGGGGACGTCGGCGTCGGCGGAGCGGCCGATGTGGATCTGGCCGCCGTGCAGCAGATGGACGCCGCCGGCGTCGGGGCCGGCGACCACATGGAGCTGGGTGGGGGCGTCGTCGAGCTCGGGGTGGGGCTCGGGGGCCGCCGGGGCGCCCAGGGACAGCACGGCGCCGTCGATCAGCGGCGGCTCGCCGAGGGTGGCGCGCTGGGCGTCCAGCCGCTCGCCGCCCGCGTACAGCACGACCGGACCGCCGCCGCGCTCGGCCTCGCCCGCGCGGGAGGCGCCCCCGTCCCCGGGGACCGCCGAGGCGAGCGCCGTGGCCACCGCGGCCAGTGCCGTGCCGACGGGAGCGGTGACCAGCACGTCGCAGCTCGCGGCGCGGCCCCGGGGCCGGTCGGACGGGCCCAGCGGGTCTACGACGGTCAGCCGGATCTGCATCGCCGTCAGCGGTCCCTTCTGCGCGGACTGGTTCGCGGACAAGCACGCGCCCAAGTTCGTCGGCCTTGACGGTAGGCATCCTTGCACCTGCCACTGACAACGCGCCCGCCGCCCGAGGGCAAGTGATCTTGATTGGTCAGCTCTGCCCCCAAAAGTGCCTGACCAGTGCGGTGCCGGCGATCACTTGAGATCGGTCACGTCAACGTCCGGCAACCAGGAGGCCCGGACGGAGCGTCTTTCCTTCGAACGTGCTTGGCAGCGCTTACGTAGTGCCTGGAGGAGCGGCACTACAGTGGGTCGGAACGACAGCAAGCAGCAGGGAGTGCAGACGTGCGGCCGGTAGGCAGCAAGTACTTCCTCGAGGAGCCGCTCGGACGCGGTGCCACGGGGACCGTGTGGCGAGCCCGCCAGCGGGAGACCGCGGGCGCCGAGGCCGCCGTTCCCGGACAGCCGGGCGAGACCGTCGCGATCAAGGTCCTCAAGGAGGAGCTCGCGAGCGACCCGGACATCGTGATGAGGTTCCTGCGCGAGCGCTCCGTCCTGCTGCGGCTGACCCATCCGAACATCGTGCGGGTGCGTGACCTGGTCGTCGAGGGCGATCTGCTCGCTCTGGTCATGGACCTCGTCGAGGGCCCCGACCTGCACCGCTACCTGCGCGAGAACGGCCCCTTCAGCCCCGTCGGCGCCGCCCTGATCACCGCCCAGATCGCCGACGCGCTCGCCGCCAGCCACGCCGACGGCGTGGTCCACCGCGACCTCAAGCCCGCCAACGTGCTGCTGCGACAGCACGGCGGCCAGATGCACCCCCTGCTGACCGACTTCGGCATCGCGCGCCTCGCGGACTCCCCGGGACTGACCCGGACCCAGGAATTCGTCGGCACGCCCGCGTACGTCGCGCCCGAGTCCGCCGAGGGCCGCCCGCAGACCTCCGCCGTCGACATCTACGGCGCCGGCATCCTGCTGTACGAACTGGTCACCGGCCGTCCGCCGTTCGCCGGCGGCTCCGCCCTCGAAGTCCTGCACCAGCACCTCAGCGCCGAGCCGCGCCGCCCCTCCACGGTCCCCGACCCGCTGTGGACGGTCATAGAGCGCTGTCTGAGCAAGAACCCGGACCGGCGTCCCAGTGCCGAGAACCTCGCGCGCGGGCTGCGTGTGGTCGCCGAGGGCATCGGCGTGCACGCGAACTCCGCGCAGATCGCCGCGGCGGACAACGTCGGCGCGCTGCTGCTGCCCGACCCGGACCCGGCGGCGGTGCCGGACACCCCCGGCGCCGCCGACCCGACGCAGGTGCTGCCGCACGGCGCGGGCGCCTACGACCCGAACGCCGCGACCAGCTTCCTGCCGCACACCGGCCCCGGCAACCCCGTCGGCGCCGCCGACCCCACCGCCGTACTCCCGCACCGCGGCGCGGCCGATCCGACCGCCGTCATGCCGCCGGTACCGCCCGGACAGCCGGGACAGGGCCAGTACGGGCAGCAGGGACAGCAGCCCGGCGGCCCCGAGGACCCGCACCCCTGGCAGAACCAGCTGCGCGCGGCCCGGGACCGCAACGAACAGACGCAGGTCCAGTACCTCGACCCCAACGAGGACCCGCTGCGCCGCCGCCCCCAGCGGCAGGTCGCCAGACCGCAGCAACAGCAGCCTCCGCAGCGGCAGCAGCGGCCCCAGCAGCGCCCGCCGCAGGGCGGTCACGGCCGTCAGCCGCAGCAGCAGCCCCAGCAGTACGCCCCGCAGCAGCAGCCGCAGCGGTACGCGCCCCCGCCGCAGCCCGAGCGCCCCGCGCGCGAGCCCCGGCAGCCGCGGCAGCGCAGTGCCAACCCGATGAAGATCCCGGGTCTGGGCTGCCTCAAGGGCTGCCTGTTCACGATCGTCATCCTGTTCGTCGCGAGCTGGCTGATCTGGGAGCTGAGCCCGCTCCAGGAGTGGATCGGCACCGGTAAGAGCTACTGGCAGCAGATCGGGGACATCATCGACACCGTCAGCGGCTGGATCGGGGACCTGGGCGGAAAGACCTCAGGTCAGTAGTAACTCTGGAGATTTGTCGACACCCAGCGGGTGATTTCCGTCTCCGCGGTGAAGGTTGGCTCTTCCGACGCGTAGTTTTGTCGGCAACACGCGTCTGTAGGAGCAGTCTTGGCACGGAAGATCGGCAGCCGGTACACCGCCAACCAGATCCTGGGGCGGGGCAGCGCCGGCACGGTGTGGCTGGGCGAGGGACCCGAGGGGCCCGTCGCCGTCAAGCTGCTGCGCGAGGATCTCGCGTCGGACCAGGAGCTCGTCGGACGCTTCGTCCAGGAGCGCACGGCCCTGCTCGGCCTGGAGCACCCCCACGTGGTCTCCGTACGCGACCTCGTGGTCGACGGCAACGACCTCGCGCTCGTCATGGACCTGGTCCGGGGGACGGATCTGCGCACCCGGCTCGACCGGGAGAAGCGGCTCGCGCCCGAGGCGGCGGTGGCGATCGTGGCGGATGTCGCGGACGGCCTGGCCGCCGCGCACGCGACGGGGGTCGTGCACCGGGACGTGAAGCCGGAGAACATCCTGCTCGACATGCAGGGGCCGCTGGGCCCCGGCGGCGCGCACCCCGCTCTGCTGACCGACTTCGGTGTGGCCAAGCTCATCGACTCGCCGCGGCGGACCCGGGCCACGAAGATCATCGGTACCCCGGACTATCTGGCGCCGGAGATCGTCGAGGGGCTGCCGCCGCGGGCGTCCGTGGACATCTACGCCCTCGCGACCGTCCTGTACGAACTGCTGGCCGGGTTCACGCCGTTCGGAGGCGGGCATCCCGGAGCGGTGCTGCGCCGGCATGTGACGGAGACGGTCGTTCCGCTCCCGGGAATCCCCGACGAGCTGTGGCAGCTCATCGTGCAGTGCCTGGCGAAGGCGCCGGCCTCACGTCTGCGCGCGTCCGAGCTCGGCGTGCGGCTGCGGGAGCTGCTGCCCCTGCTGGCCGGGATGCCCCCGCTGGACGTGGACGAGCCGGACGGGGAGCAGGAGGAGGAGCGGGACGGGGAGGCGCCGACGGCGGCCTCCGACGGGGAGGCGGTGTCCTCCGGGCGGCCGGTGCGGCGAGGGGCCGTGCCGCTGGTGCCGGGGGCGAAGCCCGCCGACTCCAACCGGGACACGCACACGTCGATGAGGGTGCCGGCGCCCGACGAGCTGGCCGGAGGCGCGCGGGGGACCGCCCGGGTGCCCCGGCCCGCGGGTGCGCCCCGCCCGGGTTCGGCTCGGCATCGGGCGGCCACGCGGCGGCGCCGGCTGGCCGTCGGGGCCGCGGCGGTGGTGCTGGCGGCCGCGGCGGGCGTCGGTATCTGGGCGGCCACCTCGGGCGACGACGCGGGAGCGTCACCGCAGGACACGCAGAACTCGGCGCCCGCCTCCCCCTGAGGAGACGGCGGTCCGGGGGACGACCGACGTCGGTTGCCACAGCCGTTAGGCTGGAGGGCGTGGCAGTCGTCGATGTATCCGAAGAGCTCAAGTCCCTCTCCTCGACCATGGAGTCGATCGAGGCCGTTCTGGACCTCGACAAGCTGAGGGCAGACATCGCCGTGCTCGAGGAGCAGGCGGCCGCGCCGTCCCTGTGGGACAACCCGGACGAGGCGCAGAAGATCACCAGCAAGCTGTCCCACCTCCAGGCGGAGGTCAGGAAGGCGGACGCGCTGCGCGGCCGCATCGACGACCTCTCCGTGCTGTTCGAGATGGCCGAGGAGGAGGACGACCCGGACACCCGTGCCGAGGCCGAGTCCGAGCTCGTCGCCGTCAAGAAGGCGCTCGACGAGATGGAGGTGCGGACCCTCCTCTCCGGCGAGTACGACTCCCGTGAGGCGCTCGTCAACATCCGCGCCGAGGCCGGTGGTGTCGACGCCGCCGACTTCGCCGAGAAGCTGCAGCGGATGTACCTGCGCTGGGCGGAGCAGAAGGGCTACAAGACCGAGGTCTACGAGACGTCGTACGCCGAAGAGGCCGGCATCAAGTCGACCACCTTCGCCGTGCAGGTGCCGTACGCCTACGGCACCCTGTCCGTCGAGCAGGGCACCCACCGGCTCGTGCGCATCTCGCCCTTCGACAACCAGGGGCGCCGGCAGACCTCCTTCGCGGGGGTGGAGATCCTTCCCGTGGTCGAGCAGACCGACCACATCGAGATCGACGAGTCCGAGCTGCGCGTGGACGTGTACCGGTCGTCCGGTCCCGGCGGCCAGGGCGTCAACACCACCGACTCCGCCGTGCGCCTCACCCACCTCCCCACCGGCATCGTCGTCTCCTGCCAGAACGAACGCTCGCAGATCCAGAACAAGGCGAGCGCGATGAACGTCCTCCAGGCCAAGCTGCTGGAGCGGCGCCGCCAGGAGGAGCAGGCCGCGATGGACGCCCTCAAGGGCGACGGCGGCAACTCCTGGGGCAACCAGATGCGTTCGTACGTCCTGCACCCGTACCAGATGGTCAAGGACCTGCGCACCGACTTCGAGGTCGGCAACCCCGAGGCTGTGTTCAACGGTGAGATCGACGGCTTCCTCGAGGCCGGAATTCGCTGGCGCAAGCAGCAGGAGAAGTAACTTTGTCGACTTGACCATCGTTCTGCAACTGCCGCCCAGCGGGCGGCAGTTTGCTTTATGTCTGGGTTTTACATCACACTCACAGACCGCTTTCCCCGGCAAAGAGCGCTTACCAGGACATCGCGCCCGCAACGGCCTTGACGTTGCTTTGAAAAATGGGAAGGGTGAAGCGCGGCATGCGTATCTCTGGGGCGCATGTGAACCGGGGGACTTGAGCAACAGCTACCTTCTCCCGTCGATCACGGCCCCGAGCGCCGCCTCATTGACGATGAGCTACTGGGGGTAGCAACCACATGACGAAGAAGACGCGCATCCGGATCGCGCGCATAGCAGCCGGTGCCGTGATCGCGGCCGGCGCCTCGCTGACGGCCGCCGGCGTCGCATCCGCCGACGACTGCGGGTTCCTGGGCCTTGAATGCAGCACGCCCACGCCCACTCCCGACCCGCCCACCACGCCGCCGGTCACCGAGCTCCCGACGGACCCGGCGACCGAGCTGCCGACCACTCCGGTGACACCGCCGGTCACCGAGGACCCGACGGACGACCCGACGGACCCCACCGAGGAGCCCACCGAGCCCACGGAGGACCCGACCGCCCCGGGTAACGGGAACGGCAACGGGAATGGGAACGGCAACGGAAACGGCAACGCCGGGGGTGGCAACAGCAACACCAACCCCGACGGCGGCTCCAACGCCTCCACCCAGGAGGAGGGCTCCTCGGCCCTCACCGAGACCGGCACGGACACCACGTCCAACACGTCGGCCCAGGGCAACGGCCAGGAGCTCGCCGAGACCGGTGCCGGTCAGACCGCGTTCCTGATCATCGGTGCCGCCACGATGATCGCCGGCGGTGTCGGCTTCCGTGTTCTTCCGCGCCTCGCCGGCGGCCGCGGTGGCGCCGCCGCCTGACGGTGACGTCCGGTAGTCACGTGCCCGCCTAGCGTGCGCATGCTGTACGACGAAGGGCCCGGAGCCTGTCGGCTCCGGGCCCTTCGTATGTCCTCGGCGCCGCCTACGCGGTCTGGTGCGCCAGCAGGGCCAACGCTGCGATCAGGACCGCGAGCAGGGCGATCAGGGCCATCGGGTTCATGCCCGCGAAGGGGCTCTCCTGCTCCAGCCGCTCACGGTTCGCGCGGCACACCGGGCACCGGCCCTCGCTCACGGGTGCCGCGCAGTTTGCGCACACCAGGCGGTCGTACGTCATGCGCGTCACCCTTCTTGCGAATACGTTCCACGGGGAGAACGCCTCCGGGGCGGAGAACGTTCCCCTCCCTACTGTGCCAGGTTCCGCTGGGGGTCGCCTGTGCGCTGCCGAAGGGTGGGTTACCAGGTCGGCACAAAACCGCCCATCCGATACGCAACCCGAACCGGCGCCTGCGCTCGCGCACCCGGTTCGCGTATGGTCACGCTCATCTACCCCCGGCCTACCGTGGTGCATCCGTGATCCGATTCGACAACGTATCCAAGGTCTACCCCAAGCAGACCCGCCCCGCACTCAGGGATGTCTCCCTGGAAGTGGAGAAGGGCGAGTTCGTGTTCCTCGTGGGGTCCTCCGGCTCCGGAAAGTCCACCTTCCTGCGGCTGGTGCTCCGCGAGGAGCGGACCAGCCAGGGGCAGGTGCACGTCCTCGGCAAGGACCTCGCGCGCCTGTCCAACTGGAAGGTGCCGCAGATGCGGCGCCAGCTGGGGACGGTGTTCCAGGACTTCCGGCTGCTGCCGAACAAGACCGTCGCCGAGAACGTGGCCTTCGCGCAGGAGGTCATCGGCAAGTCGCGCGGCGAGATCCGCAAGTCCGTGCCGCAGGTGCTCGACCTCGTCGGGCTCGGCGGCAAGGAGGACCGGATGCCCGGCGAGCTGTCCGGCGGTGAGCAGCAGCGCGTGGCCATCGCGCGGGCCTTCGTGAACCGGCCCAAGCTGCTGATCGCCGACGAGCCCACCGGCAACCTCGACCCGCAGACCTCCGTCGGCATCATGAAGCTGCTCGACCGGATCAACCGGACGGGCACGACCGTGCTGATGGCGACGCACGACCAGAACATCGTGGACCAGATGCGCAAGCGCGTCATCGAGCTGGAGAAGGGCCGCCTCGTCCGCGACCAGGCACGCGGCGTCTACGGCTACCAGCACTGACCGCCGTTCGTAGAGTCCCCGGAAAGGCCTGAAGAAGACGCCATGCGCGCCCAGTTCGTACTCTCCGAGATCGGTGTCGGTCTCCGTCGCAACCTGACGATGACCTTCGCCGTCATCGTCTCCGTCGCCCTGTCGCTCGCCCTGTTCGGCGGGTCGCTCCTGATGAGCGACCAGGTCGGTGCCATGAAGGGCTACTGGTACGACAAGGTCAACGTCTCGATCTTCCTCTGCAACAAGAGCGACGCCGAGTCGGACCCCAACTGCGCCAAGGGCGCGGTGACCGAGGACCAGAAGAAGGACATCCTCTCCGACCTGAAGAAGATGTCGGTCGTCGAGACGGTCATCCACGAGTCGCAGGACGAGGCGTACAAGCACTACAAGGAGCAGTTCGGCGACTCCCCGCTGGCCGCGTCCCTCACCCCGGACCAGATGCAGGAGTCGTACCGGATCAAGCTGAAGGACCCGGAGAAGTACCAGGTCATCGCGACCGCCTTCAACGGCCGTGACGGCGTGCAGTCCGTGCAGGACCAGAAGGGCATCCTGGACAACCTCTTCACGATGCTGAACCTGATGAACCGGGCCGCGCTCGGCGTCATGGCGCTCATGCTGATCGTCGCCCTGCTGCTGATCGTCAACACGGTGCGCGTCTCGGCGTTCAGCCGTCGGCGGGAGACCGGGATCATGCGGCTGGTGGGCGCGTCCGGCTTCTACATCCAGGCGCCGTTCATCATGGAGGCCGCCGTCGCCGGTGCGATCGGCGGCGGGCTCGCCTGTGTCTTCCTGGTGGTCGGCCGGTACTTCACCGTCGACCACGGCATGGCCCTGGCCACGAAGCTCAACCTGATCAACTTCGTGGGCTGGGACGCCGTCCTGACGAAGCTGCCGCTCATCCTGGCCGCGAGCGTGCTGATGCCGGCGTTGGCCGCGTTCTTCGCGCTGCGCAAGTACCTGAAGGTGTGACACATGCCAAGAGGGCCGTACGGTCAACCGGCCGTGCGGCCCTCTTGCGTTGTCCTAGACTCACCGGCATGTCGGGCCGAGATCTGTTCTGTCAGCCCCGCCGCATCGGCCGCGGGGCGGCCCTGACATTGGTGTTCGCGAGCGTGCTGGTGGCCGGCGCGGCGACCGGTTCCTTCCCCGAGGCCGACGGCGGCGACCGGAAGTCCCCGTCGGACACGGCCCGTTCGGCAGCCCCCGCCGGTCACCACGAGGACGTGACCGAGGCGGCCGAGGAGGCCCTGGCCGACGGCAAGTCCCCCACCGAGGCCGCGGAGCGTGCCGTCAGCCGCAGCGGGGACCGCTGGGGAGCCGTCTACTCCCGGGGCGAGTACGAGGAGTTCGAGGAGGCCCTCGACGGCCGGTACACCGGCGTCGGCCTGTGGGCGCGGCGCGAGCGGGACGGCCGTATCGAGGTGACCCGGGTGAGCTCGGACTCGCCCGCGGCGGCCGCCGGGATCCGTGAGGGCGACCGGCTGCGCACTGTCGACGGGGAGCGGGTGGACGGGCATCCGGTCACCGAGGTGGTCTCTTTACTGCGCGGCGACGCCACGGACGCGGCCGCCGGTACGGCGGTCCGGCTGGGCCTGGAGCGCGGCACACACGCGTGGACGCGGACCGTCCGGCGAGCCCGGCTGTCCACCGACTCGGTCGCCGTCCGAGAACTCGCCGGCGGGATCACCGTCATCAGGATCGACTCGTTCACCAAGGGCGTCGGGGACGAGGTCGGTGACGCCGTACGGGACGCTCCGGCCGGCGGCGGGATCATCCTCGACCTGCGCGGGAACTCCGGCGGGCTGGTCACCGAGGCCGTCACCACGGCGTCCGCCTTCCTCGACGGCGGACTGGTGGCCACCTACGACGTCGACGGGTCGCAGCAGGCGCTGCACGCCGAGCCCGGCGGGGACACGAGCAGGGCGCTGGTCGCGCTGGTCGACGGCGGCACGATGAGCGCGGCCGAGCTTCTCACCGGGGCCCTTCAGGACCGGGGGCGGGCGGTGGTCGTGGGGTCGCGGACGTTCGGCAAGGGGTCCGTGCAGATGCCCAGCCCGCTGCCGGGCGGGTCGGTGGCCGAGCTGACCGTGGGGCACTACCGGACTCCGTCGGGGCGAGGGGTCGACGGGCGGGGGATCACGCCTGATCTGGAGGCGGACGACCGGGGCCTTCAGCAGGCGGAGAAGGTGCTCGGGGGGCTGGGCGACTAGACGGTCGCCCCCGGGCCCGACCGTCCACCGGATAAGCACTGGTCTCCGCCCCCCTCCCTGGTGCGAAAATGGCAGCACTATGAGCAAGGGAATGTACGTACCGAAGGAGTCCCAGCCGAAGCAGGGTGGCGGGGGCGGCAAGGCACAGGACGGCGAGAAGGGCGGCAAGCGGAAGCTGGTCGCCCAGAACAAGAAGGCCCGGCACGACTACGCGATCATCGACACCTACGAGGCCGGGATCGTGCTCACCGGGACCGAGGTGAAGTCGCTGCGTCAGGGGCGCACCTCGCTGGCCGACGGCTTCGTCCAGATCGACGGCGGTGAGGCGTGGCTGCACAACGCCCACATCCCCGAGTACAGCCAGGGCAGCTGGACCAACCACTCCGCGCGCCGCAAGCGCAAGCTGCTGCTGCACCGCGAGGAGATCGACAAGCTGGAGACGAAGGCCCAGGAGACGGGTCACACGATCGTGCCCCTCGCCCTGTACTTCACCAATGGCCGGGCCAAGGCCGAGATCGCCCTCGCGCGAGGCAAGAAGGAGTACGACAAGCGGCAGACGCTGCGGGAGAAGCAGGACCGCCGGGAGTCGGACCGCGCGATCGCGGCGGTGAAGCGCAAGGAGCGGGGCCAGTAGGCCGGACCGCCCGGAATACGGTGGCATCGGCGTACGTTGGTCACGTACGATGGTGTCAACACCGGCCGCGGTCGGTGGGCGCATTGAAAACAAAACATGGGGATGATCGGTTTCGACAGCGGCTGTTGAGGCAGGGGAAGCGTGTCGAGGAAGCGGCAATGATCTCGTAAACCATATGTCGCAACCAATAATCGCCAATTCCAAGAGCGATTCCCGCGCCTTCGCCCTCGCTGCCTAATAAGCAGTGAGTGAAGGCCCTAACGGGTGTCAGCCCGGGAGTGTTCCCGACCCGGATCCTGGCATAATCTAGGGGACTAAACCATTGAGCCCGGTCACGGGGTTCAATGGGAAACCAAACAGTGACTGGGCCCGTCGGCGACTTGTTCGCGTGATCGCCGGGGCCGAGAAAATCGCAGCGAACTGCACACGGAGAAGCCCTGGTTCTGCACCGTTGGACGCGGGTTCGATTCCCGCCATCTCCACTCGCCTCTTCCGGGAGGCAACCCCATGTGGGCGAAGGCCCCGCAGCTTCACGGCTGCGGGGCCTTCGTCATGTCCTGTCCTGACCAGGGCAGCCCCGGGCTTCACACGTTTCCCACAGGTAACCCACAAAACTCTTCGAAGTAAGGGGTCAACCAACAGTGCAGCGCTTCACCGAGTTCGAGTTCGGTGTCCCCTGGGTGATGGGCTTCTTCCATCAGGACTGGATCTACGACGGGCCCACGGCCGCCGATGTCGTCGCGAAACACCTGGAGGAGGAGAGCGACGAGGAGGTCCTGGCGGTACAGCGTGATGCCCGGGCCCTTCTCGACCACCTTCCCTCAAAGACGCTGGAGGTGCTGTGGACGGCCGGGACGCAGTACATACCGAGCTTCGAGCGGATCACGGGTGCCGAGTGGACGCGGACGGTCATCGACCTGTGCGCGTCGCGGCTGGCCGCGAAAGCGGACGTGCGCCCGCTGGCCGGAGCCGATATCGAGGACGGCATCGCCCACCGGGACGCGGTCGTCGCCGAGATCGAGCGGGTGGAGTTCCTGGACGCCGAGGTGCGCCGCGCGCTGGTCGAGTGCGCTCGCCGCTGCACTCCGGACCTGGCGTTCCGGGTGCTGCTGAAGGCCGTCGTGTACGCCCCTGACGGTTCGCTGTCCTCGGCCCAGTACCAGCGGATGGAGGCCGTCGGGTCGGCTCTCCACTACGGCGAATTCGTCGTGGACAGCGTCAGGTTCCTGGTCGAGGAGCCGTAGGTTCCGGCGGGGAAGGCCCGTACTCGACCGAGTGCGGGCCTTCTCCGTGCCGCCTCGGGTCGCGGGTCAGGAAACCGTCCGCCGCCCCGTACTCGCCCGCTCCGTCATCCGAGGAGGCAACAACGTCGACTCCGGTACGGTCGTCCCGTCCAGCTTCTTCATCAGGAGCTCCACGGCCCGCGCGCCCACCTCCGCCGAGGGCAGCGCCACCGAGGTGATGGGGACGCGGACCGACTCGGCGAGTTCGTCGGGGCAGATGGCGGTGAGGGACAGGTCGGCCGGGACGCGTAGGCCGAGTTGTTCGAAGGCGTCGAGCAATGGCTCGAGCAGGGCCTCGTTGTGGACGACCACTCCCGTCAACGCGGGCTGTTCGCGCAGGAGTCGCTCGGCGACCTCGCGGGCCGCGCCGGGCTCGCAGGGGTGCACGGCCGACGACATGCCGCTGCGGTCGGCGGCGGCCGTGAAGCCCTGGACCACCCGCTGGGCGAAGGCCGTCCGGCGCACGTACACCTCCGGCGGGGAACCGACCAGGGCCACCGACCGGTGACCCAGTCGTGCCAGATGCTCCACGCACGCCTCGCCCGCCGCCCTGAAGTCGAGGTCGACGCAGGTCAGGCCCTCCGGGGAGGCGGGGAAGCCGATGAGCACGGACGGCAGGTCCAGGGACCGCAGCAACGGCAGCCGGGGATCGTCCAGTTGGACGTCCATCACGATCAGCGCGTCGACCAGCGCCGTGTCCGCGACCCGCGTCAGCCCGTCCTCACCCTCCTCCTGGGTGAGCAGCAGCACGTCGTGGTCGTGGCGGCGGGCGGTGGTCACCACGGACACCGCGAACTGCATCACGGTCGGGACGTGGATCCCCGGCCGCAGGGGCACGACCAGGGCCAGGACGTTGGACCGTCTGCCGGCCAGGGCGCGGGCGCCCGCGTGCGGGCGGTAGCCCAGTTCGCGGATGGCCGCCTCGACCCGCTGCCGGGTCTCCTCGGAGATCGGGCGCTTGCCGCTGAGGGCGTAGGAGACGGTGCTGGGGGAGACCCCGGCCCGCCGCGCCACATCCGTGATCTTCACCATCAGCCCAGCTCCAGGGAGAGGAAACCGGTGCCGGCCCGCGCCCGCGCCGCCCTGTCCCCGGCCGCCAGGCCCCAGGACGCCGAAGGGTCGGTGCAGGACGCCCGCAGCGTGTCCCCTTCGCGTACGACGGTGAAGACGGCCTCGCCGACCCGTACCGTGACCTGTTCGCCCCGCCCGAGGCCGTACGCCCGCAGGGTCACCCCGTCGGCGTGGTCGTAGTCGGGCCGGTCGTCCACCGCGCCGACCGGGATCACCGCGCCGGGCCGTACCAGCAGTGGCACGCTCATGAAGTCGTGCTTCTCGCGCACCCAGCGCGGTCCGGTCACCGTCTCGCCGGTCACGAAGTGGGTCCAGGTGCCTTCGGGGACGTAGTAGGAGATCTCGCCCTCGTCGTTGAACACGGGCGCGACCAGCAGGTCGGGGCCGAGCATGTACTGGCGCTCCAGGTGCGCGCACCCGGGGTCGTCCGGGAACTCCAGGACCATCGCCCGCATCACCGGCACGCCCTCGGTGTGGGCGGTGTGCGCGGCCTCGTAGAGGTAGGGCATCAGCTGCAGTTTGAGGCGGGTGAAGTGCCGCAGTACGTCGACGGATTCCTCGTCGAACAGCCACGGCACGCGGTAGGAGGAGCTGCCGTGCAGGCGGCTGTGGGAGGACAGCAGGCCGAAGGCCAGCCAGCGTTTGAACAGAGCAGGGGTCGGGGTGCCCTCGAAGCCGCCGATGTCGTGGCTCCAGAAGCCGAAGCCGGACAGGCCGAGGGACAGGCCGCCGCGCAAAGACTCCGCCATCGACTCGTACGTGGCCTCGCAGTCGCCGCCCCAGTGCACCGGGAACTGCTGGCTGCCCGCCGTCGCCGAGCGGGCGAAGACGACCGCCTCCTGTTCGCCGCGGTGCTTGCGCAGCACGTCGAAGACGGTCCGGTTGTAGAGGTAGGTGTAGTAGTTGTGCATCCGCTCCGGGTCGGAGCCGTCGGACCACTCCACGTCCAGCGGTACGCGTTCGCCGAAGTCGGTCTTGAAGCAGTCCACGCCCTGTGCGAGGAGCGCCTCCAGCTTGGAGGCGTACCAGTCGCGGGCGGCCGGGCTGGTGAAGTCGACCAGGGCCATGCCGGGCTGCCACAGGTCCCACTGCCAGACGCTGCCGTCGGGACGCCTGAGGAGATGGCCGAGCGCCTTGCCCTCCGCGAACAGGGGCGAACGCTGGGCGATGTACGGGTTGATCCACGCGGAGACCCGCAGACCGCGCTCGTGCAGCCGGGCCAGCATGCCCTCCGGGTCGGGGAAGACCCGCGGATCCCACTGGAAGTCGCACCAGTTGAACTCGCGCATCCAGAAGCAGTCGAAGTGGAACACGGACAGGGGGAGTTCGCGTTCCCGCATGCCCTCGATGAAGGACGTGACGGTCTCCTCGTCGTACGACGTCGTGAAGGACGTCGACAGCCACAGGCCGAAGGACCAGGCGGGCGGGAGGGCCGGGCGGCCGGTGAGGGCCGTGTACTTGCGGATGATCTCCTTCGGGGAGGGCCCGTAGATGACGTAGTACGTCAGCTCCTGGGTCTCCGCGCTGAACTGGACGCGTGACACGGCTTCCGAGCCGACCTCGAAGGAGACCTTGCCCGGGTGGTCGACGAAGACGCCGTAGCCCGCGTCCGTGAGGTAGAACGGGACGTTCTTGTAGGCCTGTTCGGTGGCGGTGCCGCCGTCGGCGTTCCAGATGTCGACGACCTGGCCGTTCTTGACCAGCGGCCCGAAGCGTTCGCCGAGGCCGTAGACCGAGGTGCCCACGCCGAGGCCGAGCTGCTCGCGCAGGTAGTGGGCGCCCGAGGCGTCCCGCATGATGCCCATGCCCTTGGGGCCGCTGCCGGTCAGCAGCCGGCCGTCCGCGAGGAAGTCGACCTGCCAGGTGTCCGTGCGGGCCACCCGGACCGACAGGGCGCCGGAGGTGAGGGTGGCGTGCTCCTCGTCGTACTCCGTGTGCGCGGTGAAGTCCTCCTTACGCACCTCGAACTGGGGGCCCTGCGGCTGCTCGCCCTCGAAGTGGGTGAAGGTGACGCCGATGACGTCGGGTATCGGGGCATGGGCGCTGATCGTCACGACCGGTCCCTTCAACAGGTCGCCGCGGCGGCGGATGGGCTGGGTCGGCGCGAGGATGTCCAGCCGGCCGTCCGCTGCGGCGACCTCGTGGACCTGGGCCGGATGCGCCGCGGTGACGCCCTCGCGCAACAGCCAGTAGCCGTCGGTGAACTTCACTTGCTACCTCCCGGGATGGTCTGGCTTCCTGGCCGGGGAGTCTCCCGAAACGCAAGACGCTTACACGGTGATGCCGGTAGCGTGTAAGCGTGAAGCGGCAGGTGAAGCGGGCGTTCAAGTACCGCTGTTATCCCAGCAGTGAGCAAGCGGCGGAGCTGACACGCACCTTCGGTTGCGTTCGCTATGTGTACAACTGGGCCTTGCGGCTTCGCTCGGAGGCGTACACCCTGCGCGGGGAGCGGGTCGGTTATCCGGCCACGGATCGCGCATTGACGGTGCTCAAGGCCGGCGAAGAGGAGGCCTTCCTGCGCGAGGTGTCCTCGGTGCCGTTGCAGCAGGCTCTGCGGCATCTTCAACTCGCCTTCCAGGCGTTCTTCGACAAGCGGGCGAAGTATCCGCGGTTCAAGTCGCGCAAGAGGTCGCGTCCTTCGGCGACCTACACGAGGGCCGCCTTCCGCTGGCGCGGTGGTGAACTGTTTCTGGCCAAGATGAGTGACCCGCTCGCCATTGTCTGGTCCCGGCCGCTGCCTGCGGAGGTCCAGCCGTCCACTGTGACCATCTCCCGAGATGCGGCGGGACGCTGGTTCGTGTCCCTGCTCTGTGAGGACGCCGTAACAGCCGAAGAAGCCACAGGTCGAATTGGAATCGATGCGGGAATCACCAGTCTGCTCACCCTGTCGACTGGTGAAAAGATCACGAATCCGAAGCAGGAAAAGCGCGAGCGAACCCGGTTGGCACGGGCACAGCGTGAACTGGCGCGCAAGCAGAAGGGGAGTAAGAATCGGGAGAAGGCTCGGCTCAAGGTCGCACGGGTGCATGTGCGCATTGCCGACCGGCGCAGGGATCACTTGCACAAAGTGACTACTCGTCTCGTTCAGGAGAACCAACTGATCGTGATCGAGGACTTGACAGTGCGGCACATGCTCAAGAACCGGAGACTCGCGCGTGCGATTTCGGATGCGTCGTGGGCCGAATTGCGGAGCATGCTGGAGTACAAGTGTGACTGGTACGGGCGGGAACTGATCGCCGTTGACCGCTGGCACCCAAGCAGTAAGGCATGCTCGGGTTGCGGCCTCATCCGTGAGCATCTTCCCTTGAACGTCCGTGTTTGGACGTGTGAGAGCTGCGGCGTGACCCACGACCGGGACACGAACGCGGCACGTAACCTTTTGGCCGCCGGGCTGGCGGTGTCGGCCTGTGGAGCCGGTGTAAGACCTCAACGGAAGATCCTTCCGGACGGGGCGGTCGGTGGTGAAGCAGGAAGGCTTCGAAGGAGCGTCGCGTAGCGTCGCGGAGTCGGAGCGTCTCCTCGGAGAGAGGAGAGATGTCAATTCACGGCACCCACGGCAGGCGGTCATTTGACCGCTCCCACGGCGATACCGCGGGTGAGGGTTCGCTGGAAGACGAGGAAGAACACGATCGCGGGGAGGACGCCGAGCAGGGCGGCCGCGTTGGTCATCGTGGCGTCCATCAGGCGCTGGCCCTGAAGGACGCCGAGAGCCACCGACACCGTCTGGTTGTCGTTGGAGATCAGCATGACCAGGGGGAGCAGGAACTCGTTCCAGGTCCAGATGAAGAAGAAGACCAGCAGCACGCCGAGGGTGGGACGGCTGACGGGGACGACGATCCGCCACAGCACCTGCCACTTGTTCGCGCCGTCGATCCGGGCCGCTTCCAGGATCTCGCGGGGGAACTGGCCGAGCACCGCGGAGAGCAGGTACGTGCCGAACGCCGCCTGGATCACCGTGAACACGATGATCACGCTCAACCTGGTGTCGTAGAGGCCGACTTCCTTGCTCAGGTAGTAGACCGGGTAGACCAGCGCCTCCTGCGGCAGCATGTTCGCCAGGACGAAGAAGGCGAGGACCCAGGTGCGGCCCTTGATCCGGCCGATGCCGATCGCGTAGGCGTTGAGGACCGACAGGACCACGGCCAGTACCGCCACCGAGCCGCTGATCAGTACCGAGTTGAGGAGCTTCCGGCCGAAGTCGACGCGTTCCCAGAAGTCCTCGATGCCGTTCGTGTAGAAGCCGTCGGGGAGGCTCAGGGGGCCGTGCTGGGCGTACTCGGTCGGGGACTTGAAGGCGTTGACCGTGACGATGAGGAAGGGCACGACCATGAAGAGCGCAGCTAGGCACAGGGCGATCAGGACCGGGTAGCGGCGCAGGGCGGTGGTCATGAGTCGGTCCTCTCCTGGAGCCGCAGACCGATCAGGGAGAGCGCGAGGATGAGCACCGTCAGCACGGTGGAGATCGCGGCGCCGTAACCGACCTGCGTCTTCTCGAAGAACGTGGTGAAGGAGAAGTAGGAGGGCACGTCGGTGGCGCCGCCGGGCCCGCCCTTGGTCAGGACGTACACCGCGCCGAACACCTTGAGCGCGGCGATCGAGCACCAGGTCAGGACGACGTAGATCTCCGGGCGGACCTGCGGCAGCGTGATGTGCCAGAAGCGGCGCCACCAGCCGGCGCCGTCCAGCTCGGCCGCCTCGTACAGCTGTGGGTCCACGCGTTGCAGGCCGGCCATGAAGACGACCAGCGGGAAGCCCAGTTGGACCCAGACCATGACGCCCATGACGCTGTAGAGGGCGAGATCGGGGTCGCCGAGCCAGTCCTGCTGCCAGCTGCCGAGGCCGATCGCTTTGAGGAGGGCGTTGAGGGAGCCGTTGTCGGGGGCGAGGATCCAGCTCCAGACGATGCCGGCGACCGCGATCGGCAGGACCTGGGGGAGGTAGAAGCAGGCGCGCAGGACGGCGGCGATCCGGGTGCCGAAGTGCTTGCCGACGTAGTCGAACAGGGCGGCGGCCAGGACGAGTCCGAGGACCGTGGGGATCGCCGCCATCGCGACGACCATGAACAGGCTGTGCCGGAAGGACGCCCAGAACTCGGAATCGTCCATCAGCTCGCGGTAGTTGGCGAGCCCCGACCACTCGGGGGAGCCCACGCCCTGCCAGTCCGTGAAGCTCACGTACGTGTTCATCACGAACGGCAGGACGATGATCGCGAGGAAGGCGAGGGCGCCCGGCAGGAGGAAGAGGGTGTAGGAGTCGCGCGGGCGGCGCGGCGGCCGGGGGGCGCTGCCCTTGCCGACCGACCGCGCACCGCGTTCGACGGTCGCCGTCATTGCTTCGGCGCGCCCTTGTCGTAGGCCTCCTGGAGATCGCTGAGGTAGCCGTCGGGCTTCTCGCTGCCCGTGATCAGCTTCTGGGTCTCGGAGACGAGGACGTCGTAGAAGCCGGGGACCGCCCAGTCGGGGTAGAAGGCCAGGCCGTCGTTCTTCGAGAGGGTGTTGAAGTCGTCGATCAGGGTCTTCGACTGCGGGTCGGTGATGGCGGAGGCGTCAGCCGCGACCGGGACACCGCCGGAGTTGCCGAGCAGGTTCTGGATCTTCTTCGACATGGTGATGTCGATGAAGTCGTAGGCGAGGTCCTTGTTCTTCGAACCCTGCGGTACGACCCAGAGGTTGCCGCCGGAGCCGAGGGTGAGCTGCGAGTCTGGCCAGCGGAAGGTGCCCCAGTCGAACTTGTTGTCCGTCTTGCAGCGGCCGTACCACCAGCTGCCGGAGAACAGGATCGGCGTCTTGCCGGAGGTGAAGGAGACACCGGCGGCCTCCTCGTTCTGGCCGCTGGAGGACTTGCTGAAGTAGCCCTTCTTCACCCAGTCGGCGAAGGTCTGGGCGCCGTAGGTCCAGGCCGCGTCGTGGAAGTCGGTCTTGCCCTTGTAGAGCTGGTAGGCGTCGACCCACGAGCGGTCGGCCTTCGACAGCGCCAGCTGGTAGAGGTACTGCTGGGCGGGGTAGGCGGCGCCGCCGTTGGCGAGGGGGGTGACCTTGTTGTCGACGAACTTGTCCATCGCGGCGGTCAGTTCGGCGCGCGTCTTCGGCTCGGCGATGCCGTACTTCTTGAAGAGGTCCTTGTTGTAATAGACCATCGTGTACTCGGCGTAGTTGGGGACGCCGTACCACTTGCCGGAGCCCATCACGCCGTTGGTGTCGTAGAGGCTCGTCGTGCGGACGCTGGGGCTGAGCTTCTTGTCCCAGCCGCGCTTGGTGGCCTCTTCCGTGAGGTCGGTCAGCAGGCCCTGCTTGGAGAGCAGGCCCGCGGTCGCGTTGCCCTTGTTGTACTCCATGAGGTCGGGCGCGTCCGAGGAGTTGAGGACCATCGGGGCGGTCTTCTGGATCTGGTCGAAGCTCTTCTCCTCGAACTCCACCTTCACACCGGGGTGCGTGGCCTCGAACTCCTTGATCGCCTCCTTCCAGGCGATGCCCATCGCACTGTCCGGGCCCTCGTAGTGCCACAGCCGCAGTGTCTTGCCGTCGGAGGACCCGCTGTCGGAGTTTCCGCAGGCGGTCATCAGCAGCGATCCGGTCAGGACCACCGCGGTCGCCACCACACGCCGTCGTGCCGTCAACATCCCGTACCTCCGGGGAGTCGGATGGTTGCTTCGGGCCGGGCGCCGCGCAGGGGTCGTCGAATCGACTCGATTCGACGACCCCTGTCGAAGCGCTTCGACGAAGGAACGTATGTGTCGGCTTTGAAGGTCGTCAATGGGTTATGCAGGATCGGGTGAAGCGATTCGACGATCCGGCGGTGGGGTGAGGGGGCGACCCTGCTGGTGGGGTCGCTGCGAGGGGGGTGGTGCCTTGGTTCGCGGAGGGTGTGGGGTGCTCGGCGGTTCGGTCGTTGGGTGTGTGTGCGTGCGTGCGCGGTGAGCGGTCCCGGTAGGCGGGGCGGGTGCCGTAGGTCCGTGGCGGTGTGCTGGTTGCGCGCGCGGGTGCGGCCCCGGCGAGCGGGGCGGTCGGGGCGGGGGCGATGCCCTCGCGGATCTCGCGGTTGCTGTGCGCGGGACGTCGTAACCCGCTGGCGGCGTCACGAGCTCGACCGTCCAGCCGTCGGCCGCGTCCCCGCAGGCGTTTCCGCCGGGCAGGTCGGTCGCAGTGAGGGTCGTGCTCTCGTTGGTCTCGTGCAGGTGGGTGTGAGCATCGGGGCCGCCCCCGGCCGGGGGAGGGGTGCCCAACCTTCAAGCTGTCGCCCGGGCTTCCGCAGAACGATCCTGCCGGGCGGGCCGGTCGCAGTGAGGGGCGTGGTCTCGT